>JAJZQW010000073.1 GCA_021802985.1 Acidobacteriota bacterium | reverse complement strand
CATCCACGGCGTAGACCCGCGTTGCCCCGCGCTGGAGCAGACAGTCCGTGAAGCCGCCCGTACTGGCCCCTGCGTCGAAGCAGACGAGGCCCTCGGGCCGGAGGTCCCAGCGGTCCAGGGCCCCGGCCAGCTTCAAGCCGCCCCGGCTGACGAACGGGGGCGCCCCGCCCCGCAGGCGGAGTTCGGCCCCCTCGTCCACGGCCGTGCCGGCCTTCGTGACGGGGTGGCCATCCACCAGGGCATCCCCGGCCAGGATCCGAGCCTGGGCCTGGGTCCGGCTTTCGCAGAGGCCCCGCTCCACCAGCAGCAGGTCGAGCCGCAGCCTAGCCATGGGTCAACCGCCGCTGCCTGGCCAGTTCCTTGCGGTAGGCGTTGACGTTCCGGTTGTGCAGGGACAGCGAGGGCGCGAAGGCATGGCCTCCGAGGCCAGTGGCCACGAAATAGAGATCCTTGCCCACCTGGGGCGCCCGGGCGGCTTCGATGGCCGAGAGACTGGGGATGGCGATGGGCGTGGGCGGAAGCCCCGCCACGGTGTAGGTATTGAACCGACTCAAACGCCGGATGTCCTCGGGCGTGGGCCCGGTGAAGCGCAGGTCGCCGGCCTGCCAGCGCGCGTAGAGGCTGGTGGGATCGCACTGGAGGCGCATCCCCATCCGCAGGCGCTTGTAGTAGACCCCGGCCACCCTCGGCTGCTCCTCGGGCAGCCTCGTCTCCTTCTCCACGAGGCTGGCCAGGATGAGCGTCTGGTAGGGGGGCAGGACGCCACCGTCGAGCTTGGGCTTCACCTGGTTCCGGAAGGCCTCCACCAGCATGAGCATGACCTCCTCGGGCTCCATGGCATGGTGCAGCCGGTAGGTCGCCGGGGCCACCAGGCCCTCCAGCGTCGCCGCTTCGGGGAAACCGGCGGTCCGGGCCAGGCGGGGGCTGGTCCACAGCTTCCAGAAGACGTCCTCCGGCACGAAGTCCTTCAGGCGCCTCTGCAGCGCCCAGGCATGGATGCCATCGGGAATGGAGACGGCCGTGTAGTGGATCTCCGCCCGGCGGAGCTTGCCCGCCACATCGGAGAGGCTGGCCCGGGGGCTGATGGTGTACTCGCCGCGGATGAGTTGGAGCTTCCGGGCCCGGGCCCAGAGCTTGAAGAGCGAGGCGGACCGGATGACACCCTCCTGCTCCATCTGGTCCGCCAGCTGGTTGATGCTGGTCCCGCGCTGGACCAATACCGTGGCCGGCTGCTGGAGGGGCCCCTGGCCCTTCCAGGCCCACCAGGCGCCCGCCGCGGGGGCCAGGGCCAGGATGGCCGTGACCACCAGAAACCGGAGGGAGATGCGGGACCGCGCCATCCCTCCAGCATGCCGTGTTAATTTCATTCCATCCACTCCGAGGAACCATGAACGCCTCCGGCTACCGCCGCCATCTGGGCCTGTTTTCGTCCACCATGCTCATCGCCGGTTCCATGATCGGATCGGGCGTCTTTATCGTCGCGGCGGACATGGTGCGGACGGGGCGCTCGGGGGGCTTCCTCCTGGCGGCCTGGGGCCTGACGGCGGTCCTGACGCTCTTCGCGGCCCTCAGTTATGGGGAGTTGGCGGGGCTCTACCCGAAGGCCGGGGGGCAGTACACCTACCTGCGGGAGATCTACGGCCCCGGGACGGGCTTTCTGTACGGTTGGACCTTCTTCGTGGTCATCGAGTGCGGCACCATCGCCGCCGTGGCCGTGGGCTTCGGCAAGTACCTCGGCAGCTTCTTCCCGTCCATCAGCGATGCGGTCTGGACCGGGCCCCACCTGGACCTGCCCGTGCTGCACCTCACGCAGGCCATCGCCGTGGGCCCCTACCACCTGGGCCTCACCCCCGCGCGGATTTCGGCCATCGCCGTGGTGGTGCTCCTCAGTGCCGTGAACCTGTACGGCGTGAAGCTGGGCGCCCGCATCCAGGACCTCTTCACCGTGGCCAAGATCGGCGGCCTGGCCGCCCTGGTGATCCTCGGGCTGTGGCTCCATCCCATCGTGGCCCCGGTCGCGGGCCCTTACGTGCCGGCCGGCCACGATCCCGCCCTGCCCTTCCTGACGGCCCTGCTGGTGGTCCAGACCGGCAGCATGTTCTCGGCGGACGCCTGGAACTCCATCACCTTCATCGCGGGGGAAGTGAAGGCGCCAGAACGCACGATCCCTCTCTCCCTGCTCATCGGCACCACCCTGGTCTGCGGCCTCTACATCCTGGCCAATGCCGCCTACCTCCGCGTGCTGGGCCCCACGGGCATCGCCACGGCCTCCCAGGACCGGGTGGGCAGCGCCGCCCTGCAGGCCCTGCTGGGTTCCGGCGGCGGGTTGATCATGGCCGGTTCCATCCTCGTATCCATGTTCGGCTGCCTGAATGGGCTGATCCTGTCCGGCGCCCGCGTCTACCAGAGCATGGCCCAGGACGGCCTCTTCTACCCCAAGGCCGCGGAGCTCAACGCGCACGGCGTCCCCGGCTTCGGCCTGTGGATCCAGGCCCTCTGGACCTGCCTCCTGACGCTCACGGGGACCTTCGGCCAGCTGCTGGACTTCGTCATGCTGCCCACCATCCTGTTCTACGTGTTCACCGTAGGCGGCGTCTTCCTCCTCCGCTGGCGCAAGCCCGACCTGCCGCGCCCCGTGCGGGTCTGGGGCTATCCCATCGTGCCCGGCCTCTACCTGATGGGTGCCATCGCCATCGTCGGCGCCCTGTTCATCCACCGCCCCAGCTACTCCTGGCCCGGCCTGGTCCTGGTCGCCCTGGGCTGGCCCGTCTACCTCTGGGTGCGGCCCCGCGTCGTCCCCACCTGAGTTTGGAGGATTCCATGCAGCACATCGTCGTTCTGGGCGCCGGCCGTGTCGGCAGCGCCATGGCCAGGGACTTGGCCACGGAGTTCAAGGTGACGGTCGCGGACCGGTCGGAAACAGCCCTGGCCCGCATGGCCACCGCCCGACTGACCACGCGGAAGGCCGATCTCGCCACACCCGCAGGCGTACAAACCGCCGTCGCGGACGCGGACCTGGTGGTGGGCGCCGTCCCTGGCTTCATGGGCTTCGCCACCGCCAAGGCCGTGCTGGAGGCTGGGAAGACCCTGGTGGATATTTCCTTCTTCGACGAGGACTGTTTCGAGCTGGATGCGCTGGCCAAGGCCAAGAACCTCACCGCCGTGGTGGACTGCGGCATCGCGCCGGGCTGCGGCAACATCATCCTCGGCGACGCGGCGAGCCGCTGGGACCGGGTGACCCGCTTCGAGTGCCTGGTGGGCGGGCTGCCCGTGGTGCGCACCTGGCCTTACGAATACAAGGCCGGGTTCAGCCCCATCGATGTCATCGAGGAGTACACCCGACCGGCGCGCTACGTGAAGGAGGGCCGCACGGTGACCCTGCCCGCCCTCTCCGAGCCCGAGCTGCTCGACTTCGCGGGCCTGGGCACCCTGGAGTCCTTCAACACCGACGGTCTTCGGAGCCTCATCCAGTCCTTCCCCGAGATCCCCGACATGAAGGAGAAGACCCTCCGCTACCCGGGCCACATCGAGAAGATGCGGATGCTGCGGGAGAGTGGGTTCTTCCGCAAGGACCGGATCCGGGTGGGGGACGTGGAGGTCAGCCCCCTGGACCTCTCCACGGCCTTGCTCTTCCCCATGTGGTTCATGCAGGAGGGCGACGAGGACTTCACCATCATGCGGGTGGTCGTGGAAGGCGAGCAGGGCGGCCGGACTGTCCGCACCGAGCTGAACCTGCTGGACCGCTACGATCCAGCCACCAAGACCACCTCCATGGCCCGCACCACGGGCTACACCGCCACGGCGGCGGTGCGGCTCGTGGCCTCCGGTGGCTTCGCCCGCAAGGGCATCAGCCCGCCGGAATTCATCGGCCGCACGCCCGGCGGCTGGGATTTCATCCGGGCCGAACTGGCCAAGCGGAACGTGGTGTTCCGCCCGTCCTGATCAACCTCCCAGCTCCCGGTGCCTCACCACCAGGGCCTCGACATCGGGGTGCAACCGCTGGGCCAACAATTCGATCAGGGCCACTGAGCGGTGCTGGCCGCCGGTGCAGCCGATGGCCAGGGTGTGATAGGCCCGGCCTTCCTGGCGCACCAGGGGGATGGACCAGCGCAGCCAGGATTCGGTGCGTTCCAGGAACTCGCGAAACTCCGGAAACTCAAGCAGGTACTCCTTCACCGCCGCATCCTTTCCGGTGAGGGCCTTCAGGGCCTCCACGTAGAAGGGATTCGGCAGGAAGCGGGCATCCAGCACCACGTCGGCATCCGCGGGCACACCCCGCTTGAAGCCGAAGCTCAGGAGCCGGATGGCCGTTCCCCTGGCGGGGAGCTCCGGCAGCAGCGACGTCAGCCGCTGGCGCAGTTCGGATAGGTTCAGATGGCTGGTGTCCAGGATCAGGGTGGCCTGCGCCCGAATGGTGGCCAGGAGTTCGCGCTCACGGCGGACCCCTTCCTCCGCGGATCCCAGCAGGGCCAGGTGGTGCGGGCGGCGGGTCTCCGAATACCGGCGCAACAGCACACTGTCATCGGCCTCCACGAAGACGACCTGGACGGGGATGCTGCCGTCCTGCATGCGGGCCATCAGGGGGGCGAAATCCTCGACGAAGTCCTCCTGGCGGCTGTCCATGCCCACCGCGATCCGGACCCGACCTGGCCGCAGCTTGGCCTCCAGCTCGATCAGGGGTTCGAGGAGTCGGGGCGGCACGTTGTCCAGGGCCGTGCAGCCGCTGTCCTCCAGCGCCCCCAGCACCGAGTGGCGGCCGGCCCCCGACAGCCCTGTGACGATGATGAGCTCCATGGGCTAGAAGCTATCAGCTGTCGGCTTTCGGTGGTCAGTAAAAAAGACAGGGCCCGAAGGCCCCGTCAGTCCAGTGATAGCTGATGGCTAGTCTTCCAGCCCGCCGGCCGTGAATCGCATGACCCGCTGGATGGCCTCGGGTGGATTGCCCTGCTCATCGGGACCGAGTTCGAAGACCTCGGATGGACCGCGGAAGAAGTCCTCATCCGGCACATAGGACGGCTGGGGTTCCACCCGGAAGAGGTACGAGATGATTTCGTCCTCGTAGCCGAAGCGCATCTGCTCGAAGTACTCGTAGGACTCCCGCTTGTATTCGACCAGGGGATCCTTCTGGCCGTAGCCGCGGAAGCCGATGGCCTCCTTCAGGTGGTCCATGACCAGCAGGTGCCGCTTCCAGGCCGCGTCGATGATCTGGAGGATGGACCAGCGTTCGTAGCTGCGCATGCCCTCCCCGCCCAGGCGCTCATCCTTCTCCGAGTAGATCCGCTGCACCATGGCAGACAGGGCCGCCATGCCCTGGGCCTGGGGCATCTGACCCACGGCCTCGACCTCCTCTCCAGTGATGGCGAAGAGCTGCTCCACACGCTCGCGGAAACCCGGCAGATCACGTTCACCCTTGTCACTGAGGAAATCGTTGCCGAGGCCTTCGGCGATCTCGCCGGCGACCTGCAGCACGTAGTCCTTGGTGTTCCCCTTCAGGATCTCGGTGCGCAACCCGTAGAAGAAGATGCGCTGCTTGTTCATCACATCGTCGTACTCGAGCAGGTGCTTCCGGATCTCGAAGTTCTGGGTCTCCACCCGCTTCTGGCTGCGCTCAATGGCCCGGGTGACCATGCCCGCCTCGATGGGCTCGTCATCGTTCATGCCCATGGCGCCCATGAGGTTCTTGATGCGATCCCCGCCGAAGATGCGCATCAGATCGTCTTCCAGCGAGAGGTAGAAGCGGCTGGAGCCTGGATCGCCCTGGCGACCGGCGCGGCCGCGCAGCTGGTTGTCGATGCGGCGGCTCTCGTGGCGCTCCGTGCCCAGGATGTGCAGGCCGCCCAGCTGGATGACCTCCTCGTGCTCGGCGGCGGTCTGCTTGGCCATCTCCGCCACGAGGGCGCTGAAGGCCGGAGTCTCCAGACCGTTCTCATCGTAGAGCTCGATCTTCCGCTTCTTGGCCTCCAGGCGGGCAAGGCCCTCGGGATTGCCGCCCAGGATGATGTCGGTGCCGCGGCCGGCCATGTTGGTGGCGATGGTGACGGCGCCCTTCCGCCCGGCCTGGGCCACGATCTCGGCCTCCCGCTCGTGGTGCTTGGCATTCAGCACCACGTGGGGAACCTTCGCCGCCTTGAGGGCCTCGGAGAGCATCTCGCTGCTCTCGATGCTGGCCGTGCCCACGAGCATCGGCTGGCCCTTGGCGTGCAGTTCCTTGATCTCCTCGACGATGGCCTTCTTCTTGCCCTCGCGCGTGGCAAAGACCGTGTCGGCGAAGTCCTTGCGGATCATCGGCTGGTTGGTGGGCACGATGATCACTTCCAGCTTGTAGATGGAGTGGAGTTCGGTGGCCTCTGTCTCGGCCGTGCCCGTCATGCCCGCGAGCTTGTCGTACATCCGGAAGAAATTCTGGAAGGTCACGGTGGCCAGGGTCTGATTCTCGGCGTTGACCTCCACGCCCTCCTTCGCCTCGATGGCCTGGTGGAGGCCGTTGGACCAGCGCCGGCCGGGCATGAGACGCCCGGTGAACTCGTCCACGATCACCACCTCCATGCCTTTGCCGTCCTCCTTGGGGCGGACCATATAGTCCACGTCCAGCTTGTAGAGGTTGCGGGCGAGGAGCGCCTGGTTGAGACCATGGAGGGTCTCGATGGCGGAGGGGTCGTACAGGTTCGGCACACCCAGGAGCTGTTCCGCGTTGCGGATGCCCTCGTCGGTGAGCGCCACCTGGCGGTCCTTCTCGTCCACCTTGTAGTCCTTCTCGATCACGAGCTTGGGCACGATCGCGTCGATGCG
Organism: Acidobacteriota bacterium; assembly: GCA_021802985.1. GTDB lineage: Bacteria > Acidobacteriota > Holophagae > Holophagales > Holophagaceae > Geothrix. The sequence continues at coordinate 4,822 of JAJZQW010000073.1, read as the reverse complement.
GAAGTACTTGGAGGTGTCCTCCTCGCTGCTGCCGGCGATGATGAGCGGCGTGCGGGCCTCATCGATGAGGATGCTGTCCACTTCGTCCACGATGGCGTAGCTGAACCCGCGCTGGGTGAAGTCGGCCAGATCCCACTTCATGTTGTCGCGCAGGTAGTCGAAGCCCAGTTCATTGTTGGTCGCGTAGGTGATGTCGCACGCGTAGGCCTCGCGCCGCTGGTGGTCCTCCAGCCCATGCTGGATGATGCCCACGGTCAGTCCCAGCCAGGTGTAGAGGCGGCCCATCCACTCGGCGTCGCGTCGCGCCAGGTAGTCGTTGACGGTCACCAGGGTCGCGCCCTTCCCCGCCAGGGCATTGAGGTAGAGCGGCAACGTGGCCGTGAGCGTCTTGCCCTCACCGGTGCGCATCTCCGAAACCTTGCCTTCGTGCAGGACCATGCCGCCCACCAGCTGGACGTCGAAGTGCCGCATCTTGAGCACCCGCTTGCTGGCCTCCCGCACCACGGCGAAGGCCTCGGGCAGGATGTCCTCCAGCGTGGCGCCCGCCGCCAGCTTCGCCTTCAGATAGGGGGTTTTGGCCTTCAGCTCATCGTCGCTGAGGGCAGAGATCCCCGGCTCCAGGACATTGATGTACTGGACCTTCGCCCAGAGCCGCTTCAGCTCCCGATCATTCTTGGAGCCGATGATTTTCTTGAGGAGGTTATCCAGCATGGAGTCGTCCGATCGCGTAAACCATCGATTGTAGCGCGGGGGATTCCGGATTCCCAGCCTGGGCGGGTACTCCCAACCATCCATGGTTGCGGGATTTACACAGCCAAGGCACACTGACTGTTTGGATTCTGGAGGCACCATGGCCCTTGAGCGAACCTTTGCCATCGTCAAGCCTGACGCCGTCAAGGCCGGCCACACCGGCGAGATCCTGTCCGCCATCGAGCAGGGCGGCATGAAGATCGTGGGCCTGAAGCTGACCCGCCTGACCCCGGCGATCTGCCAGGGGTTCTACCACGAGCACGTGGGCAAGGGCTTCTACCAGGAGCTGGAAAACTTCATGGTCGAAGGCCCCGTGGTCCTCATGGTCCTCGAGGGTGAGAATGCCATCCTCCGCTGGCGCGACCTGATGGGCGCCACCAATCCCGCCAACGCCGCCGAGGGCACCCTCCGCAAGCGCTTCGGGGCCAGCATCGGCCGCAACGCCACCCACGGTTCCGACAAGCCTGAGAGCGCAAAGTTCGAGGTCAGCTACTTCTTCAACGCCTTCGAACAGATGTAAAGACAGGCCTCAGTCCTCGGTCATCAGTCCTCAGTGAAACGGCGCCCGTGGGCGCCGTTTTTGTATTTCCTTAGGGCGGGGGGCTACCCATCCTTCACCGTCTGCAGGGCGGCCTGGCAGAGGCGGCGCACACCGGGCAGCATGTCCACCGTCTGAAGGGCCTTTTCGCTGATCCACTGGCCTCCGGCGGGCGGCGGCGGAAGCTGATCCTCGGGCGCCTTGGTCCGGAGCAGGTGACTCAGGTAGAGCCGCTGCTGCCCCTCCAGACCCTCCAGCCGCAGGAGCCAGGGGGTGGGGAGGCGGCTGGTGCGTTCGTCGAAGACCACGGGGAGCGTGGAATTGTCCACGAAGCGGAAGGGCATGCCCCAGGCCCCTTCGATCTGGGCGTTCAGCAGCGCGGTGGGGAGGAAACCGGGCGACCAGGGCACCTGGGCCGGCATCAGCAGGCCCCGGTGGGGGCTGTGGGGCGAGGGCACCAGCAGGACGAAGGGCGTCTGCTGGCCGTGAACCAGTACCCCCTCGATGAAGGTGGTGAGGTGGACCCGGCCCTCGGCCATTAGGGCCTCCCTTCAAATTGGATGTGAGCCGCGACGTCGGCCAGCCGCGCCTCTGGCAAGGCGCCGGCCGAAGGGCGATGCGAGACATCGTTCAAGGCCGGCAACGCCGCCAGGGGTGCGGCTGGCCACGTCCCGGAGGGCAAGGGGCGGCGCCCGGCGCGATACCACGTCGAACTCCTCGCCGATAGTGCCGCTATCGCCATCGTCGTTCTCCTTGTCTCGCTTGGGCGGCGCCCCTTGCGCGGCCGCACCCCAATTTGAAGGGAGGCCCTAACGCCCCCCCGCCGTTTCCAGTTCCAGCATGATGCGGTCGCGGGCCGCGGAGACCTCGGCCACGGCGGCTTCGGGCTTGAGCTTCAGCACCGCCTTGGTGCGGCGGTCCCGCAGCTCCACCACGCCCTCCTTGAGGCCCTTGGTACCCACCATCAGGCGCAGGGGGAAGCCCAGCAGGTCGGCATCCTTGAACTTGGCGCCGGGGCTCATGCCCTCCCGGTCGTCGTGCAGCACCTCGAAGCCCGCAGCCTCCAGGTCGCGCTCCACCTGTTCCGCCACGGCCGCCACCTCGGCGTTGCCGGGATCCAGGCTGAGGAGGTGCACCTGATAGGGCGCGATGGGCCAGGGCCAGAGGATGCCGTCGGCATCGTAGTTCTGCTCGATGGCCGCGGCCACCGTGCGGGTGATGCCGATGCCGTAGCAGCCCATCACCATGGGGTTCTCCCGGCCCTGCTCGTCCAGGAAGGTGCAGCCCATGCTCTTGGAGTACTTCAGACCCAGCTTGAAGACCTGGCCCACTTCGATGCCGCGGAAGGCCTGGTAGCGGCCCTTCCCGCAGCGGGGGCAGACATCGCCCTCCTGGGCCATGCGCAGGTCGGCGAAGGTGCAGCCGGGCAGGTCCCTGGCAGGCGAGAAACTAAAATGGTGATAGCCCGTAGAATTGGCACCGCAACTAAGGTTCACAGCATGTTGGAGACTGGAATCAACCAGCATGTATTCACCGAACACATACCCAGCTGCGTTTTTGCCATTCATAAATTCCACTGGACCAATAAATCCAGATTTAGCACCAGATATCGCCTCTGCAACTTCCAATTCGAGAAGTTCGATATCAGAGGCCCCCAGGTGATTCTTCACCTTCACGGCGTTGACTTCATGATCGCCCCTAAGGACAACTCCTACCTTTTTCTCACCACGTTCATCAGAGAAAGTAGCTTTGAACAGATAGAACTTGGACGTCTGTGTCATGGGCAACAGCATTGCTCTGGCCTGGTCTTCCTGACCGAGTACTCCAGGCGTATGGAAGTGACGGTACTGAAGCTCCAAGGCAGGCCCGTGGTCGCCGACAGGCAGCGCCGGCGCCTCCGTCTTCTCGATGTTGGAGGTGTACTCACAGCCGTCGCAGCTGAGGATGGCGTCCTCGCCGCTGCCGGCCAGCACATGGAATTCGTGGGTGAAGCTGCCGCCGATGGCGCCGCTGTCGGCCTCCACGGGGCGGAACTTGACGCCGAGGCGGGCGAAGATCCGCTTGTAGGCGTTGAACATGGCCCAGTATTCACGGTCGGCGTCGGCATCATCCACGTGGAAGGAGTAGCCGTCCTTCATGGTGAACTCGCGGCCCCGCATGAGGCCGAAACGCGGGCGCCGCTCGTCGCGGAACTTGGTCTGGATCTGGAAGAGGTTCATGGGCAGCTGCTTGTAGCTGCGCACGTTCTTGCGCACGATGTCGGTGATCACTTCTTCATGCGTGGGGCCCAGGCAGAAGTTGTAGTACTCGCGCTCGTCCGGCGTCTCGCCCCGCTGGCGCCGTTCCGCGAGCTCGGCCTTGGCCTTCCGGTCGCAGAACCGCAGCAGCTCGTCGCCGTAGAACTTCCAGCGCCCGCTCTCCTGCCACAGCTCCGCCGGCAGCACCGCGGGCATGAGCAGTTCCTGGCAGCCGTCCTTGGCCAGCTCCTCGCGGACGATCTCCTCGAACTTGCGGATGCTGCGGTAGGCCAGGGGCAGGTAGCTGTAGATGCCAGCCGCGGCCTTCTGGATCATGCCAGCCCGCATCATGAGCTGCTGGCTCACCACGTCGGCATCCCGGGGGGTCTCCCGGAGGGTCTGGATCAGGAGCTTCGACTGCTTCATCAGGGGCCTCGAACCTTCGAGTCTATCTCAGGAAAGGGGGACCGCCTGCTCGCTCCGCTCGCGAAGTCCCCCCTTCGACCCCCATGCGCGGTCCAGGCAGAGCCTGGCCCGCGCATCCGTGATCAAGGGTGGGGTCACCCCAGCAGGCCCTGCACCAGGGCGCTGGCGGCCTTCCCGTCGAAGGCGCCGCCGTGGGCGGCCTGGAGGGCCTTCATCACGGCCCCCATGTCCTTCTTCGAGGCCGCGCCCGTCTGGGCGATGGCGGCCCTCACGGCGGTCTCCAGATCCGCGCCCTCCAGCATGGCCGGCAGGTAGGCCTTCAGGAGGGTGATCTCGGCCTGCTCCTGGGCGGCCCGGTCGGCCTGGCCCACCTTCTGGAACTGGGCCACGCTGTCCTCCCGGGACTTCACCAGGCGCTTCAGCACGGCCAGCGCGTCAGCCTCCTCCAGGATCCCCTGAGGGCCCAGCCCCTTGGCCACGGCCTCGTTCTTGTAGGCGGCGAGGGCCATCCGGAGGACCTGGGTCCGGGGGGCGTCCCTGGCGAGCATGGCGGTCTTCAGGTCGGCCTGCAGTCGGTCGAGCATGGCTTCCTCCGGGCTGGCCTTCCATCCTGACCGGCCGGGGGCGGGCCCTCAACGCCCATTAGTCATGCCCGGGGGGGCTCCGACCGAAAACGGGTTCATCCAACGGGAAAGGCCCCCATGAACGTCGCCTTCATCAACCCCTTCATCGAATCCACCCTCCGCAGCCTCGAGATGATGGCCAACATCACCGCCGAGAAGACCGGGCTGTCGGTGAAGGAGGATCTCATCACCACCTACGACATCTCCGCCATCATCGGCCTGACCGGCGACACCTCGGGTTCCATCAT
>JAJZQW010000008.1 GCA_021802985.1 Acidobacteriota bacterium | reverse complement strand
GAGCAACGCCGTGAACCTCAAGGTGCCCGTGGTCTTCCTGGTGGAGGACAACGGCTACGCCATCAGCGTGCCCAGCGAGGTGCAGTACCCCGGCGGCAATGTGGCGGCCCTGCTCAAGGGTTACGAGGCCCATGGGCTGTTGATCCTGGATGACGTGGACGGTTGCGATCCCATCGCCAGTTTCGAGGCCATGCAAACGGCCGTGGACCACGCCCGGTCGCGCAAGGGCCCGGCCCTGGTGCGGGCCCGGGTCATCCGGCCCTACAGCCACTCGCTCTCGGACGATGAGCAGCTCTACAAGTCCAAGGCCCAGCGCGAGGCGGAGGCCCGCCGCGATCCGGTGCGGACCTTCGCCGAGCGTCTGGTGGCGCAGGGGGACCTGACCGAGGCCCAGCTCCACATGCTCCGCGAGGAGGTGCAGGCGGAAGTCGACCAGGCCTGGGCCGAGGCTGAAACCGCGAAGCTGCCGGAGAGCGGCAGCTACTACCGGCACCTCTACAGCGAGGACGTGGATCCGACCTCGTCCGCCTTCGACACCGAGGACCGTGCGGGGGACCAGGCCACGGGCGCAAAGACGATGATCGACCTCATCAACGCCACCTTGAAGTACGAGATGGCGCGGGATCCCCGCATCCTCCTGTTCGGCGAGGACGTGGCGGACGCCAGCCGGACCGAGATCCTGGAGGAGGTGAAGGGCAAGGGCGGCGTCTTCAAGGCCACCCACGGGTTGCAGAAGCAGTTCGGCAGCCACCGTGTCTACAACTCGCCCCTGGCGGAGGCCACCATCGTGGGCCGGGCCATCGGCCTCGCCGCGCGGGGCTTCAAGCCCGTGGTGGAGATCCAGTTCTTCGACTACATCTGGCCCGCCATGCAGCAGCTCCGCGACGAGCTGGCCAACATCCGCTGGCGCTCCAACGGGGACTTCAAGGCGCCCATGGTGGTGCGGGTCCCCATCGCCGGCTACCTCATGGGTGGCGCCACCTACCACAGCCAGTGCGGCGAGAGCACCTTCACCCACATCCCGGGTCTGCGGGTGATCTGCCCCAGCACCGCCCTGGACGCGGCCGGCCTGCTGCGCACCGCCATCCGCTGTGACGACCCGGTGCTCTTCCTGGAGCCCAAGCACCTCTATCGGCAGACCCACAACAAGGGCAACGACCCCGGCCCCGACTTCATGATCCCCTTCGGGAAGGCCCGGATGGTGCGGGAGGGCAGCGACCTGTCGGTGATCACCTACGGCAACACGGTGCACCGCGCCGTGCAGGCCGCCCGGGAGGCGGAGAAGGAAGGTATTTCCGTGGAGATCCTCGATCTCCGCAGCCTGAACCCCTACGACTGGGCCGCCATCGAGCGCAGCGTGAAGAAGACCCACCGGGTGATCGTGGCCCACGAGGACACCCTGAGCTGGGGCTATGGCAGCGAGATCGCCGCCCGCATCGCCGACGAGTTGTTCTTCCACCTGGACGCCCCCGTGCGCCGGGTGGCTGCCAAGGATACTTGGGTGGCCTATCACCCGTCCCTGGAGGACGAGATCCTGCCCCAGCCCAAGGACTTCCTGGAGGCTTACCGGAAGTTGATGAAGGTCTGAGGCCTGCCGATAGGGCGACTATCCCCGGGAGGAACCATGCGTACCGCGCCCCTCGCCCTTGCCCTCTGCTGCACCGCCGCCTTCGCCCAGATGGGACGGACGGAGGTTGCCGCGCCTTCGGCGCGCTCCGTCACCTTCGGAGGCCAGGTCTATGGGCCCACCCTGACCGGCCATTTCCAGGGCATCCAGAATGGCCAGCCCATCGCGGTGGATCTGGATTCGGATCTGGGGCTGGGCAAGGACAAGACCACACCCGGTTTCTTTTTCGACTACCAGGGGCCGCGCTTCGCCTTCCAGGTCAGCAGCGGATCGGCCGAGTACCGGGGGGACCGGACCCTCACCCGGCCCGTGACCATTGATGGAACCACCTATCCGGCCTCGGACCGCGTCCAGTCCCACGTGAAGCTGGCCAGCGTGGATGGCACCTGGACCATCAAGCTGGTCCGGGCCACGGACGCCTGGCTGGGACTGGACCTGGGCGTCCAGGTCTGGAAGCTGGATATGGATGCGAACGATGTGCCGCCGCCGCCCCTGGTCTCCTCGACCGCCAGCACGTCGGTGACCGCCCCCATCCCCCAGATCGGCCTTTCGGGTGGGGCCAAGGGTTTCGATGGCAAGGTGGAATCCAAGGCCTATGTCCACTACCTGGGCTACAAGGGCGCCAAATACACCCTGCTGGGCCTGGATGTGCGGGTGTTCCCCTTGAAGTGGCTGGGCGTGCGGGCCTTCTACGAGGGCGGTACCTTTGATGTGCCCAAGGGCTCCGTCAAGGACGACCTGGAGCTGAAGCTGGAGCGGAAGGGCGGGGGCTTTGGCGTGGTGGTCCGGTTCTGAGGGCCGAAAAAAAAAGGGTTTGACTGGATAATCCTGTCATCCTTATGCGCGTGGCCTGCGAAGTGCAGAATCCACATCACAAGCTATGACGGCCTTGTCTGGGGGAATGTCATCGCATCAATGTCACCAGACAATCGCAGGAAGCAATCATGGCTCAAGGCACTGTCAAGTGGTTCAACGCTGAGAAGGGGTTCGGCTTCATCACCCCTGACGAAGGTGGCGCGGATCTCTTCGTCCATCACTCCGCCATCCAGGGCGGTGGCTTCCGCACGCTGGACGAGAACCAGCGCGTCAGCTTCGAAGTCGCCCAGGGCCAGAAGGGCCCCCAGGCAACCAACGTCGTCAAGCTGTAACCAACCAGCTTCGCAAGAAAAGGCGGCCGGAAACGGCCGCCTTTTTTGTGGGTCGCTGAAGCTCATCCGTGGGTCGGGCGGGGATGGTCGGGAAGGGGAATGGGCACGGCGGCAACGGTAGCCGTGTCGCCCTGGGCTTGAGGGAAGTCCAACCGCAGAAATGGGTTTCGAATGAGACAAGCCCTGAGCCTTTCCCGCGCCTCATCCTGGTTCGCGCCCCGGAGCAGGTCCATGGATGCTTTTTCCGCGAAGCATTCCGGCAGGGTGGGATCGAGCGCCATCGCCCGGGTCAGGTTTTTCTGCCCTTCCGTCACCCACGGCTCTGGATTCTGGCCGAGGTTCTTCGCCCACTCGGCGCGGAATCGCTGGGCTCTGGCCAGGACCAGCCAGAGGCGGGGATCATCGGCCTTGATCTGAAGGCCCACCCGGGCAGCCGCCTCGGCTCGGGAGATGTCGCCCAACGGCGAATGCCCAGATGACTGGGCATGCTGGGCCGCCAGGAGTTCGATCAAGGCCAGCTGATGGTGCAGGTGAAAGTCGGTGGGATTGATTTTAAGACCGGCAGCCAGTGACATCCGAGCTTCCTGCAGGGCGGAGGCCGGATCGAGGCCGTGCGCAATCCGATCCAGTGCCTGAACGCGATGGGCCTCCGCCAAGGCCAGATAGAGCCTGTAGTGGCTGGCCGTCACCTGCCGCCCGAGTTGGCCTGCCACCAGGGCTTTGCCCAGGTCAGGACCGGGGTCCTTTCCCCGGCTCATGAGCGCGAGCGCCCTTCGCGCATGAAATTGAGTGAGAAGGAAATACGGGTACTCCGCCCGGGGATTGATGCGGGAACTCCGCTCCAGGTGGGCGATCCCGCGGTCCAAGACAGGCACCGGATCCACGCCTGTGTCCATCAGCCAATCCGCCCGCGCCAGGAGCACATGCCCCCAGATGACGTGGTGATAGAAATCCTGTTCGCGCTGACCAGCGGTTGCCTCCAGGATGTGTTCGGCCCGGCTGAGGTCCACGCTGGGATCCCGGCCTCGGCTGGCCAGGAACTCCCCCTCGAGGGCCAGGGGTTGGGCCAGGTCGTATTGGTCTGTGCGGACCCAGTGTTCCATTTCCTTTAGGTGTGGCAAGGGATCCTCTCCTCGCCGCCAGCGCCCGTCCGCCAGAACCCAGTGGACGAGACCAAGGACCGGACCGTGCCCGGATGCGCGCATCTCCGTTTCGTAGGGATGGGCCGCGCGCAGGGTGGCCTGCATGAGGGGGCGCACATCCTGGCCGGTGCGAAGGAGCACGAACCCCTGCCGGACCCTGGAATAGAACCACGCCTCCAGGAGTTGCAGGCTTCCAGGCCGGATCCGGAGCGCCTTTGAATAGAGGCGATCGGTGCGTTTGAAGAGTTCATTGGTGGGCGTTCCCGAATCGGATTGGAATACCGAGATCTGGTTGATGCGGTTGAGCTCCAGGGCATAGATGCGTTCGTCGCTGGGGGCGATGAGCAGGGCCGTGTCAAGCGCTTCGCGACAGGCGTCCAGGTCCTTGAATCCTTCCTCCTGGCTTTTCAGGGGGCCAGCGTCGAGTCCAAGGGATTGGCCGGATAGAACGATCCATGCCTTCGCCTCCAACAGCTTGGCTTCGTACATCCAGGGGCGGGCCTGGAAGGCCTCACGGCATTTCTGGACGCACCTCACGAAGTCCTGCTCCAGATAGGCCGCCTGGGCCTCGCCATAGGCCGGATCTTCCTGGACATGGGCGGTGGCTTGGCGGAAGCGTTCGAGCGCCGGAGGTACCAGCCGCTCCCGGAGGGCCTTCAGGTTCGCGGAGGAATATTGAGTCGGACCGGTGGTGGCAGCGATGTATTGCTCCAGAAGGGCGTTGCCGAGGGAATAGAACACCTCGGGTTCCCTGAATCCACAGTGCAAGGCTTCTTCGAGTTCCTTTTGGGCAGCGGAAAATTCCCCAAGAACGAGGTGGCCCCGGCCCAGGGCATAATGCCCCGGCCCCTGGGAGACGGGGCCGAGCCTGGCCATGGTGGACTGGATCTCGGCCATGCGCTGTCGGACCTGGGCCTCCGCCGGACGGATGTCGTGAACCGGGAGCATGCGCTCGATCCGGAGCAGTTGTTCCACCTCGCGGATCTGGAGCCCGAAGCGCTGGACCAGTTCTACCTGCCTCCGCGCACGGCGCCCAGCGTGGGCATTCCAACCCAGCAGGGACAAGGCCAGACTCAGGCCCGCGGCGATCGCGAAGCTGAGTGTGCGGTGTCGCTTGATCGTACGCCAGGAACGTCCCAAAGGCCCAATGGGCTTGGCTCGGATGGGTCTGCCCGCGAGCCACCGCCGGAGATCCTCTTCCAGATCAAAGGCCGAAACGTAGCGCTTGGCAGGCTCTGGTTCCATGCACCTCAAGAGGATGGTGTCGAGGTCCCTGGGGAAGCCCGGGATGATGCGTCTGAGGGGACGGATGGTTTGTGTGTCCTGCCGGTGGATCAGGCCGGCGAGGGTGGTGGCCTCGAAGGGGGGATGGCCGCCGAACAGGGCGTAGAAGGTGGCTCCCAGGCTGTAGACATCTGACGATTGGGTGGCTTCCTGTCCTTCTGCCTGCTCAGGGCTCATGAAGGCAGGTGTGCCCACCAATCCCCAGGAGAGGGTGATATCCGCCACGGATTGGTCCCTCGCCAGCCCGAAATCCAGGACGTAGGGAACCCAGCCAGCGTCCCCCTGGGCTTCCAGCAGGATGTTGGAAGGCTTGATATCCCGGTGGACCAGGCCCATCCGATGGGCCGCATGGATGGCACCTGCCACTTCGGCCATGATGCGGACTTTTTCCCGGAGGCTCAGGCTCTCTCTCACCTCACCCAGCGTCTGGCCTTGTATGTATTGCATGGCGATGAAGGGCTGGCCGCCTTCAGAACCGATCTCGAATACCTTGCAGATCCGGGAATGCTCGACCTTGGCCTGGATCTGGGCTTCGCGCATGAACCGCAGCGCCAGCAGTGGATCGGCGTTCAGCAACTGCTTGAGCGCGAGTTGGCGGCGGAGCAGGGGATCCCAGGCCAGGCGAACCTGTCCCATGCCACCCCGGCCCAGTTCCGGGCCCAAGATGAACCGGCCGAGCCTCGGGCTGAGTGGATTCCCGGCCCAGCCGGGTGCCTCAGAGTGGGTAAATGATTGGGGTTGGGTAGATGATGTTGGGATCACGTTCAACCAATCTACCTGAAACATGACGATCTTCGTGACAGGAACGGGGCGGGGCACCTGTTTCAGCTACTACCAAGGCCATCTGTGGTGCGGTGGTTATCGAAAATATGGACGCATTTAAAAATATGACCATAATTTAAAGAATAGGGGGTGCCCGATGCTGCCTAGAAGAATCCCGATGCGCGAGGCGAAGGAACAGCTGCCGGGGCTGGTCCGGCAGGTGGTCCGGGGCGCCCGCCTGACCATCACGGTTCACGGTCGCCCGCAGGTGGACCTCGTGCCGCATGTCGAATTGCCGGAGGAGCCTCGCACGCCTCGCCCCGTGCCAGCCCGCGTCAAGCTCGCACCCGGCCTCGGCCTCGGTGCCGTGCTGGACGAGCTGCGGGGGGACCGGTGAGCGGAGTTGCCTACCTCGACACATCCGCCTTCCTGCGCCTCTTCCTGGATGAGCCTGAATCCGGGCAGGTATCACAGGCTGTGCAGGAACCCACCGAACTCCATGCCCTGCGCCTGGTGCTGACGGAAGCTCGCGTCTCCCTGGAGCGTTTGCGGCGTGAGGGCCGTCTCACGACAGAGGACCACGCCAGCACGATGGATGCGGTGGACCTCTACTGGGAGACCCAGATCCAGGTCGTGGAGATGTCGGAAGAGGTCTTCCTTTCAGCGGAACGCGTGGCCACGCTCCAGCCGGGCTTGCGCACCCTGGACGCCTTGCACCTCGGAGCTGCCCGGATCCTGCGCGACGAGCTGCGCCCCACTCCCGTCGCCTTCATCGGGTGCGATCACCGCCTGCTGCGGGCTGCCAGCACGATTGGATTCAGCACCCCGATCCCCCCGGCCGGTTGAACGCCAACACGCCTTGCCCCCGATTTCCGAGTTCCCATCTCGAGGGGCCTGGGGCACGCTGATGCCATGGCCGTTCGAGGACCCTACGATTCCCAAAGCGCATCGGGCACCCCCCGTACCCTTGGCGAGCGGATCAAGATGCTGCGCGTCCAGAGGGGACTGACCCAGGTGGAACTGGGCATGGCCCTCAACAGCGATCAGGCGACCGTGTCCCTGTGGGAAAGGGATCGCGCCAAGCCATCTGGACCTGCCCTGGGCGGCGTGGCCGCCTTCTTCGGAATCACGGCCCAGGCGCTGGAGACCGGCGAAGGGCTGGAGGTGGGCGAGGCACCTATTTCGCCCCCTATTTCATCTCAAGGCACGCCGAAGCAGGGTCCCATGGGCCTCCCGGATGCGGGTCCCGGCAGCGCCCTGGCCATGGATGTCCGCCTCCAGTCCGAGCAGCGGCTCGAACCCATGGAAGCCATGGGTTTCCTGATGAAAGCCCTCAAGGAAGGGCGCTCCGTCTGGATCGTGGTGGACTGAAGGACCGCTGCAAAAAAGGAAGGAGTAGGGTGCCTTGTGCCCACAAGGCGTCGGTTTCATATTTCATGGTTGAAATATTAAAAAAATGCTAATGTGATGCCCGATCCCCTTCAGAGGTCCCCATGGGCAATCACCCTCCCTCCATCTGGAAATCCTTGTTAGCCGCAGGGGCCTCCCTGGCGCTGTGCCTGACCATGGCCTGCGGGGGCGGTGGCGGCGGAAGCAATGCTGGCCCCTCCACTCCGGGGGCCGTCTCGCCAGCCTTCACCCTCCAACCTGCCAACCAAGTTGTGACGGAAGGCCAGAACGCGACCTTCTTGGCCATGGCCAGCGGCAATCCCTCACCCACCTATCAATGGGAGCACAGTCCAGACGGAACGAACTGGACAGCCATCAGCGGTGCGACTCAGGCGAGTTACACATTCATGGTCCAGACCACGGATAACGGCGCCCAGTTCCGGGTTATTGCCAGCAACAGTGCGGGCTCGGCAACCAGTGGGGTGGCAATGCTTGCGGTGACGCCAACGACAACCCCGACGATACCCACCTTCACGCAGCAACCGCAGTCCCTGACTGTATCAGCGGGGGTGGATGCCAGCTTCACCGCCGCCGCCAGCGGCAGTCCCTTCCCCACCTACCAGTGGGAGCGCAACGATAACGGCACCACCTGGACCTCGATCACGGGCGCCACATCAGCCACATACACTTTGGTGTCGGCCCAGGCCGCCGACAACGGCGCCCAGTTCCGGGCCTTGGCCATCAATGATCAGGGGATGGCCATAAGCTCTGTGGCCGTGCTGACGGTAACAGGGGGTGGCACTTATTCCATTCTCGGAAAGGTCGTTGACTCATCCAATGTTGGCCTTTCGTCAGTAACAGTGACGTTTATGGGGACTACCGCGGGCTCGTGTGCCACGGATGCCAACGGGAATTACGTGATTCCCGGCCTGGCCAATGGCAGCTATGTCCTGACACCCAGCAAGACTGGTTATGCCTTCAGTCCGCTCAATCAGGCGGTCACCGTGAATGGTGCCGATATCATTGGCTTAAACTTCATCGGTTCAATAACCTCACCCGGAACAGGAGAGTCTGGATCCGCTGCTTTTTGTGCGGATCAATTTAAAGAAGGTTATCAGGTGACCCGTACGCTTCGAACTGTAAATGCCGCAACTCCTGATCAGTTTTATGATACCACATTGATAGATACAACGGGTGGAACAGTAACTTTCAATGGGAGAACAGCCATTCAGATTTTTGGCTTAAGCCAACTATCTACGGGAAATTATGAATACATAAACTATATGAGCATCGGCGTTGGATCAAGTATCCTTCATCATGGATCCTCGGCCTTAAATACTCAAATTACATTCGATCCTCCTCGAATTTTCAACTTCGACCTGCTGCCGGGGCAAACATTTACTCAGACTTATACAGGATACCTAAATGGCATTCCTGGAAGTAGTCAGACCGTGGTAACGCGGTATATGGGGAGGGAGACAGTGACTGTGCCTGCGGGTACTTTTTCAACATGCCATTTTGAGTATGTTATATCGTCACAAAATGGCTCAATTTACACCCAAAATGCCTGGTGGGCCATTGGCAATGGCCTTGCGGTCAAACAAACAGATAATATAGTGGATTCAACTGGATATGTGACCATTCAAACTATATCTCTTGTGTCAGCAAACATTAATGGAATTAATATTACAGGTAATTGATGCATCTATAAATGATAATCATGTTTTAATAACGATTAAAATAGGAGATAATTTCATGTGTGTTAAAAATTCGATCATCGCGTTCTCCCTTCTTGCTTCTATGACTTGCATGGCCCAGGCACCCATCAAGGACGCCCCCCTCACCAATCAGGAGGTGGTCAAGCTCTGCAAACTCGACCTGGGTGACGATGTGGTCGTCGCCAAGATCAACCAGGCGAAGTACGTCGACTTCAAGTTGGAGACGGGTGACCTCACGAGCCTGAAATCCCAGGGGGTAAGCAAGGCCGTGATCACCGCAATGCTGAAGCGCTCGACGGCCACTGCTGCCGAGGCTTCGTCTTCCAGCATGGTGATGGGTCCCTACGGGGGCGCTGTGGTCACGACTTCCGGTGGGCCCACGGCGCGGCTGGTGGCGAAGGACGGCGAGTTCGACCTCAGGTCCATCGCTGGAAGCCCGAGCCAGACCTGGGCCTACGTCACGGTGCTCTCCTTCATGGACTACCCGGGATTGAGAGCCGATGTCCGGACCAAGGATCACAAGCCCACTTTCATCGTGCGCTCTCAGCAGAGCCCCGTGGGGCGCTACTTCCTGGTCAAGGCCGAGCCGAACAAGAAGGACCAGACCCGTTCCGTGAAGATGGGAAGAGCCGGCATGTTCACCAGCAAGTCCGTCACGAATCCGGACAAGGACTGGACAGTAATGTTCACCGCCAAGGAACAGAGTGGCGGCTTCTGGCAGATCACGCCCCAGCAGGACCTGGAACCAGGGGAATACGGCATCTGGTTTAGGGATTCGGAATTGTACGACTTTGGCGTTGATTGAGAAGCGGAGACCGGCGGCACTTGAACCAGTGGGAGGCCTGATTCCCTCGCGCGCTCCTTTCCCCTGCAACCCACTCCCCGACTCTTTCCTCGGTGAAGTAATTCAATTGGACGATGAATGTATCGCCCGGAACGGTGGAAGGAATGATGGTCACACTTATCCTTTTTTTCTACCTCCTGGTGGGTGCAGGATTAGCCGCCTACCGGGGGAGCGCCCCGAATGGTTCCCCACTCCTCATCACGGCAGGCCTTCTCAGCACGCTGAGCCTCATCCTGCCCTTGGCTAAACGGGTCCCAGGCCTGGTTGGCTTGCTCTATGTCCGCGTCACCGATGAGGAGCGGAGCATTCGTAGCGGCGGATATCGAAAACCCCTGGTGGGCAACCTGGATCTCGTCGTGCGTCATTGGGAAGACAGGGCCCTCTTAATGCGAACGGCCCTCCATGACCTGCTGGCCTTTTTCTCTCTTCTTTTCGTCCTCTTCGCCGTCCTCGGCCGAGGCGAACTTTGGCCACTCGTGCGCTTCTGGCGAGATGTGGTCGTCTGGCTACCAAGGCTGTTTTCGCCCACCTAGGGTCACTGAGTCCAGGGTGGGTTCGTTTGAACCCTAGACCGAACCGTCCCATCCACTCCAAAGGTTCTCGTTCGATGTTGAAAAGTAACAACTGCAATCAATGTGGCGCTCCCATTGCCTCCTCAATCCAATCCGTCCTGGTGGAAACGTGCAGGTACTGCGGTGCGACCTTCAAGAATCCACAGCACGTGGAGGATGCCCTGGTCTGTGCGTGTGGGCGAAGAGGGGTGAACCGCTGTGCCCTTTGCACGGCCTCCATTTGTCAGGACTGCTCGAACTGCATCGAACATTACGACTTGACGGAGATCATGCTCAGCCATGGCATCGCCCCCCAACAGCACATCAGGATGCTGCAGAAGTTGGAACAGCTCGTGCCCTTTACCGCAACGCTCTGCGTTGCCTGTTTTGATTCCACCCTGACCAAATGGCTCAGGACAACCCCCAATACCTAATCCAAGGAGACCCCATGGCTCAATCACAGTTCGCAGGTTTCAGGAAATACCAGGTCGGCGGCTTTGAATATGCTGTTTCGTATTTTGAAGCGAAGTTCAAAAACAACGGCACACCGATGATGGTGGCGGACCAGTTCACCCAATTTGTGGAGTCGTGGGGTAGTCAAGGTTTTGAATTCCTTCGTTGCGACGAAGTGCCTTACCGGATCACCCCCGGCTGTCTGCAGGGCTTGTTCGGCGCCAAAGAATCCTTCGGCCACTGCACGGTGGCCACCTTCCGCAAGAAACTGAGTTGAAATCGGTAGTCCTCGCCCTGATTCGCTTCTACCAGCGCCACGCTTCGGCGAGGTTACGCGGTTCCTGTCGGTTCGAACCGTCCTGCTCGAACTACATGATCCTGGCCGTTCAAAAGTACGGGACATGGCCGGGTGTCCTCATGGGCATCCGGCGCATTGGTCGCTGCGTGCCGCCAAACGGCGGTGAGGATTTCCCATGAAACAGGCGCCCTGGTCATTCGGCCGGGGCGCCTGTTTCATGGAGGTTAGGCAGGAGGCCTTGGCTCAGTGATGCCCGTGGCCGTCCGTCACGGTGGGCTTGCCGATGAATTCGGGCTGACGGCCCAGGAAGATGACCCACAGGCTGAAGAGGCCCAGGAAGATCCAGCCCAGCAGGAACAGGACGTGCCGCGCGGCGGCGGCGGACGGGGAGAGGAACCCGTAGAGGCCCACGAGGGTGCTGAAGGCGCCGAAGGCCATGAGGAGCCCTCCCCAGGCACGGCTGGGTTGGGGGGCCTGGGCCACTTCCTCGGGCAGGGTGCCCAAGGGCGACTTGACCTCCGAGGCCAGGTGCAGGCCCTGGAAGATCAGGATGGCGCAGAGGATGAAGTAGAAGACCAGGAAGAGCATGGACGAACCCTCGCTTTCTTTCCTATCACGATTCGGCGTCGTCCGGGCGGAATTCGGGCCAGAAGTCCGCGGCCACCTCCTGCATGGTGGCTTCGCTGAAGGGCTTCCGCCCGAAGACCCGGCTGGCGGCCTCCAGCAGCATCACCCGCCGCAACTCCCTTTCCCGGTCCTTCCGCGATTCGACCATGGAGCCCCCGAATCGGCATTCCGAAAATAGAATTTTAATTACGACCATAAAGTCGTCTTTCATGAATTCCGGAGATGAAACTTTGAATTTGACTCAATCAAACGATTGATTAATATGGCTCAATCGTTTGATTGAGGGATCCGCCCATGAACGCCCAGCCCGCCGATGCCACCCAGGACACCCGCCACCGCCTGCTCGAGGCCGCCATCCTGATCTTCGCGGAGAAGGGCTACGACGGGGCCGGGATCCGGGAGATCGCCCAGCGGGCCAAGGCCAATTCGGCCCTGGTGACCTACCACTTCGGGGGCAAGGAAGGCCTCTACCGCGAGGCCCTCCGGTTCATCCACCAACGGAAACACTCCCAGGTGGTGCTCCTGCCTCCGCCCCCCGAACCGGATGCCCCCGGCGCGAGACCAGCGGCCATCCAGGGACTGAAGGACTACATCCGGGCCTTCGTGGCGGATCTCATGTCCTGCCCGGCGGACAGCGAGGTGGACGCCGCGGCCATGGCCCTCATCGGCCGCGAGATCCAGATGCCGCATCCCGTCTCCGCGCCGGTCCTGGTGGAATTCGCCCGGCCCTACATGGAGCGGGTCCTGGCCCTGCTCCAGATCCTCTGCCCGGACCTCGATGGGGATGCCCGGCTCCGCGCCACCCTCAGCATCCAGGGGCAGATCCTCCACTTCCGGAACTCCCTGGAGTTCATCCGACTCATCACCGGCGATCCGGACTTCCCGAAGGACCTTGAGGTCCTGACCCAGCACTTCATCGACTTCAGCCTGCGGGGACTCGGCGTCCCCGAGGCCTTCCCGCAGCCGAGGCCCTGACCATGATTCCGTTCGCACCCCTTGCGATTCAGGCGCCCGCCCCGGCGCTCGCCCAGCCCTCTGCGGCCCCGCAGTCATCGGCCCCCGTTGTCGTTCCTGTGGAGGAGGCACCCAATGCCTGAGGCTGGCTTCTATGAGGCCGTGGAAACGCGGCGCACGGTGCGGGACTTCCTGCCCGATCCGGTCCCCGGGGAGGTGCTGGAACGCTGCATCGATGCGGCGCGGCTGGCCCCCAGCTCCAGCAACCTCCAGCCCTGGGAGTTCGTGGTGATTCGCGACCCCCGGGCCCGTGCGGCGGCCAACGCCGCCTGCCTGGACCAGCTGCCGGCCAAGACGGCGCCCCTGCTCATCGCCGTCGTCACGCACCGGGATACCTGGCGGCGCAACCGCAACGAGATCCTGCGGGTCTTCGAATCCCGGGGGCCGATGCGCAGGAGCCAGGCGGCCTACTACCGGAAGATCGTCCCGGTGGTCTACACCACGGGCCCCTTCGGCCTCCTGGGTCCGCTCAAGCGCGGCTTCAGCCGCCTGCTCTCGCTCTTCCGGCCCACGCCGAACTTCATGTCCCGTGCGGATATCCGCGTCATGGCCCACAAGAGCACGGCCCTGGCCGCCGCCACTTTCATGTTGGCGCTCCGGGCCGAGGGCTACGACAGCTGCCCCATGGAAGGCTTCGATCCCTGGCGCGCCAAGGCCCTGCTCGGCCTGCCCCGGGGCGCCGAGGTGAACATGTTCCTGGCCGTGGGCAAGCGCAGCGACAAGGGCGTCTGGTGGGACCGCGTCCTCATGCCCCGGGACTGGGCCGTGCGGGAGCTCTGACTGGCCCGTCTCTCGACAATCGCCCCTCGTGCTCCGGCGCGGCATCGGGCACTCTGGATGGTCCATGACTGTTTCGCCTCAAGACCTGAAGGATCTCCTGCGCCTGGCCGAGGCGCCCGCGGGGGCCCTCGATGCCCCGGGCGCGAAACTGCGCTGGACGTCGCCGCCGGCGCTGGCCCTGGTGCTGGCGCGGTGGATCTCGCGGGAGGGCCGCCTCCAATCCCTGTGGGTGGATGCCCCCAGCGAGGCCGAGGCCCGCACCCTGGCCCAGGACCTCCAGGCCCTGCTGCCGGGGGCCGGGGTGGCCCACTTTCCGGGCTTCGCGCCCTACGTCGGGGGCGAGAGCAGCCCGCCCGGCATGGTGCTGCGGGAGCGCCTGTCGGCCCTGGTCGGCCTGCTGGAGCGCCGGGTCCAGGTGCTCGTCACCGGGCCCCTGACGGCCTGCGAGCGGCTGCC
Source organism: Acidobacteriota bacterium (assembly GCA_021802985.1). Taxonomy (GTDB): domain Bacteria; phylum Acidobacteriota; class Holophagae; order Holophagales; family Holophagaceae; genus Geothrix. Next base: position 39,747 of record JAJZQW010000008.1, on the reverse strand, counting down.
CCATCCCACCTGGTTCCAGAAACAGAAGCTGGACCTGCGCAAAGGCGCCGAGGTACCCCGGGACCTGCTGCTGGAAACCCTCATCGCCCTGGGCTACCGGCGCACGGAGATGGCCTCGGCACCCGGCGAGTTCAGCGCCCGGGGCATGGTGGTGGACCTCTGGCCGGATCACCTGGAACAGCCCCTGCGCCTGGAGACCTTCGGCGATGAGTTGGAGCGGCTGAGCCCCTTCGATCCCGACACCCAGCGCCGCACGGGCGAGGCCCTGGAAGCGCTCACGCTCTACCCGCGCTATGAGGCCGAGCGCCGTCTGCTCCTGGCGGCGACGGAGGCCCGGGGCGACCGCACCTCGGAACCCGCTGACGACCTGGCCTTCCGCCGGGCGCGGCTGGCCACCCACGGCCACTTCCCCGGCGAGGAGCTGTTCTATCCCCTGGCGGGGCAGCTGGCGGGCATGCCCGCGGGCCAGCTCGTCCATTGGGTGCCGCCCTGCCTGCGGGTGCGCCTCGACGGCGCCTGGGAGGAGGCCCTGCGCGAAGCGGAGCGGGCCCGCAACGAGGAGGCCCTGATCGTGCTCCGCCGAGGCGGCGTGGTGTGCCCCGATTTCGATGACCGGTTCCTGCCCGGCGATCCCAGTCGGCCCACCCTGCACCTCACGGAGTGGCAGAGCGAAGCCACGGTGCCCCTGGCGGCGCAGCCCGTGCGCGAGTTCCAGGGCCGCATCGGGGAGCTGTCGGAATACCTGCAGGACCTGGCCCTGACGGGACATCGCGTCTTCCTGGCCGGCTCCACGCCCGGTATGCGCGACCGGCTGTCGGAGATCCTGCGGGAGCATGGCCTGCCCCTGGGCACCGGAATAGACAGCGGTTGTCGCGCCATCCACCTGGTCCTGAGCGCGGGCGTGCTGCTAAAGGAGCCGAGCCTGGTGCTGCTCACGGAGCGCGAGGTCTTCGGCCGCCGCGCCGTGCAGGCCGCGCCCAAGAAGTCCCGCAGCGCCGCTTTCCTGTCCGATCTCCGCGACCTCAAGCCCGGCGACCGGGTGGTGCACCTGGATCACGGCATCGGCGAGTTCCTGGGCTTCGCCACCCTCACCGTGGGGGGCGAGGAACAGGAGGTCCTCCAGCTGCGCTACGCCGATGGCGGCCAGCTGAACGTCAGCCTGGAGCGGGCGGACTTGATGCAGCGCTACACCGGCGCCGAGGGGCACCTTCCGCCCTTGGACAAGCTGGGCGGGGCCAGCTGGGCCAAGGTCAAGCGCCGGGCCAAGAAGGCCATCCGCGACATGGCGGAGGAACTCCTCAAGCTCTACGCCCAGCGCAAGCTGGAGAAGGGCCACGCCTATCCGCCGGACGGACCGGAGATGGCGGCCTTCGAGGCCAGCTTCCCCTTCACGCCCACGCCGGACCAGATCGAAGCCAGCGAGGCCGTGAAGGCCGACCTGGAGTCGCCCCGGCCCATGGACCGCCTGCTGGTGGGCGATGTGGGCTTCGGCAAGACCGAGGTGGCCATGCGCGCCGCCGCCAAGGTGGCCCTCGATGGCCGCCAGGTGGCCGTGCTCTGCCCCACGACCATCCTCTGCTTCCAGCACTTCCGGACCTTCAAGGAGCGCTTCGCGGGTTTCCCCGTGCGGATCGAAATGCTCAACCGCTTCGTGGACAAGGAGGACGTCAAGCGCATCCAGGATGAGCTGGCCGACGGCAAGATCGAGATCGTCATCGGCACGCACCAGATGCTCGGCGCCCGGGTGAAGTTCGCGGACCTGGGCCTGGTGGTGGTGGATGAGGAACAGCGCTTCGGCGTGGCCCACAAGGAGCGGCTGAAGAAGCTGCGGCTCAACGTGGATCAGCTGGCCATGAGCGCCACGCCCATTCCCCGCACGCTGCACATGAGCCTCACGGGCCTGCGGGAGATCAGCCTCATCGAGACGCCGCCCAAGGACCGCCTGGCCATCGAGACCGTGGTGGCGCCCTGGTCGGACGAGCTGATCCAGACCGCCATCCAGTTCGAGCTGCGCCGGGGCGGCCAGGTGTACCTCGTCCACAACCGGGTGGAGTCCATCACGGCCATCGCCGCCCGGGTGCGCGAGCTGGTGCCCGATGCCCGGGTGGGTGTGGGCCACGGGCAGCTGACCGACGAGGGCCTGGAGCAGGTGATGCTGGGCTTCATGGAGGGCCGCATCGACGTGCTGGTGGCCACCACCATCGTCGAGAACGGTCTGGACGTGCCCAATGCCAACACGCTCATCGTCCATCGCGCCGACGCCTTCGGCCTCAGCCAGCTCTACCAGCTGCGGGGCCGCGTGGGCCGCAGCGACGTGCCCGCCTACGCCTACCTGCTGATTCCTGCCAAACACGAGATCAGTGACGATGCGCGGAAACGCCTCCAGGCGCTCGAAGACTTCTCCGAGCTGGGTTCGGGCTTCCGCGTGGCAGCCATGGATCTGGAGCTGCGCGGCGCGGGCAACCTGCTGGGCGGCGAGCAGAGCGGGCAGATCCACGAGATCGGCTTCGAGCTCTACGTGAAGCTGCTGGAGGAGACCCTCCAGGAATTGCAGGGCCAGCCCAGCGGCACCTTCGAGGTGAAGCTGGACGGCCTCTCCGGGGGCGCCCAGCTCAGCCGCCACTGGATCGACCAGGCCAGCGAGCGCCTGGTGGCCTACAAGCGCCTTTCCCGCCTGCGCAGCGAGCAGGATCTGGAGCTCTACCGCCTGGACCTGGAGGACCGCTTCGGCCGCGTGGCCGAGGACGACGAGGGCACCCAGCGCTTCTTCGAGATCCTCAAGGTGCGCCTGCGGGCCCAGGCCCTGGCCGTGTCCGAGGTCACCGTGGACAAGGGCCGCCTCAAGCTGCGCCTGAGCCCCCTCACGCCCGTGGACCCCGTCAAGCTCATGGCCTGGGTCCGCACCCAGAAAGACGCCCAGCTCAACCCCGATGGCGCAGTGCTCCTGCCCATGCCCCCCAGCGAAGGCGGCGCCATCCGCCAGGCGCAAGGGGTACTCGCCGTGTGGGCGGGATTCACGGCCGAGCCATCAGGGAATTGAGTCGGCCGGTGATGAACAGCGATGAACAGTGATGAACAGTGATAGGGAAGGCTTTTCATCGCCGTTTATCACCGTCCATCACCGGCCCATGTCCTTGCTTCTCTTCGCCGCGCCCTACCAGATCCTTACCCGGTCCTTGGGCTCGAGGTAGAGCTTCTGGCCGGGCTTGACGCCGAAGGCCGCGTACCAGGCGTCGAGGTTGCGCACGGTGTCGGCGCGGTACTCGGCGGGGGCGTGGCCATCGCCGAGGAGGCGCTGGCGCAGGGCGGCGTCGCGCATCTTGGTGCGCCAGCTCTGGCCGAAGCTCAGGAAGAACTGCTGGTCGCCGTTGAGGCCATCGACCACGGGGGCGGGCTTGCCGCCCAGGGACAGGTGGAAGGCATCCAGGGCGGCAGCCAGGCCCGCCACATCGGCGATGTTCTCGCCCAGGGTGAGCTTGCCGTTCACGTGGGCGTCGGGGAAGGGCTGGTAGGCGTCGAACTGCCGCACCAGCTGATCGGCAGAGGCCTGGAAGTGGGCGAAGTCCTTCGGCGTCCACCAGTTCTGCAGGCGGCCCTCGGCGTCGAACAGCGCGCCCTGGTTATCGAAGCTGTGGCTGATCTCGTGGCCGATGACGGCTCCGATGGCCCCGTAGTTCATGGCCGCGGGCCGCTTCGGATTGAAGAAGGGCGGCTGCAGGATGGCCGCGGGGAAGTTCAGGGCGTTCATCACGGGGAGGTTGACGGCATTGACGGTCTGGGGCGTCATCACCCACTCGCTGCGGTCCACGGGGCGGCCCAGCTTGGCGATGGCGTAGCGAAGCTCGAACAGCCCCGCCCGCTCGGCGTTGCCGAAGGCATCGCCGGACTTGATCTGGAGGCCGCTGAAGTCCTGCCAGTGGTCGGGGTAGCCCACGTACACCTTCAGGGTGGCGAGCTTGGCCTTGGCCTTGGCCTTGGTTTCCGGGGCCATCCAGTCGAGCTTGTCGATGCGCTCCCGGAAGGCCGTCAGGATGTTCTGCACCATGGCCTCGGCCCGGGCCTTGTCGGCGGGCGGGAAGTACTTCGCCACGTAGCGGCGGCCGACGGCCTCGCCCAGGGCGCCGTTGGTGGCGTCGACGGCCCGCTTCTGGCGGTCCCGCATCTGGGGCGTGCCCTGGATCACCTTGCCGTAGAAGGCGAAGGCCTCGTCCACGAAGGCCTTGGGCAGCACCGCTGCGCGATGGTCCAGGGCGTGAAAGCGCAGGTAGTCCTTCCATGTTTCCAGGGGCTGGCTGGCCACCAGGGCGGAGAGGCCGGTGACGGCGCCCGGCTGCCAGGCCACGAAGGTCTGCTGGGCCCCCAGGCCCGCGGCGGTGAAGAACGCATCCCAGTCGAGGCCCGGCGCCTTGGTGACGAAGTCCTGGCGGGACCAGGGATTGTTGCCCTTGGTCACCTCTTCGGAGTCCTCCCGGCTGGCGTGGACTTCGGCCATGCGGTGCTCCAGGTCGAGGATGCGCACGGCCCTGGCCGCCGCGTCCGGCTCGCCGGCCAGGGTAAGGACCTTGGCGATGTGGGCCTGGTACTGGGCGCGGATCGCCTGCATGCGGGGGGAGGGATCCAGGTAGTAGTCCCGGTCGGGCATGCCCAGGCCACCCTGGAGGAGGAAGGCCGAGTAATGGCTGGGATCGTTCAGGTCCTGGGCCACCCACAGGCCGAACAGGTTGTCCGTGTAGATGTGGGTGGCGTTGAGCACGTCCACGTCGGCCCGGAGGGTGGTGCCGAGGAAGGTGGCCAGGGCCTTCCGGTCCTGGAGGCCCTCGATGCGGGCCAGGAGGGGCTGGATGGGCTTGAGGCCGGCCCGCTCGATGGCGGCCGCGTCCAGGTAGCTGGTGTAGTAGTCGCCGATCTTCTGCAGCTCGGAGCCGGCAGGAGCCTTCGCCTTCGCGGCCCCGCGGATGATCTCTCCCGTGCGCTGGTTCGTGACATCGAAGACGTGGTTGAAGGGCCCATCGGCACTGCGATCCGGCGGAATCACCGTGTGCTTGAACCAGCTGCCGTTGGCATAGGCGAAGAAATCGTCCCCCGGGGCTACGGAACGGTCCATGCCGGCGAGGTCGAGGCCCGGCGCCGCGGGTTGTTCCTTGTGGGCGGCGGCCGGGGGGGCCGCGACCGCCAGCGGCCCGGTGGCGAGGCCAAGGGCGAGGAGAGATAGGGTCCAGGGATGGCGCGGAGACATGGGGGCTCCCGATCAGGGCTCGCGGGTGAGGGACGATGCGAGGCCCTCCAGGATGGCATGGCTCCCGCGGGCAGTTCCTTCGGAACATGCGGAGGTCCCGCGGCATCCCAGGAGCGGCGTCCTGCCCCCGGAGCCCCCTCATGTCCGTTCCCCTGCGTCCGCTCGCCTTCCTGGGCTCGTCGGTTCTCTTCCTGGCAGCCTCATGTCTCTCCGCCGCCCCGAAGCCCCCCGGCATGAATCCCAAGGACCTCCAGGCCTGGATGGAGTCCGCGGCCCCCGTGGCGGCGCACCAGAAACTCCAGGATCTGGTGGGCACTTGGGCCACCCATCAGCAGGACTGGCTGCCCACGGGCGAGCTCTGGAACGAGGCCGATGGGTCGGCCACCTGCCATCTGCTCCTGGGCGGGCGCTTCGTGCAGGAGGACTACACCACCACCCTGAACGGCCATCCCTTCCATGGCCTGGGCATCACGGGCTTCGACCGGCAGAAGAACGCCTATGTCGCCATGTGGCTGGATGATTTCGGCACCGGCTTCATCCCCCTTGCAGGGACCTTCGATGCCGCCGGCAGCGTGCTCACCCTTGTGGGTGGTGTCCCGCCGGGGCGCACGACCGGAGGCTGGCGGATGACGGACACCTGGTGGGACAAGGACCACCACACCGTGGCCTGGTGGGGCCAGGGCATCGACGGGAAGCCCGTGAAGCTCTCGGAGATCCGCTACACGCGAAACCTTTGAACCCACCCACCGGTGCGGGGATGCGGTTCGCCGATCTGGCCGGGTGGAGTCGGCCCCGGGGAGCCTACCTTGGGGGCGTTCCTGGAGTGCCCATGACCCCCGCTGAGTCCACCCCGTTCCCCTCCGCCCTCTGGCATCTGCTGCAGGCCGTCATCCTCTTCCTGCTGATGGCCGTTCTGGCGCCTGTGGCCTTGAAGGCGCAGGAGCGGCCGGTTCTCACCCTGGGCGATCTGGCTTCGGCCGAGGTCCGGCAGCAGGGCTTCACCCTCCCCCGGGCCATGACGGTCCACGTCTATGCCCGGGGCGCCGGGGCGCGGTTGTGGTGGGAGGGGCACACCGGGACGCGGCTCTTCGCCTCGGGCTGGATCCTCAACGCCGCCACCCGCGAGGTGGTCTGGCAGATGGACGGCGCCAATGGCCGCCGGGCGGGTGACCTTCGCGTCGCGGATCAGTACCTGGACCTGCCCGCGGGCAGCTACGAGGCCTATTTCGCGGACTACGGGTTCGGGGAGAACCTGTTCTTCTCCGGCTGGATCCGCAACATCGACCGCCGGCACCTCCGGCCCCAGCTGGCCCCGTCGAGGGGGAGCCACAGCCTCCTCGGCGTGTTCGGCCTCAGCCGCGAGGGGGCCGAGCGCGAATGGCTCCGGCAGGTGGGGCAGTACGGAATGCAGGTGTCCGTCCCCGCCGCCGAGGCCGGCATGGTCGAGACCTTCCCCGCGCCCCTGCGGTGGCGGAACATCCTCTTTTCCCTGGCCGCCACCGACGACAACGGTCATTGGGCCCAGGCCTTCCGCCTTCGGCGAGCCGTCACGGTCCATCTCTACGCCGAAGGCGAAGGCAGCGGCGACCGGATGGTGGATACCGGCTGGATCCAGGATGCCCGCACCCGCCAGCGGGTCTGGGAAATGAGCCCGGACAAGGCCCAGTACGCGGGCGGCGCCGAGAAGAACCGGCGGCAGGTGGAGACGATCCGCCTGCCGGCAGGCGACTATGTGGCCACCTTCGTGACCGACGGCTCCCACTCCCCCGCGGACTGGAATGCCGCGCCACCCTGCGATCCCGGCCTGTACGGCCTGACCCTCTCCGTGCCCGAGGATGGGGATCTGGCGGCGGTGACCCTCATCCCCGAGCCGGAGCCCGGCCCCGTGTTGGCGCAGCTCGTGCGTGTTCCAGACGACCAGGACCTGAGCGCCGGGTTCGCCCTGAAGGCCGCACAGACCGTTCGGATCTACGCCCTGGGGGAGCGGGATGGCGACGACATGGCCGATACGGCCTGGATCGAGGATGCCGCAGGGAAGACTGTCTGGCGCATGGAGGCAGCCAAGACCCAGTACGCGGGGGGCGCCTCCAAGAACCGCCAGGTGGACGAATTGGTGAAACTCCCGAAGGGCGCCTACACCCTGCGTGTCCGCACGGATGATTCCCACGCCTACGGCGACTGGAACGCGGGCCGCCCCTGGGATGCCGAGCACTACGGGGCGACGGTCTATGCGGTGAAGTGAGCGGCCGTATCGGCGGGGGTGAACGCGCCGGCGATTCGGGTTCCGCAGTGGCCGCAGGTGCCCCTCTCGCCGAGCCGAAGGTCCACCACCCGGTAGCCGTCGCGCCGGATCACGGCCCGCCCGCAGCCAGGGCAGAAGGTGGCCTCGCCTTAGGGGTCGCGGACATTGCCCGTGTAAACGTACTTCAGGCCGGCCGCCTGGGCGAGGGCCCGGGCGCGGCGCAGGGTGGCGGCCGGGGTGGGGGGCCGGTCGAGCATCCGGTGGTCGGGGTGGAAGGCGCTGAGGTGCAGGGGCACCGCCACGCCCAGATTGTCGGCAATCCACTCGGAGAGCTGGATGATCTCGCGGTCCGAATCGTTCAGGCCGGGGATGAGCAGGGTGGTGATTTCGGTCCACACGTCCGTCCCGTGGACGAGGTAGCGCAGGGTGTCGAGCACGGGCTGGAGGGAACCACCCACGATGCCCCGGTAGAAGTCCTCGCTGAAGGCCTTGAGATCCACGTTGGCCGCATCCAGGTGTGTGAAGAAATCCCGGCGGGCGGCATCCTCCAGGTAGCCCGCCGTCACCGCCATTGTGGCGAGGCCTTCCGCATGGCAGGCCTCGGCCACATCCGAGACGTACTCCAGGAAGATGGCCGGTTCGTTGTAGGTGAAGGCCACGCTGCGGCAGCCCAGGCGCCGGGCCATGGCGGCGACGGCCTCGGGGGTGGCCCGCTCGCGGAGGCGCCCCAGATCCCGGGCGCGGGAGAGGCCCCAGTTCTGGCAGAAGCGGCAGGACAGGTTGCAGCCCACGGTCCCGAAGGACAGCACGGTGGAACCGGGAAGGAAGTGGTAGAGGGGCTTCTTCTCGATGGGATCCACGCCGAAGCCGCTGGTCCGGCCGTAGGCGGCGAGGACCATGCGGTCGCCGGTCCGCTGCCGGACGAGGCAGCGGCCCCGCTGTCCCTCGCGCAGGGCGCAGCGGGGAGAGGACGGAAACCTCCACCGCCAGTCGGAGCAGTTCCTCCCGCCGGAGGCGCTCGAAGCGGCGGTCGTGGAAGGCCGCGGCCCGGGCGTGATCCATGGCCCCTTCCACCAGCGAGGGCCGCGGCAGGGGGCTGCCCACGCAGCCGCGCAGCTCCCCCTCCAGCGTGAGGGTCACGAAGGTGGCCCCGGGGCCGTCGAAGCCGGCGGGTTCGAGCCGCTCGGCGGCGGCTCCACCCAGGGCCTCGCCGATGGCCCCGCGGGCCAGCCGGGCCAGCCGGTGCCCATCCCGATCAGGATGGGCCGGTTTCGAAGAACGCGAAGGCGCCATAGCCGACGACCTCCTCCAGCCCGCCGGCCGTATCGCCCGAGTTCCTGAGGTCCAGGAGCACGGGATGCAGCCGCTTCCGCCGCGCCGCCTCCAACAACCCCGCCACGGGGGCGGCCCCGCAGGCCCGCTCGGCATCCAGGGTGGTGTCCAGGTGGAGGATCTTGTGGACAGTCTCCTCGTCCACGGCCCGGGCCAGGCGGTAGGGCAGGTAGTGGGAGAGGTCCGAGCTCACCACGATCACCGTTTCGGGGCCGCCCCACAGGGCCTCCACCACCTCCGCCACCTGGAAGGGGGTCGCCGCCCCCACCAGCAGGGGGACCAGCCTGGCCCTCGGTGCCACTCGTTGCAGGAAGGGCAGCTGCACCTCCAGGGAATGTTCGGGCCGGTGGATGGCCTCACTGCGACGCACGCGGGGGATCAAGGCGAAGGCGTCCGTCGCCATCGACACGGGCCCCAGCGGGGTTTCGAAGGCATCGGCTTCGGGCAGGGCCAGGCCCTGGAAGGCTGCGTGGTGACTGGGCCCCAGCAGCACCACCCGCTCCAGGGTGTCTCCCGCGCGCAGCAGCCGCGCGTAGGCGCTGGCGGCCACCGGGCCGGAGTAGGCGTACCCCGCATGGGGCACGATCAGGGCCTTGGGGGTGGGTTCGTCCAGCGGCACCTGGACGGCGGCGAGGAGGCGGTCCACCTCGTCCCGGAGGCGGGCGTGATCCTCCGGATAGAACCTGCCGGCGACGGCGGCGGGGCGCAGGGTCAGCATGGAACCCTCCCGGTGAGCAGCAGGGGTACGATGGGTCCCCCGCAGCCCGGCGCAAGGCGCGGCGCGCACATTCCGGCCCCCAGGCTCCGAGGCTTCAGGGGACCCCTACCTCCGGGATGACCTCAGGCCTCGCCCCCATGTTCCAGCGGTGGGCCGCCGGGGGCGCTGGGGTCGTGGGGAAGGCTGCCGCGGGGGGAGCGGAAGTAGGCGAAGGGCGTGGCGTGGAGGAAGTTCGACACGCGGGAGGTGTAGACATCGGCGTAGCGCTCCACCTGGCGCACCAGATGACTCTTGTCGTTGCCGGCGCGGGTGAGCAGGCCCCAGCGGGGGTTGGTGAGCTCCGTGGCGGCCTTGGCCAGGGGGGCGATCTCCGCGTCCAGGGCCACCAGGCGGCTCCGCAGATCCTGCAGGGCCGCGTCCAGCTCCGCGGGGGTTTCGGTGGGGGCGGGGCCGTAGCCTCCGCGCCGCCGCAGGAGGGCCAGGCGGGCCTGGGAAAGCGCAGCCTCCATCGACTCCTTCCGTTTCATCTTCTCGCCCAGGATCCGCTCGATGTCCTGGAAGGCCTCCAGGGCCGCCACCTCGGCTTCCAGCTCCCGCAACACCAGGGCCGTGCGCCAGCTCAGCGACCGCTTGCTCACATGCACGTCGCCGAACATGTGGTCGCCCACGTAGAGGATCTCGTCACCGGAGATGCCGAGGTCCCGCTCCACCTGGGCCGCGCAGCCGCCCAGGTAGGCGTGGCCAGGCTCCAGGGGCCCCGTGAGGGGACGCAGCAGGCCGTCCTCGGTGGCCACCTGGAAGAACGGGGCGCGCTCCGTGAAGAAGGCCGGCTTGCGGGCGCTGACGATCACCAGGTCGAAGAGCTGGCGCCAGGTCATGTCCCCGGGCAGGAAGCGGTCGTAGGCGTAGGCCATCATCTTCGCCGTGAAGCTCCACTCGGAGTTGGTGATGAGCAGCAGCTTCTTGCCCGCGGCCTTCTGGTCCAGCAGGGCCAGGGCGGCCTCGGGATCCAGCACCACGTACCGCTCGGGTGCGGCGCCGATCTCCGCCTTCAGGGTCCCCTCCAGGTGCTGGGCGTCCACCCGGGCGCGCACATGGCGATACAGGCTGGCGTATTCGAAGGGACGGGGCAGGGCGCCGCCGTCCAGCAGATCCACGGCCTGGGCGTAGAGGCAGCCCTCGGAGAGGGAGAACAGCGTGTTGAGGAAGACCCAGCGGGGCTCGGAAAGGTCCACCAGCGTCTGGGCGTAGGCTTCCCGCTGCTCGCTGAAATCCAGCATCCGGGTGCCATGCATGGCCCGCTTCACGAAGCCGAAGCGGTTGGCCTTCACCAGGTTGCCCAACTCCGTGTCGATGACGAGCCCCCGGGCTGCCATCTGTGGATCGAAGGCCAGGCCCGCCACCGGCCAGCCTTCCTGGCCCAGCCGTTCCAGGGCCTGGGCGTAGACGATGCGTTCGAAGGCATCCACCCGGTAGTCCACCAGGGTGTAGTCCATGTCGTAGCCGATGGCCCGCAGGGAGCGTAGGTTCAGCGTGCGGTTGCAGTACACCCCCCGGCCCCGGGGCGGAGCGGAGGCGGAGCGGGGCGCGGCGGCATCATGAATCATGAGCCAGGATACCAAGGACCCTCGGGCCTTCCTGGGCTGGTTCAGAGAGGTGGAACGGTGGAGCCCAGTCCCCTGGAATGAGATCCGGGCGGGATCAAGTCCTCGGGCTTCACGCCGAGTCGGGTGGCAATCAGGGCCCGGCTGGCCTGGAGGTTGCTCACCAGGGCCTCGAGGCGGACCTGAATGGCCTTCTGTTTCTGGAGGATGAGGGCCGCATCGCCCTGGCCCTCCAGGATGGCGCCCCAGCCATCCAGCTCCGCGGCCAGATCCACGGAGGTGCCCACCAGGATTTTGCCCACCTGCCAATGCAGGCCCACGGGCTCGAGCTTCGACGAGAGGTGTTGGATATTGGTGGCGATGAAATCCACATCCTTCATCAGGTTCCGCTTGGCCTGGATCCAGTCGAGGGCCTGGCCTGCGGCATCGTAGCGGTCCATGAGGCCTCCCGTGAATTCCGTGAAATCATTAATGCCCGAGAGGGACTGCAGGGTTGGGCCCCAAAGCTTGGGATTCTTCTGCAGCCGCTTCAGCCCAGCCGAAGTTCCCATGGGGAGCAGGACATCCGTGAACAGGCTGGTGCCGCGCTCCATGCAGGCCTGGGTGGCCTGCTCGATGCGCCAGCCCCAGTAGTCCATCTCCCGCTGGAGGGCGCGGCCATCGGACCCGAGGCCCCGGGCCTGGTGTTTCAACCGGTCCAGCTCCGCCTCCAGCTCGTAGAAGCGCTGGCCCAGCAGGCGCAAATCGCCGTTCTCCGCCATCATGGCCTTCAGGCGGGCCTGTGCCGCCTCGCGCCGCTTGAGCAGGTCATCGGCGGTGATCGGGGAGGTCCGTTTCGTGCCGTTGGCTTCCCGCAGGAGGCTGGGCGTATAGGTAAGGCTGCCCCGCAGGTCCACCGCCGTGGGAAACGGATCGCTGAGGGCCGAGGCCAGGTCGCCGCCGCCCCCGGCTGGCTTCCCGGAGTCCCAGCCGTCAGACAGAGACGCCCGCAGACCTTCCAGGCTTTGCTGGTTCTGGGCGGCGCGCTGCTGCCGCTGGTGTTCCACCAGGGCATTCATCCGGGCGGAGTAGGCCTGGGCCCAGGCCTGCAGCTCGGCCTGCTGGCGGCGCAGGGCCTCCTGTTGCTGGGCGGCCAGGCGCGCCTGCTCTGCGGGATCCGGCCCGGCTGGAGCCGTCGGCTGGAGGGCCTGGGCGAAGAGGTTTTCCAGAATGCCGCCCAGGAGCATGACGGAAATCTGCTGGTTGACCGAGAGGCCTTGGGGGGCCCTCGGCTTCGGTCTGGAGACAGGTGGCCGGAACGAAGTGGCCACTTGGCTGCGATCAATTTTCTGACCGGTGAGGGCCTCCAGCTGGCTGATGGCATCCTGGCCGTTTTGGGAGGCTGGTTTGGGATCTGGCTGCTCCCAGTGCAGCCCCACCTGGGCCGAGAGGGTGGCGGGGAGGGCAAGTGCCAGGAACAATGAAGAGATCACACGCATGGTCACCTCCGTAGATTCGATAAGGCCTGCTTGGCGCTGCCCAGGATGGCCATGAGGATGGCCTTGCGCTGCTCCAGCAGGTCGGCGAGGCGCTCGCTTTCCGTGGCCGGAGCCGCTTGCACCTGGGGTGCGGTCTTGCCGTCCCTGGCGGCGAGTTCCGCCTGGGCCTTGCGCTCGGCCTCGGCGCGGGCGGTGGCGTCTATGCGGGACCGGATGCCCTTGACTTCCAGATCCAGCTTGAGCAACCCCTTTTCAATGCGGATCACCAGATCCTCGGCGGGGCCAAGATTCTGGCTGGCCAGGAGGCCCGGCAGGGTTCGGGTTTTCCACTCCACCAGGGCCTCGTTGGCCCGCTGTTCCAGGGATTCCTGGAGGGCCGGGGCGTGGATGGCGCCGAGTTCCCGGGAGGCGTCGCCTCCGCCGAGAAGCGTTGGAACATCCGCCTGCCAGGGCTGGAGGGTGAGTGTCAGGAGACGCCCGGAAGTGGGGTCCACCCCGGCTTTCTGGATGCGGTACCAGTGGCCTTCCACTTCCATGGCTCTGCCCTCGCGCAGGCCGTCAGCGGGTTCGGGCCAGAGGGTGTCTGGGTAGCTCTCCTTCGGTCCCGTGGCTGGATCCTCTCCCCAGAATTCGAGGGTGATCGGGTCTGTGGGTCCTCCCTGGGTGGTCTGATGATTCCCCGCGCCACGGATGGCCCAGATGTGCTTGCCGGAAAGCTCCATGGGCAGGGGGGTAAAGCGGGGCAGGGTCGAACGAAGGGCCACGAGCTCTGACCAGAGCCTGGGATCCGCGAGGTAGGGTTGCAGCGCTGGTACCTGTTCAGAGACGAGTACACCATCGGCGGGATCGGGCGGAGGGTCCAGCTTCCGCAGCTGGATATGGAAGGTCTTCTGCTTGATTCCCTTCATCCAGCCTTTGGCCTTGAGGGCCTGAACCTCGATGGAAGGACGCGAGGTGAAGTAGGCGACCAGGGTGTTGAGGTTCCAGTCGAAGTTCTGGCCATCCACGCTGAGGATGGACCAGTCCTCGTCCAGCCCCGCAGCCTTGGCGGCACCACCGTCCAGCGCCTTCTTGATCTCGAGGAAGGTGCCCCGGTAGAACCCCAGTTGATCGGGGGGGAGCTCATAGTGCCGAATGATGCCGAGCTCGATCCCCAGGCGGTACGGTCCCCAGCCCGCCGGGCCGGTCACCCGGTAGAGCGCGCCGCCGCCCCTGGGCGCCCCAAGGCTGTAGGTCAGGTTGGTGAAGATGAACTGGCCCTGGGGCGCGGTGATGTGGAGGCCGTAACCGGGTCGCCCGGGAGCCTTGGCGGCCAGGGCGGGCAGGGCAGGTCGGCGGGTGATGGGGGCATCAGCCGTAGCAGGCGACGCCACCTGCATGAGTGCGCAGAGGAGCAAGGGGATGGGCATGGGCCTCCCGGAGAATGGGCACTGCGGGGATGGGCAGGATGACCTCATGGTAGTGGCCTCTACCCATGCTGAGAACCATTCAAAAAGCCAGTCCTTCGTTAGTCTTGCGCCCTGGGATGACCATTTCTAGGCCGTTTTGTCCTTGAAGGCAGTTGTCGACATGCCCTGTGCGGATGGCTGCCAGGAAGACCGCGGTTGCAGGTAGGGAGGCCACAGCGAGTCAGGGCCATGCGATCCTGAGGTTCATGCCTGGAGGCTTCATGACCCTTATCCGCATTATCGCCATCTCCGCCCTTGCCATGTCTCTTCCCGCTCTGACTCCGCCCAAGCGGGCCTTCACCATCGAGGATCTGTACCGCCTGAAGGGCGTGCAGCATCTGGCCCTCAGCCCGGATGGCTCGCGGCTGCTCTTCGAGGTGGCTTCGCAGGATCTGATGGCCAGCAAGCGCAGCACCGAGATCTGGATGCTGGAGCTGGCCAAGGATTCGGCGAAGCAGCTCACCTTCGGCCCCAAGTCCTGCACGTCGCCCGCCTGGTCGAAGGATGGCAAGCACATCACCTTCCTGTCGGGGCGCGAGGGCGGCAGTCAGCTCTGGGTGCTGGACGCCGCGGGGGGCGAGGCGCGCAAGGTCACCAGCTTCGAGCCCGGCGTGGATGCGCCCAAGCTGCTGCCGGACGGAAACCGCGTGGTGTTCGAGGCCACCGTGTTTCCCGAGGCCGGGGCCGATGGCGCCAAGAACAAGGAACTGGGGGACAAGCTCGAGAGCGGCCCGGTCCAGGCCCATTTGGCGGATTCGCTGCTCTACCGGCACTGGACGCAGTGGCAGGACTTCCAGTACACGCACCTCTTCGCCGCCACCTTCAACGGCAAGGTGGTCGAGCTGACCCCCGGCAAGCAGGACTACCCGGCGGGCGCCACGACGCCGATGTCCCAGAGCTACGACGTCAGCCCCGATGGCAAGGAAGTCTGCGTCGTCACCAACCCCGACGCCGTGCCCGCCCGGTCCACCAACCAGGATCTGTTCCTGGTGAGCCTGGAGGGCGACCGCACGCCCCGTGACATCACCGTCGGCAACAAGGCCGCCGATGTGGATCCCCAGTACTCACCCGACGGCAAGTGGATCGCCTACCGCCTGCAGGCGCGTCCCGGCTTCGAGTCCGACCGCTTCCGGCTCGCCGTCTATGACCGTGCCACCCACGCGACCCGGGTGCTGACCGAATCCATCGACAACTGGGTGGACAGCTTCCAGTGGTCCGCGGACGGCAAGGCGATCTGGTTCACGGTGGAGGAGAAGGGCCACTGGCCACTCTTCCGCGTGGACGTGGCCACCGGGAAGCTCGAGCGCGTGCTGGACGGCCAGTCCATCCGCGAATTCGTGGTGAGCCCGGACCAGAAGTCCGTGTTCTTCACCCGCACCACCGTGGGTGAGCCCGTGGAGATCTGGCGCGCCGACCTGGCCACCAAGGCCCTCAAGCGCCTCACCGGCTTCAACCAGGCCGTGGCGAATGAGGTGGACATCCGTCCGGCGGAGACGATGTGGGTGAAGGGTGCCGACGGCGCGGAAGTCGAGGTCTTCATCGTGAAGCCCCACGGCTTCGACCCGGCGAAGAAGTATCCGCTCATCATGAACGTCCACGGCGGCCCGCAGATGATGTGGTCGGACACCCTGCGCGGCGACTGGCAGGTGTACCCCGGCGCGGGCTACGTGGTGGCCTTCCCGAATCCCCACGGGTCCACGGGCTACGGTCAGGCCTTCACCGACGCCATTTCCGGCGATTGGGACGGCAAGGTGATGACGGACATCGCGAAGGTGACGGACGCCCTCGCGGCGCTGCCCTACGTGGACCAGGACCGCATGGGCGTCATGGGCTGGAGCTGGGGCGGCTACGCCATGATGTGGCTGGAGAGCCACAACACCCGGTTCAAGGCCATCGCTTCGATGATGGGGGTGTACGATCTGCGGGCCATGCACGGCGCCACGGAGGAGCTGTGGTTCCCCGAGTGGGACCTGAAGGGCACCCCCTGGACCAACCCGAAGCTCTATGACCGGATGAGCCCCAACAGCTACGTGAAGGACTTCAAGACGCCCTGCCTCGTCATCACCGGCGAGCGCGACTACCGCGTGCCCTACACCCAGAGCCTGGAGTTCTTCACCGACCTGCAGGAGATGGGTGTGCCCAGCCGCCTGCTCGTCTTCAAGAACGACGGCCACTGGCCCGATGGCCTGAAGTCCATGCCCGTCTACTACAACGCCCACCTGGAGTGGTTCCACAAGTACCTCGGCGGCGGCCAGGCCCCCTGGTCCACGGAGGACCTGGTGCGGAACCAGGTCTTCGGCAAGGCAGCGAAGTAGGCATCCCGGCCACCCGGTTCCGGCGTCCAAGCGACTCCGCCCACCACCACGACCCAGGGTGGCGCGGCCGGAAGGACCGGTTCAGACATCCACCGATCCCCGTTCGACGAAGCGGGCTACCATCGGGGAAACTCAGACCCCGGAGGTAGACCTTGCGTCGATACATCGGCCCACTTGTGATCTGCTCGCTCCTGCTGTTTGGGTGCGGCGACAAACCCGCCCCCACTCCGCCGGCTGAAACGCTTCCTTCGCCCTCCACAGCACCTCCCGCGCCCGCGTCGATGCCTGCGGCGACCGCCGAGCCGGCGCAGGCCCCGAAAGGGACACCCGCCTCGGCCGGGAAGCCGGCCCCTGAACCCAGGATGGTTCAGGTTCCCGCACCGGCTCCGGTTGTAAAGCCCACGGCTGCGCCGGTATCAGCGCCGGCTCAGAACACCACGCCCGCACCTCATGCGCCGGCGCCGGTTCCGGCCGCGCCGACCCCGACACCCGCAGCGCCTGCGGGCCCGATGCCCTCGCTGGCGAGCAACGGCCACGCCGCCGTGGGCGCGGAAAAGTGCCGGATGTGCCACCGCGTCCAGTACGACTCCTGGTCAGCAACCGCCCACGCGAAGAAGGGGCTCGACTGCGAGGGGTGCCACGGCAACGGTGCCGACTACAAGACCATGCCGGTCATGAAGAACCTGGCCGCAGCCAAGGCCGCGGGCCTCGTCATCCCGGGTGTGGAGTTCTGCCGGAAGTGCCACGGCACGAAGGCCGATGCCTCGCTCCTGCCGCGGGCCCATGCCCACAAGGCTCCGTAGCCGCCGCAGTCCGAGGAATGCCTCCAGGAACATACAACCGTCCCACCATGCCTTGAGGGGCTGGAACGGCATCAGCAGGCGGTGCCTGTTCCGTTCCAGCCCACAAATAAGCCCGATCACTTGACCCATCCCCTGATCCGGAGATGATGCGCGAGGAGGCCGGGAATCAGGGTCTCGTTTCTACTTCTTCTTTTTGGCGGGCGTGAGCGGGGCCTTCTTCACGGTCTCGGCCAGGCTGCCGGCCAGGCCAGCTCCCCGGGAAGTGGCGCCATGCACGACGGGCGGCTTGGCTTTCTTGGGCTTCTTGTCGTTGGACATACATGCTCCTTGCGGGCTCCCGTTCCACTCGGATCCAGGCCCTGGTCACATCATGGGCGTAATCAAAGGAAGTGGGGCCTTCCTCTCCACGGCGGTCCGGCGCTGGCGACCATCGTAAGGTGATGCTACAAGGAGAAGGGCAACCTCTTCGATCCCGCCACGGCCGCCGCCTTCCGGAAGGACATCCTTTCCAGGGGCGGCACGGAGGATCCTGCCGTCCTTTTCCGCCGCTTCCATGGCCGCGATCCGAAGGTGGAGCCCCTGCTGGAGAAACGCGGACTGAGGTTCTAGAACCACACCACGCCGCCTAGGCTCAGGCCGGTGGCGGTGAGGCTCGGCTCGATGGGGCTCCAGAAGGCCCGCGCCTCAAGGCCGAGGTGGGACGTGAACTGGTAGCCGATGCCGCCGCTGACGCCGAGCCGGGTGTGCGACGTGGCGGTACCCCCCGACGGACTCACCCGCCACATCTGGCCGCCGACCCCGCCCACCAGGTAGGGGCCCTGGTCTGTGGATTCGCCGGGGAACCAGAGAGCGTCCAGCATGAAATCCACGGAGGATACCGTGACCTCCGCGCCACTCACACTGGCGCTGGTCTTCTTCGGATAGAACTGCCCGCCCACCGTGGGGCGGAGCCGGAAGGCGTCGCCGATGGGAATCTCCACGAAGACCCCGGCGCCGACGCCGGTCTGGCCGTTGGTGAGGTCGCGCAGGTCCCCCATGGGGATCACGGCCTGGACCCGCGCGCCGAGGGCGGCGCCCTGGGCGCAGAGGGGCAGGGCGGCGAGCAGGAGGGGGAGGACACGGCGCATGGTCACACCTCGTATCTGGAGACCGTCTCGTCCCACCGGCCCTGGGCCTTGAGGATGCGCTCGGCCACGGCGCGCAGCACGCCCCGTCCGCCGGAGACGGGCACGGTCCAGTGGCAGGCGGCCTTCACCTCGGCCACCGCGTCGGCCGGGCAGCAGGCCAGGCCCACGCGCCGCAGCAGGGGCAGGTCCGCCAGGTCGTCGCCCAGGTGGGCCACCTGGTCGTGGGTCAGGCCGTGCTTGGCGCAGAGCTCGTCCAGGACGGGCTTCTTGTCCAGGTGGCCGGCGAAGCAGTCCTCGATGCCCAGATCCTGGGCCCGGTGGTCCGTGGCCGGGGAGGCCAGGCCGGAGATGAAGGCCACGGGGATGCCGGCCCGCTGGAGCCACTTGATGGCGGCGCCGTCGCGCACGTGGAAGACCTTGGTGTGGCTGGCGCTTCCGCCATAGCGCAGGCCGCCGTCGGTGAGCACGCCGTCGATGTCGGTGCAGAGCAGGCGGATCTTCGCGGCGCGGGCATCCAGGTCGTCCACGGGGGCCTCCTGGCTCCAGCGTAGCAAGGCCGGGGCCCCGATCAGGGGATGACCCAGTCCGGCAAGCCTGGGCCGGTGGCGAACGTTGACGGGGGTCAAAATAATCCCAGCCGACCCCAGCAGGATGGGAACTCTGGTTGCTTGATGCCCCGATGGGTATAGAGTTTCCCGTGGCGGGGATTTTCGGATTGACACGGCAGTGGAACTGGATGATCATTTGTGCATGGAGTTGAATATGAATCATCAGCTCAGCAATCCGATGATCGACGAAGTGAGCGGCCTCTTCAGTGCCCTGGGGGATGGGTCCCGCCTGAAGATCCTGCGTTCGCTGCTCGATTCGAAGGGCCCGCTGAGCCAGGGTTCGGTGGCCGAGGCCGCCGGCCTCTCCCAGGCCAACGCCTCCAAGCATCTGGCCTGCCTCGTGCGCGTGGGGCTCGTGAACCGCGAACCCGAGGGCAATGCGGTCTACTTCACGCCGGTCCTGCCCCTGGTGTCGGAACTGTGCGATCTGGTGTGCGGCCACGTGAGCGATCGGGCCAAGATGACCTATAAGGCTCTTAAATAGAAGACTATATGGATATTTGCTTTTTTTTGTGTAGGAGTATTCCTTTATGACCATTAAAGTCATACAAAGGCTTGGCTTGCTCCTGGTGGCGGGAACGGGTCTCTGGGCCCAGGGCAGCCTCACGGTCACCGACGCCATCCGGAAGGCCTGGGTTGACCAGGCCGGACTGAAGGCCGGGCAGGCCATGGTGGACAGCAAGAAGGCGGAGGCCGAGGGCTACCGCGATCTGCGGCTGCCCACCCTCACCTTGCAGGCCCAGGGGGTGCGTACTGACGAGCCCATGATGGCCTTCGGCATCAAGCTCAACCAGGCGCGCATCGGGATGGCGGACTTCAATCCCCTCACCCTGAACCACCCGGATCCCATTGGCGCCTATGGCGGATCGGCGGTGCTCCAGCAGCCGCTCTACACGGGCGGCCGCATCACCGCAGCGCGCCGGGCCGGCGAGTTCATGGCGGAGGCCGAGGCGGCCAGCCAGGAACGCCGGAAGCAGGAAACGGCCCTGGCGGTGGTCCAGGCCTACTTCGGCGCCGAGGTGGCGGAGCAGGCCCTGAAGTGGGTGGGCGACACCGAGGCCTGGGTGCAGGGCATGGAGGACTTCGTGGGGGCCCGCGTGAAGCAGGGCCTCATGCTGGAATCCGAGCTCCTGCGCCTCAAGGCCTTCCACGCCCAGGTGGACGCGCAGAAGGCGGAGGTCATCATGCAGATCCGGTCCGCGCGCTCGGGGTTGGGGCTGCTGACCGGCACGGGGCCCGTGGAGGGCACCCTGGCCACGCCCATCGAACTGCCCAAAGAGCAAGTTCCCGCTGCGCCGGCCGGGGCTGCCGGACGTCGCGGTGATCTGATCGCCGCTGACCTGCAGGCCAAGGCCGCAGGCGAGGGTGCCAAGGCCGCCCGGGGCAACAACCTTCCCGAGGTGGGGCTGGAACTGGGCGCCGGGACCCTGCACCACTCCTGGTCCGAGAAGGGCAACTGGACCTGGGCCGGGGTGGGCGTGAAGTGGAAGGTGTTCTCCGCGCCGGATCTGGCCAAGGCCCGCGCCGCCCGGGCCCAGGAACGCGCCGCCAAGGACATGCGGTCCTTCAAGGAGCAGCAGGCGGAACACGAGGTCCGCGTGGCCAGCGAAGGCGTCAAGGCCGCCGAGGCCCGCTACGCCGCCGCCAAGGACGCCCTGGCCGCCGCCGAGGAATCCAGGCGGCTGCGGGAGGCCCGCCACAAGGAGGGCCTGGCCCCGCTGATCGATGTGCTTGATGCCGAGGCCGCCGTCCAGGGCGCCCGTACCCTCATGCTCCAGAGCCTCTATGAACTTCGCGTGAGCCGCGCGAGCCTCGATTTGGCCAACGGCACCCCCATCGAAGGAGTCCAGCCATGAAGACCACCCTCACCGCCCTGGCCCTGTCCGGCGCGCTCTTTGGCACCCTGGCCTGCGGTCAGAGGTCGGACCGACCCGAGGCCAAGACCCTTCCCCGGGTGGCCGTGACCCTGGCCGCCACCGGCACGCCCGAGGGGGGCGACTGGGTGGCCGCCACCCTCCAGTCCACCCGGACGGCCATGATGTCCACCCGCATGGCCGCCCAGGTCACGCGCGTGCTCGTGCAGGAGGGCCAGCGCGTGTCCGCCGGCACCCTCCTGCTGGCGCTCAATGACCAGGACCTCCAGGGCCAGTTGAAGGCCGCCGAGACGGGACTGGCCACCATCGAGGCCCAGCACCGCCGCATCGTGGCGCTCCAGGCCCAGAGGGCCAGCACCATCGCCGAGCTGCAGCAGGTCGAGGCTCAGGTGGCCCAGGCCCAGGCGGGCGTCACGGCCCTGAAGGCCAACATCGCCTACACCCAGATCCGCGCCCCCTTTTCCGGTGTGGTGCAGTCCCGCAAGGTCAGCGAGGGCGATTTCGTGGGGCCTGGCATGCCCCTGGTGGAGCTGGTGGGCGAAGGCGAGCAGGAACTGGTGGCCACCGTGTCCGAGCGGGAGGCCAAGGGCCTGAAGCTGGGCTCCAAGCTGGCCTTCACCGTGGACGGTGCCAAGGGCGAGGCCCAGATCACGGCCTTGGCTCCCGGAGGCGATCCCTGGAGCCACAAGGGCACCCTGCGCGCCCGTGTGCTCAAGCCGAAGGGCCTTCGCCAGGGCACCTTCGCCCGCATCCTGGTGCCCGGCCTGGCCACGGAGACCCTCACCGTGCCGAAGAGCGCGCTCGTGCAGCGCGGCGAGCTGACCGGTGTGTTCGTCGCCAAGGACGGGCAGGCCGAGCTCCGCTGGCTGTCCCTGGGCGAGACCATCGGGGATCTGGCCTCGGTGCGCGCGGGCCTGAAGGCCGGCGAAAAGGTCATCGACAACCCCGGTGCGCTGCAGGATGGCCAGCCCATCGACATCCGCCAGGGCGAGGTGAGCCATGGCAAGTGAACCTAGGCTCGGACTGGCCGGAAGGCTCGCCAAGACCTTCCTGCGCAGCAAGCTGACGCCCCTGATCGTCCTGGCCTCGCTGATGCTGGGCGTCCTTGCCGTGGTGCTCACGCCCCGCGAGGAGGAACCCCAGATCATCGTGCCCATGGTGGATCTCTACGTGCCCTACCCGGGCGCGAGTCCCAAGGAGATCGAAAGCCAGGTCACCACGCCCCTGGAGCGCCGCCTCTGGGGCATCCCCGGCGTGGAATACCTCTACAGCACGAGCATGCCCGGCATGGCGCTCATCACCGTCCGCTTCAAGGTGAACGAGCCCCAGGAGCCCAGCCTGGTGAAGGTGTACCAGGAGCTGAAGGCCAATCCGCAGATCCTGCCGTCCGGGGCGATGAAGCCCATCATCAAGCTCCAGACCATCGATGACGTGCCCTTCCTCGTGCTCACCCTGCACGGAGAGGGCCAGACCCCTGGCGCCCTGCGGCGCATGGGCTCCGAGGTGGCGAGGGAACTGGCCGATGTGCCCAGCACCGCCCAGGTGCGGGTCATCGGCGGGGCGCCCCGGCAAATCCGCATCGAGCCCGATATCGAACGCCTCCGCTCGCTCAACATGTCCATCGCCGAGCTCCAGCCGGCCCTCCAGGCCGCCGAGGCCCAGCTGCCCGCGGGCGCCCTGGTGGACCGCGACAAGCGCACGGAACTGGAAGCCACGGGCTTTGTGCTGCAGGCTTCCGAATTGCGCCGCCTCGTGGTGGGCATCCGGGACATGAAGCCCATCTACCTGGGCGACGTGGCCCGGATCGTGGACGGGCCCGAACCCGAGCCGCCCATGGTGCTGTATGCCGATCGCGCCAACCCGGGCTTCGAGCAGGCGGTGAGCATCGCCCTCTCCAAGCGGGCAGGCACCAACGCGACTGCCCTGGCGGAGCAGGTGCTGGCCAAGGTGGATGCCCTGCGCGGCAACCTCATTCCGCACGACCTGAAGGTCACCGTCACCCGCAACTATGGCGAGACGGCGGGCGACAAGTCCAACGAGCTGATCGAGCACCTGCTCATCGCCACCCTCAGCGTCATCGTGCTGATCCTGCTGGCCATGGGCTGGCGGAGCGCCGTGGTGGTGGGCGTGGCCGTGCCGGTGACCCTCTCGCTGACGCTGCTCATCACCTACCTGTTCGGCTACACGCTGAACCGCGTCACCCTGTTCGCGCTGATCTTCTCCATCGGCATCCTGGTGGACGACGCCATCGTGGTGGTGGAGAACATCCACCGGCACATGCACCTGCCGGGCCGCCCCAAGAGCTTCGCCACCATCGTGGTGGAAGCGGTGGACGAAGTGGGCAACCCCACCATCCTGGCCACTTTCGCCGTCATCGCGGCGATCCTGCCCATGGCGTTCGTCCGCGGCCTCATGGGCCCCTACATGCGGCCCATCCCTGTGGGCGCCAGCGTGGCGATGATCTTCAGCCTGCTGATCGCCTTCGTCATCAGTCCCTGGGCCAGCCTCAAGGTGTTCAGCAAAGAGGCCCACCTTCCGGAGACCGATCCCTCGGGCCTCCATCCCGGCACCCCTGAAACGGCCGCGCCGGAAGTCCATGCGCATCACCACCACCCGGACAACCCGGACGTGGCCCCGGACACGAAATTCGCGGCACTCTACCGCAAGGTCATCCGGGCCCTGCTGAATCAGCCGAAGGTCCGGTGGACGTTCTTCGGGAGCGTGTTACTGCTCCTGCTGGCCTCCCTGTCCCTCGTGGGCTTCGGGGTGGTGAAGGTCAAGATGCTGCCCTTCGACAACAAATCCGAGTTCATGGTCCAGCTCGACCTTCCGGCGGGGACGCCCAGGGAGGATTCCCTGGCGGTGGGCCAGGACGTGGCCCGCCGTCTCATGAAGGAACCCACGGTCCGCAATGTCCAGGTCTATGCCGGCGACGCTGCGCCCTTCACCTTCGTGGGCATGGTCCGCCACAGCTTCCTGCGGCAGGCCGCCGAAATGGTGGATATCCAGGTGAACCTGGTGCCCAAGGGCGACCGTACGGAGCAGAGCCACCAGATCGTGGTCCGATTGCGCCCCGAGCTGGAGAAGATCACGAACCCCGTCGGCGCCCGCATGAAGCTGGTGGAGATCCCCCCCGGCCCGCCGGTCATGGACACCATCGTGGCCGAGATCTATGGGCCCAGCGAGGCCGAGCGCGAGCGCCTGGGCGGCGAGGTCCTCAAGGCCTTCAAGTCCGTGGACGGCATCGTGGATGTGGATTCCACCCTGAATGCGACCAGCCCCAAGATCAGCCTCGTGCTGGACCGGGAGAAGGCGGCCCTGGCCGGCGTGGCCCCTGCCCACGTGATCCAGACGCTCTACATGGCGGGTTATGGCCACACGGCCGGCGACTTCCATGTGCTGCGGGGGGCCGACCACGTGCCCGTCGTGATCCAGCTCCCGGCGGACAAGCGGGAACGGCTGGAACAGATCCTCCAGATCAACGTTCCCGGCGCCCATGGCATGGTGCCCGTCAGTCAGCTCGTGACCGTGAAGGATGGCACTGCGGACGCGGCCATCTTCCACGAGAACCTGATGCCCGTGACCTATGTCTTCTCGGACTTGGCGGGAGCCATCGAAAGTCCCGTCTATGCCCTGGCGGCCCTCAACAAGAAGATCGACGCGATGAAGGGGACCGGTGGCGCCGAGGTGGTGCGGCTGGGCCTGGCCCATCCCGAGAACACCGAAAACCTGATCATGAAGTGGGACGGCGAGTGGCACATCACCCTCGAAGTCTTCCGGGACCTGGGCATGGCCTTCGCGGCGGTGCTGGTGCTGATCTTCGTGCTGGTGGTCGGCTGGTTCGAGAGCTTCGAGGTTCCCTGGGTGATCCTGGTGCCCATCCCGCTCAGCCTCATCGGCATCATCCCGGCCCATGGGTTGGCGGGGGCCTTCTTCACGGCCACCAGCATGATCGGCTTCATCGCCGGGGCGGGCATCATCGTCCGGAACAGCATCATCCTGGTGGACTTCATCGAGCTGAAACTGCGGGAGGGCATGCCCCTGGCCCTGGCCGTGGAAGAGGCCGGCGTGGTCCGGTTCCGGCCCATCCTGCTCACCGCTGCCGCCGTGATCGTGGGTTCCCTCGTGATGCTGGCGGATCCCATCTTCCAGGGGCTGGCCATCAGCCTCATGGCTGGGTCCGTGGCGGCCACCCTGCTGTCCGTGCCCTCCGTGCCTGTCCTCTACTACCTGATCGCCCGCCGCGGCCGCGCCGCGCAGCTCCAGCGGGAAGCCTCGAACCCCGACACCGACGAATAGGAGAGTCCATGACCGTCGACCGCATCGTCCACATCTTTGCCGGCACCGTTGTTCTGCTGAGCCTGGCGCTGGCCCACTTCTACAGTCACAACTGGCTCTGGCTCACGGCCTTCGTCGGCGCGAACCTGTTCCAGAGCGGGCTCACCAACTGGTGCCTGCTGTCGAGCATCCTCCGCAAGTTCGGGGTGCCGGACCAGGCCGCCTCCTGCTGCGCACCGGGGGTGAAGTGAAGGCCATGGCCATCCGCATCGCCCTGGGCCTCGTCATCGGCGGGGCCCTGGGCTACGCCTACCAGCGTCTGGTGGGGTGCAGCACGGGGACCTGCCCCCTGACGGCCACACCGCTCCGCACCATCGTCTATGGCGCAGTGATGGGCCTCCTCTGGGCCACGGTCAGGTAGGGCGGGGATGAGCTTCTTCCTCAACCCCGAGCAGGCCCGGGAACTCCTGGATGGGGGCGCGCTGGTCGTGGATGTCCGATCGGCCCCCGAGTTCCAGGGGGGCCATGCGCCGGGCAGCGTCCACCTTCCCCTCCACCTGCTGCCGGTCCTGGCCCAGGAACGGCTCCCGAAGGACCGCGCGCTGCTGCTCTGCTGCGAGAGCGGCGCCCGCAGCTTCCAGGCGGTGAACTACCTCAAACACCAGGGCTACGACGCCCACAATCTGGGCCCCTGGACCTTCCATCCCGACCTCTCCTGATCCGGAGCTTCCATGTCCGATGTCATTCATCTCACCACGGGGGCCTTCCCCAAGGTCTCGTCCCAGCCCAACCCCGTGCTCATCGACTTCTGGGCACCCTGGTGTGGCCCCTGCCGCATGCAGGGGCCTATCCTCGACGAAGTGGCCAAGACCATCGGCCCCAATGCGGTCGTCGCCAAGGTGAACGTTGACGAGGAGCCCATGCTGGCCAGCCAGTTCGGCGTCCAGAGCATCCCGACCCTGGTGGTGCTCAAGGACGGCCGCATTCAGCAGCGCTTCGTGGGTGTTCAGCCCGCTCACGTCCTGACGAGCGCCCTCCAGCAGGCGGGGGCCTGATGGACTTCCCGTGGATCTACCTCCTGCCGGTGGCCGCCATCGGCTATCTGCTCTGGAGCAAGCGGTCCGTCTCCACGACCGACGTGAAGGCCCTGCTGGAACGGGGCGCCCAGATCGTGGATGTCCGCACGAAGGCAGAGTTCCGCAGCGCCGGGCACCCCAAGGCCATCAACATTCCGGCGGACCAGCTGGAACAGCGGTCGAAGGAACTCGATCCTGCCAAGCCCGTGCTGCTCTGCTGCGACAGCGGCAGCCGCAGCGGCTTCGCCGTCGGCATCCTCAAGCGCAAGGGCTTCAAGGACGTCCACAACCTGGGTTCCTGGCGCCGCATCCAGTCCCTCCTTTCCTGAATTCTGGAGCCGCCCATGGAAGCCAATGTTCGCTGGGAATCCGGCCTGACCTTCGAAGTGGATCAGGAGGGCCACCGCTTCCACATCGATGTGCCGGGCCCTGAGGGCGCCCCCACGAAGGGACCCAGGCCCAAGGGCCTGCTCCTGGCCGGCCTGGGTGGCTGCACGGGCATCGACGTGGTGAGCATCCTCGAGAAGATGCGGGTGCCCTTCGAGGGCCTGGAGGTCCAGGTGAGCGCCGACCAGTCCGAGGACCATCCGAAGGTCTTCACGGCCATCCACGTCCGCTACCTGTTCAAGGGCCACAACCTGCCCACGGACAAGCTGGAGCGCGCCGTGCAGCTCTCCCAGGAGAAGTACTGCGGCGTCTCCGCCATGCTCGGCAAGACGGCGGCCATCACCACCGAGATCGTCGTCGAGGGCTGACCCGCGATCTTTTCCCCTTGCGGAGGTGGGAGAGGGCAGTTACATTCTCATTTCGGAGAATAACGAAATGACGAAACAAGCCCTGCCACCCCTGGTGGACCGTCTCAAGGCCCTGGCTCATCCCGTGCGCCTGCGGATTCTGGCCATGCTGCGGGGTGGGGAGCTCTGCGTCTGCGAGATCACCGACGTGGTGGGCCTGGCCCCCTCGACCATCTCCCAGCACCTCTCGGACCTCCGCCGGGCGGGCTTCGTCTCCGAGCGCAAGGTGGGCCGCTGGGTGCACTACGCCCTGGTGCCGGAGCCCTTCCCCACGGCGCTGCTGGGCGTCCTCTGGCCCGAATTGGCCGGAGATCCGGCTGTGGAGGCCGACCATGCCACCGCCCTCCAGGCCCGGAACCAGGATCTGCGTGCCTGCTGTGCCGTGCCGCCTCCCCGGAAACCCGCGACCCAGGGAGAAGCCCATGTCTGAGCTGTCGAGCCATCCCATCCACGAAGCCGTCCGCTCGGCCTATTCGGCCATCGCCACCGTGCGGGGCGGCTGCTGCGGGCCCCAGTCCTCCTGCTGCGGTGGGGCCGGCGCGGAGGCCGTGGCCCTGGGTGTGGGCTACAGCGACGCCGAGCTGGCCACCCTGCCGGAGGGCGCGAACCTCGGCCTCTCCTGCGGCAATCCTACGGCTCTGGCGGAACTGCAGGCCGGCGAGACGGTGCTGGACCTCGGCGCCGGGGCCGGGCTGGATGTGTTCCTCGCGGCCCAGCGGGTGGGTCCGGAGGGCAAGGCCATCGGCCTGGACATGACGCGGGAGATGGTGGCTCGGGCCCGGCAGAACGCCGCGGATTTCCGGCGCCGCACGGGCCTGGACAACGTCGAATTCCACCTGGGCCAGATCGAGGCCATCCCCCTGCCGGACGCCTCCGTGGATGTGGTGATCTCGAACTGCGTGCTGAACCTCAGCCCCGATCAGGCCGCCGTCTGGCGGGAGATCGCCCGGGTGCTGCGGCCCGGGGGCCGGGTGTCCATCTCGGACATGGTGCTGCTTCGTCCGCTTCCTCAGGAAATCCGGGCGGACGTGCTGGCGCACGTGGGCTGCATCGCCGGGGCCGCCCTCGTGGAGGACCTGAAGGCCATGGTGGCCGCCGCCGGCCTTGTGGACCTGACCCTCGAGTCCAAGGCGGGCGCCGTGGAGGCCATGCTCCCCGAGGGCGATCCCCTGGCGGAGCGCGTGGGCAGCCACCTGTCCGGGGCCGACCGACCTACGGACTACATCGCCAGCATGATCATCGCCGCCCAGAGGCCGTGATGAGCGAGGACCGGACCATGCTCAAGCGCCTCTCCTTCCTGGACCGCTACCTGACCCTCTGGATCTTCCTGGCCATGGGGCTGGGGGTGCTGCTGGGCTTTGCCGTCCCCGGTTTCAACCGCGCCATCAATGCCTGGAATGTGGGCACCACCAGCGTGCCCCTGGCCGCGGGCCTGATCCTGATGATGTATCCACCCCTGGCCAAGGTGAAGTACGAGGAGTTGTACCTCGTCTTCCGGAACAAGAAGGTGCTGGCGCTGTCGCTGGTGCAGAACTGGGTGATCGGTCCCCTGCTCATGTTCGGGCTGGCCGTGCTGTTCCTGCGGGACAAGCCGGACTACATGATCGGCCTCATCCTCATCGGCCTGGCCCGCTGCATCGCCATGGTCATCGTGTGGAACGACCTGGCGAAGGGCGACACCGAGTATTGCGCGGGACTGGTGGCCTTCAATTCGATCTTCCAGGTGCTCTTCTTCAGCGTCTACGCCTGGTTCTTCGCCACGGTGCTGCCCGCGAAGCTGGGCCTCCAGGGCGCCGTGGTCCACATCACCATCGGCCAGATCGCCGAGAGCGTTTTCATCTACCTCGGCATCCCGTTCCTGGCGGGCTTCCTGACCCGCTTCGTTCTCGGTCGGATCAAGGGCCTGGACTGGTATCACCGGATGTTCGTGCCGAAAATCAGCCCCCTCACGCTCGTCGCGCTGCTGTTCACCATCGTCGTCATGTTCAGCCTGAAGGGCGATGCCATCGTGAAGCTGCCGCTGGATGTCTTGCGCATCGCGCTCCCGCTGCTGATCTACTTCGTGGTGATGTTCCTCGTGAGCTTCTGGATGTCGAAAAAGGTCGGCGCCACCTATCCACAGAGCGCCACCTTGAGCTTTACGGCGGCTTCCAACAACTTCGAGCTGGCCATCGCCGTGGCCGTGGCGACCTTCGGCATCGCCAGTGGCGCGGCCTTCGCAGCGGTGATCGGGCCCCTGGTGGAAGTGCCCGTCCTCATCGGCCTCGTGAGCGTGGCCCTCTGGCTCAAGCGCCGATGGTACTCGGACAGCTCGGAGGACCTGGCTACCGCCAATTGCTGTCTCTCCAGTGAACCCGAGGGGAAGCCATGACCCCCCGCAGCCTCCTCTTCCTCTGCGTGGCCAACAGCGCCCGGTCCCAGATGGCCGAAGGCCTCGCGCGGCACCTGTTCCCGGGCCTGCGCATCCAGAGCGCCGGCAGCCGCCCCAGCCAGGTGAATCCCCACGCCATCGAGGTGCTGAGGGAAGCGGGCATCGACATCACCAGGCAGACTTCCAAATCCGTGCAGACGGTCGATCCGGCCTCGGTGGATCTGGTCATCACCCTCTGCGCCGAGGAGGTGTGCCCGCTCTTCCTGGGCACGGCGGAACGCCTGCATTGGCCGCTCCAGGATCCCGCCAGCGAGGATCCGGCGGTCTCGCCCGAGGACCTGCGAGCCCGGTTCCGGGCGACCCGCGACGAGCTCCGCCGCCGCCTGGAGGCCTGGGGCCGTGCCGAAGGCCTGATGCCCTGACCCTCAAGCGGATCCAAGGAGACCCTCCATGCCCGATGCCCTGAAGGAAGCCACCTGCTGCGGCACCCCCACTCCCCGCGCGCCCGGCTTCTGGCAGCGCGGCGGGTGGCTGGTGCTGGCCCTGCCTTTGTGGTTCGTGATCTACCACTTCCTGGAACCCTTCGCGAATTGGCTGGCCTACTCCCGCCTGGGGCTGGCCGCCACCAGCCGCCTGGGTTCCGCCGTGGCCTTCTTCGCCTACGACGCGCCGAAGGTGCTGATGCTGCTGTCGCTGGTGGTGCTGGGCGTGACCTTCGTCCAGACCTTCATCAGCCCCGAGCGCACCCGCGACATCCTGGCCAAGCGGGCCGGGGCCTGGGGCAACCTGCTGGCGGCCGTCTTCGGCATTTTCACGCCCTTCTGCTCCTGCTCCGCCGTGCCCCTCTTCATCGGCTTCGTGCGGGTGGGAGTGCCCCTCGGCGTGACGTTCTCCTTCCTGGTCTCGGCGCCCATGGTGAACGAAGTGGCCCTGTTCCTGCTGCTGGGGCTCTTCGGCTGGAAGATCGCCCTGATCTACGCCAGTACCGGGGTCGGCGTGGCCTTCCTCGCGGGCTGGGTCATCGGGCGGTTGAGGATGGAGAAGCACCTGGAACCCTGGGTGATGCAGATCGACTTCAAGCCCTCGACGATGGCGGAGGCGCCCAAGTCCCTCTCGGACCGGCTGGACCTGGCCATGGAGGGTGTGCGGGACATCGTGGGCAAGGTCTGGCCCTACCTTCTGGCCGGCATCGCCGTGGGCGCCTTCATCCACGGATACGCCCCCGAGGCCCTCATGGCCCGCATCATGGGCAAGGCCGCCTGGTGGAGTGTGCCCCTTGCGGTGCTCATCGGGGTGCCGCTCTACAGCAATGCGGCCGGGGTGATCCCCATCGTCCAGGCCCTGCTCGGCAAGGGCGCCGCCCTGGGCACCGTGCTGGCGTTCATGATGGCGGTGACGGCCCTCTCCCTGCCCGAGACGATCATCCTCCGGAAGGTTCTGAGACTCCGCCTCATCGCCGTCTTCATCGCCGTGGTGACCGCCGGGATCCTCCTGGTGGGCTATCTTTTCAACGCCATCATGTAGGAGGCTTTCATGCTCATCGAGATTCTCGGCACCGGCTGTCCCAAATGCGAACTGCTGGCCAAGCACGCAGAAGAGGCCGCCCGCTCCCTCGGTCTGGAATACCGGATCATGAAGGTGAAAGAGATCCCCGACATCATGGCCCGCGGGGTCATGAGCACCCCCGCCCTGGCGGTGGATGGCGTCCTCAAGCTGCAGGGACACGTGCCCACGGTCCGCAGCCTGGCTGAGCTGCTGAAGGCTTGACCGCGTACGGAACTGGCGGGCCCACGCTGGGCCCGCCTCCCCTACCCCTGAGTCCTCAGCCGTTGCCATACAGGCTGCGGTCAGGCTTGAACAACAGTATGGGTAATTAAGAATGTAGTTCTATGGTTTTCATTGTGACCCTCATCACCACTCGAGTGGAACCGCGCACCGATCGCTCGGTGTCGAACCTTTCCTAATCACCTCGCGCCCGGCTATTCCGGGGGCCATGTGTGATACTCGTCACTCAAGACAGATCTAGGCTTATCGAGATCTGGCATCGACAGGGAGAACCCATGGGAGATCCGCTCTTCTGGCATCGGCTTCAGTTCGGGTTCACGATCACGTACCACTACCTGTTCCCGCAGCTCACCATGGGCTTGGCCTTCATCATCGTCGTTCTGAAGGCCCTGGGCCTGAAGACCGGAGAGGCCAGGTACATGGAGGCCGCCCGGTTCTGGATCCGCATCTTCGGCATCAACTTCGCCGTGGGGGTGGTGACGGGCATTCCCATGGAGTTCCAGTTCGGCACCAACTGGGCCGAGTTCTCCCGGATCTCCGGCGGCGTCATCGGCCAGTCCCTGGCCATGGAGGGCATGTTCGCCTTCTTCCTTGAGAGCAGCTTCCTGGGCCTGCTGGTCTGGGGCGAGAAGAAGCTCAGTCCCAGGGCCCACTTCGGCGCGGCCATCGCGCTCTGGATCGGGAGTTGGCTGTCGGGCTACTTCATCATCGTGACCAACGCCTTCATGCAGCATCCGGTGGGTTACACGGTGACGCCCGAGGGCATCTTCCAGCTGACCAGCTTCTGGGCTTTCATCCTGAATCCATGGGCCTTCGCGCAGTATGCCCACAACATGCTGGCCACGGTGGTCACCGGCTCTTTCGTGGTGGCTGCGGTGGGCGCGTTCTGGGCCCTGAAGGGCCTCTATCCCGAGCAGGCTCGGCTCAACCTGAAGGTGGGGGTGATCCTCGGCTTCATCTTCAGCGTCCTGCTGGCCTTCCCCACCGGCGACATCGCCGGGAAGATGGTGGCCAAGTACCAGCCGGTCTCCCTGGCGGCCATGGAGGGACGCTTCGACAGCGGTCCCTTCGCCGATCTGGTGATGGTGGGCCAACCCAATGTGGCCGAGGCGCGCATCGACAACCCCATCCGGGTGCCTGCGGTCCTGAGCTTCCTGGCCTACGGCAGCTTCTCGGCCAACGTGAAGGGCCTGAAGGATTTTCCCCGGGACCAGTGGCCCACCAGCATCGAGATGCTCTACTACGCGTACCACATCATGGTGGGCCTGGGCACCCTCCTCATCCTGATCATGGCCATCGGCCTGTTGCTCAGTTGGAAGGGTCGACTGGCAACGGCGCGGCCCATGCTCTGGGTGCTGATGCTGGCCTTCCCATTTCCCTACATCGCCACCACGGCGGGCTGGGCGGTGGCGGAATTCGGCCGCCAACCCTGGCTCATCTACGGACTGCTGCGCACGGCCAAGGGGGCCAGTCCGACGGTGCACAGCGGAGCCACCATCTTCACCAGTCTGGGGTTCGCAGGGATCTACCTGGTGCTGGGCTTCCTCTTCCTCTACCTCATCGGGCGCGAAGTGGCCCATGGGCCCGCGTCTCATACACAGAAGGCCTAGGAGACCGCCATGGAAATGCTCTGGTTCTGGCTCGTATCCGTTCTGATGGCCATCTATGTGGTGATGGATGGCTTCGACTTCGGCGCCGGCATCCTGCACCTGTTCGTGGCCAAGACCAACGAGGAGCGCCGCGAGGTGTTGGGGGCCGTCGGGCCCCTGTGGGATGGCAATGAAGTCTGGCTGCTGGCGGGCGGGGGCTCGCTGTTCCTCGCCTTCCCGAAGGTGCTGGCGGCCGGGTTCTCCGGCTTCTACCTGGCCCTGTTCCTGGTGCTCTGGTTCCTCCTGCTCCGGGCCATCTCCATCGAGTTCCGTTCCCATGTCCAGGATGTCCTCTGGCGGCAGTTGTGGGACGCGGGCTTCAGCGTCGCGAGCATCGTGCTGCCGGTCCTCCTCGGAGCGGCGCTGGGCAATGTGCTGCGCGGGGTGCCGCTGGATGCCAGCGGCTACTTCTCGCTGCCCCTCTGGACGCATTTCTGGGTGACGCCCTGGCCCGGCATCCTGGATTGGTACACGGTGCTGATTGGCGTCTTCGCCCTGGTGACCATGGCGGCCCACGGCTCCCTGTTCCTGGCCTGGAAAACCCAGGGCCCGGTCCACGATCGGTCCGTGGCGTTGTCCATGAAGCTGTGGGGGGCGGTGGTCGTGATCTGGCTGGTGGCCACTGTAGCCAGCTTCGGCGTGACGCCCGGTCTCTTCCAGAACCTTCCCAGGTCGCCCCTGGCCTGGTTGGCCGTAATCATCTTCGTGGCGGGACTGGTGTCCGTCTTTGTGGGGGTGAGGCGGCAGAAGTACCTGATGGCCTTCCTGGGCTCCGGAGCCTTCATCCTCGGGATCCTCGCGGCCACCGCGGCTTGCGTCTATCCCGTGATGCTCAAGTCCACCCTGGATCCGGCCTACTCCCTCACGGCCCAGAATGCCCTCGCCGGCCGCATCGGGTTGAACGCTGCCCTCGGCTGGTGGTTCATCGCCTTCGTCATCGTGCTCGGCTACTACACCTACCTCTTCCGGTTCCACCGGGGCAAGGTGAAGGCGGCGGCGGAGGGGGAGGGCTACTGACGGGCGTTCCTTCTCGCGCAGAAACCGGGCGCCGCTTTTTGGCGCCCGGTTTCTGCGCAAGGAACGGCCTCAGCCGTGGCCCAAATGCTTCGCCACGATCCAGTCCACCACCTGCTCCAGGCTCAGGCCGCTGGAATCCAGCTCCACCGCATCAGCGGCCTTGCGCAGGGGGGCCACGGCGCGGGTGGTATCGGCCGCATCGCGGCGCTGGAGGTCGGCCAGGACCACGTCGAGGGGCGGGGGATCCCCCTTGGCCGCCAGTTCCAGGTGCCGCCGGCGGGCCCGGGCCTCGGGGCTGGCGGTCAGGAAGATCTTGCAGCAGGCCGCCGGGAAGACCACGGTGCCGATGTCCCGTCCATCCACCACCCAGCGCCTGCGATGGCCGATCAACCGCTGCTGCTCCACGAGCACCTCGCGGACCCTGGCATCCGCGCTGACGGGCGTGACCCTTCGCGTGACCTCGGCGCTCCGGATGGCCTCGCTCACATCCTCGCCGGCCAGGAAGATCCGCGGCCCCTCCTGGGAAAGCTGCAGGGTCTCCAGCACGCGCTCGAGCCCCGCGCGGTCCGCCAGGTCCACGCCGCTCCGGAGCAGGGCCAGGGTGGCGGCTCGGTACATGGCCCCGGTGTCGAGGTAGTCCCACCCCAGGGCCTGGGCCACCCGGCGGGCGGTGGTGGACTTTCCGACGCCGCTGGGTCCATCGATGGCGATCAGGGGGAGGCTTGCGGGGCGCGGGACGCTCGATTCCATGGCTTCGATTCTGAAGGTCGGACTAGGATCGGTCCACCGAGCGTTTCCAGGCGGGGAACGTCCATGTTGTCTTCATCAAGGATTCCGCGGTCCTAATTGACGGTTGACACAGAGATTCTGGCGCATAATTCTCGCCGTACCCCATCCGTCCCTGTGGCCGGATTCGTCCTCACCCGCCGCCGATGCGGCGAGTCCAACTGGAGGCCCCATGCGCCGTTCCAACCTGCTTCTCGCCGCCGCGGCCCTGCTCGTGGTGGCCGTTCCCGCCAGTGCCAAGCCCGCCTTTCTCAAGAAGGCCAAGGAAGACGGCATCACCCAGATCACGACCTGCATGTCCTGCCACGCCGGGAAACCGTCCAAGACGTCCCTGAACGACACCGGCAAATGGCTCGTGAAGGAGATGAAGGAGAAGAAGGCCAAGGAAGTGGATCCCATCTGGCTGAAGGAATACTTCGCCAAGAAGAAGTAGTCGTCCGACCGGCTGGAAACGAGAAGGGGCGCCGCGAGGCGCCCCTTCTGTTTGGCTTCGGATCTGGCCTACTTGGCCATGCCGAGGTCTTTCAGGATCTTGGGATCCTTCTCGTCCTGGGCCAGCAGGACGTGGCAGGTGTCGCAGTCAGCCGGGATGCTCTGGCCATCGGCGGAGGTATGGCTTCCGTCGTGGCAGCGGAAACAGCCGGGGAAATCGTCATGCCCGAGGTTGTTCGGGTGGGCGCCCCAGGTGAGCTTCATGTCGGGGAAGACGTTCCGCAGGTAGATGGCCAGTACCGACTGGCTGGCCTGGTCCACCAGATCCTTGTGCTGCTGGAAGACCGCCGGGTAGGAGGCCTGGTAGTAGGCCGCGATGGCGGCGGGGATCTGCGCCCGGGCGGTGGCCCGGTTCGGGTAGTCCACCTTCAGCACTTCCACCGCCTTCTTCTTGATGAAGGGCAGGTCGGTGCTGATGGCGTGGCTGGACATGGCCTCGTCCACGGCCCGCTCGGGCAGTTCGAAGGCATGGGTGGGCCGGTTGTGGCAGTCGATGCAGTCCATGGTGCGGGTCTCGGCCTTGGCGAGCTTGTCCGCGGGGATGGACTTGAAATCATCGCTCTGGAACACCACAGTCTTCCCTGACTTGTCGCGGTAGGTCACCTGGGGAATGACCTGGCGGTGGGGGTCCGTGCTGAGATACGTGATGACGGTGCCGTCTGCCATGTGGCGGCCGTGGATGCCCACCTGACCGGTGGCCGTGTTGCCGCCGATCTTCACCATCAGGACCGAGGTGGAGGGCGTGTTGGCTTCATCATCGGCATACTTGGTGTGAATGAACAGCTTGTCGTTGGTGAACTTCTGCGGCCAGTGGCACTGTTCGCAGGTCTCGCGCGCCGGGCGCAGGTTCCGCACCGGATCTTCGATGGGCCGACTGTAGGTCTTGAACAGCACCGCGAAGAGCTGGCGGGTGCCGGAGAGCTTGGACTTCACGAACCAGCTGGCACCGGGGCCGATGTGGCACTCGGCGCAGCCCACACGGGAATGGGGGGAATTGAGGAAGGCCGTGTACTCGGGCTGCATGACCGTGTGGCAAGTCAGGCCACAGAACTTCGTCGAATCCATGTATTCCACGCCCTTGAAGCTGGCGGTGCCCACGAGGATCACGTTGGCGACCGTGGCCAGCCCGACCCCGAGCAGAAGCTTGCGGACCGCCGGAACATGCAGGTCCACCTGCGGGTACTCGGTGGGCAGTTCGCCGGCCTTCCGCAGGCTCCGGCGGCGCAGAAAGATGCCGATCGGCATGAGCAGCAGGCCGAGCACGAAGAAGGCGGGGAGGATGAGGAACAGCAGGATGCCGGCATAGGGATGGATGGGGTGGGAGCTCACGAGCTCCTGGCCCCAGAAGATCACCAGGCTGACGCCCGTGCCGGTGGTGAGGATGAACCCGGCGAGGGTAAGCCAGTTCTTACCGGCGAAGAAAATGGATCGGGCCAACTCGCGGGTCCGCACTCCTGGGGTCATTCGATCACCTCATTGATCAAGGGTGTCCGGACAGAGGACATCCGGGTGTGAAATACACACCTTCACACTAATGGCTGGCTACCCGGCACACAAGAGCGGGGGCAGGGATGGAGGCCGGAGATGCAGGTGGGGACTCATTCTCCGTTGTGAATTGTGACCGAAATCTCGCCGGCATCGCCCCATTCCGGGTCAATCCGGCCGGTCCTGAATCAGCCGCAGGAAGGTCTCACCGTACTGGAGCAGCTTTTTCGGCCCCACCCCACTCAGGGCGAGGAATTCGGCTTCGGTGGCCGGACGGAAGTGCGCCATCTGCTGCAGGGTGGCGTCGCTGAAGACCACGTAGGCAGGCACCCCCTTGGCATCGGCCAGGCGCTTGCGGAGGGCCTTCAGGTCGCGGTACAGGCCTTCCTCCCCGACCGCAGCGCCGGCCTCTTCCGCCGGAATTCCGGCCGCCGGCCGCGGGGCCCCCTTGCGGGTCCGGACAGGATGGGGGGACTGCCCCAGGGGATCCAGGCCGGCGCAGACATCACAGGAGGCACCGCAGGGGGCCATGCGCTCGCCGAGATGGGCCAGCAACGCCTGGTGGCGACACCGCGTGGATTCCGCCAGGCGGAACAGGTCCCGGGTCTGCCGCTGCTGGGCCTGAGCCAGGGCAGGTTCGAGCCCATCCGTGAAGCGGTCGTAGCTGAGTACATCGCCCCAGCCGTAGAACAGCACGCAGTCGGCGTCGGCGCCATCCCGTCCGGCCCGGCCGATCTCCTGGTACCAGCCCTCGATGCTTTTGGGCAGGTCGCGGTGGATCACGAAACGGATGTTGCTCTTGTCGATGCCCATGCCGAAGGCCACCGTGGCGACGATGACGTCTGCATCGTCGCGCTGGAAGGCCTCCTGGGCCGTGGTGCGGGCCTCCGCGTCCATGCCCGCGTGGTAGGCCACGGCCCGCAGCCCGTGTTCGGAGAGGTAGGCCGCGGTGGCCTCCACGGACTTCCGGGAGAGGCAGTAGATGATCCCGCTCTCGCCGCGGCGGGCCAGCACCAGGCGGAGCAGGGCGTCACGGACGGGGGGCTGGCCCTCGGCGCCCTTCCGGTAGGCGCTGATACGGAGGTTGGAGCGGAAGAAGGACCCCTGGACCTCCAGGGGCGAGCGCATCTCCAGCTGGGCGGCGATGTCCTTGCGGACCTCGGGGGTGGCCGTGGCGGTGAGGGCCAGCACGGGGACACCCGGGAAGCGCCGCTTCAGGCCCGCCAGGTTGCGGTAGGCCGGGCGGAAATCATGGCCCCAGTGGCTGATGCAGTGGGCCTCGTCCACGGCGATGAGGCGGAGGTCCACCTCGCGCAGAAGATCCGCCAGGTAGAGTTCCAGCCCCTCGGGCGCGGCGTAGACGAGTTCGATCTCCCCGTTCATGAGGGCGCGGATGCGCTCGCGCCGTGCCTCCGGAGCCAGGCTGGAATTCAGGAAGGTGGCCCGTAGGCCTGCCTCCGTGAGGGCATCCACCTGGTCCTTCATGAGGGCGATGAGCGGCGAAACCACCAGGGTCACGCCGCCCAGGAGCCGGGCGGGGAGCTGGTAGGTGAGGGACTTGCCGGCTCCGGTGGGCATGATCCCCACCACGTCCCGGCCCGCCAGCACGGCCTCGATGATCTCCCGCTGGCCGGGGCGGAAGTCCCCGTAGCCGAAGGTGGCCTTCAGGGCCGCGCGGAGGTCCGGCACCGCCTCGAGTTCCGCGGCCAGGGCCTTCAGGGCCGCGATGGCCCCGGCATCGAAGGCCCCGGGCTCCTGGCGGTAACGGGACCGCAGCCGATCCAGTCCCTCACGGCAGGCCGACCTCGCGCCCTGCGCGAGCAGGGTGCGCAGGCGATCGATCTCCGCGGGGACTGGCGCCAATCAGCAGCCGCCGTCGAGCAGGGGGCCGGCGGCCTTCCAGAAGGCCGCCATCTCCTCCGGCTTCCCGAAGGTTACACGGATGTGGTTGGGCAGGCCGTAGCCCTGCATGGGGCGCACGATCACGCCGCGCTGCAGCAGCTCTTTGAAGAGCTCGGCGGCGGGGAAGGCGCTCTCCAGCAGGATGAAGTTGCCGCTCGTCCCCGAGGTCTTGCACCGATGGTTCGCAGCCTCAGCCAGGAAGGCCTCACGGGCCTCGTGGTTCTTCTGCCGGGAGAAGGTCTCGAAGGCCAGATCCTGCACGGCCACTTCCGCTGCCACCTGGGCCAGGTGGTTGGTGTTGAAGGGGCTGCGCACCCGCTCCAGGTACTGCATCAGCTCCTTCGAACCCAGGCCGTAGCCGATGCGCATGGCCGCCAGGGCATGGATCTTGGAGAAGGTGTGGAGCACCAGCAGGTTCGGTCGCTCATCCAGGTAGCCCGCCGCATCAGGGTACTCGGCGGGATCCTCGTATTCTGCGTAGGCCTGGTCCACCACCAGGATGATGTCCTCGCGGAGATCGCGCACCAGCCGCTCCAGGGCGGCGCGCTCCAGGCGGATGCCCGTGGGATTGTTGGGGTGGCCAAGGTAGACCAGACGCGTGTCCGGGGCCACGGCGCGGAGGAGGTCATCGACGTCGAGTTCGGTGGCGCTGGCCCGGGATTCGATGACCCGGCCCCCGGCCGTCTGGGTGGCGATGCCGTAGATGGCGAAGCTATGCTTCGGGATGACGGAGCTGCCGCCGTCCAGGAAGGCCGCCTTGGCCACCATCTCCAGGATCTCGCTGCTGCCGTTGCCCAGAACCACCCGGTCTGGCGTGAGCCCCTTGCGCTGGGCGATGCGCTGCCGCAGGTACCAGCCATCGCTGACGGGATAGAGGCCGAGGCCCTCGAACTCCGCTCCGGTCACCACCGCGGCCACCCGGGCCTTGACTGCGTCGGTCGGGCCCCAGGGGTTCTCGTTGGAGGCCAGTTTGACGATGGTGGTGAGGCCCAGCTCCCGCTGGACCTCCTGGATGGGCTTGCCCGGCACGTAGAGCGGAATACGCGCCAGGTGCTCGAAGGCCGGAAGACTGGACAGGGCCGAATTCATCACATGGGCCGTTCGGAGAGGACCTTGTCCACGATGCCGTACTCCAGGGCCTCCTCGGCGCCCATGAAGTAGTCGCGGTCCATGTCCTTCATGACCTTCTTCAGGGGCTGGCCCGTGTGCTTGGCGAAGGTGGCGGCCAGGTTCTCCTTCAGGCGCTGGATCTCCTTGAAGGTGATCTCGATCTCGGTGGCCTGGCCCTGGGCGCCGCCCGAGGGCTGGTGGATCATGATGCGGGCGT
>JAJZQW010000007.1 GCA_021802985.1 Acidobacteriota bacterium | reverse complement strand
TGATCCTCGATGTCACCGGCCTCCTTCGCATGGAGACCGGGGCTGTCGTGGCCCAGGCATGAGGCGCATTGCCCAGGACACGGCCACCCGGGCCGACCTGCTCCTGAACCGGGAGCCCTTGTCTCCCGCCACGTTCGAGGCCCTCCGTTTGCTCCTCCACGAGCATTCGGGCATCGCTCTTTCGTCCCACAAGGTCTCCATGGTGCAGTCCCGCCTGGCCAAGCGGCTCCGGGTCCTGCGCCTGGAAACCTATGAGTCCTACCTGAAAGTGCTTCAGGACCCTGCGGCCGAGGAATGGGTGCATTTCATCAACGCCCTCACCACCAACCTCACCAGCTTCTTCCGGGAAGGGCACCACTTCTCGCGGCTGGTGGAGCTGCTGGCCGCCAACGGCCCCCCGCCCCGCCCCATCCGCATCTGGAGTGCCGGGTGCTCCACGGGTGAGGAACCCTACACCCTGGCCATGACCCTGCTCCAGGCCTTCGGCGCCCACCATCCCCTGGAGATACTCGCATCGGACCTGGACACCGCCGTCCTGGAAACCGCCGCCCGGGGGGTGTATCCCGTGGCCCGGATCGACGGTCTGGAGGAAGCGTGGTGGAAATATGCCTTCCTGCGCGGCACCGGCGACCAGGAAGGCCTGGTCCGGCTCCGCCCCGAGATCCGCCGCCCAGTCCGCTTCGCGAGACTCAACCTGCTGGACGCGACTTGGCCCTTGGAGGGCCCGCCCTTCCATGCCATTTTCTGCCGCAATGTGATGATCTACTTCGACAAGCCCACCCAGCGCCGCCTGTTGCAGCGGTTCCAGCAGGCCATGGCCCCCCGAGGGCTTCTGTTCGTCGGCCATTCCGAATCCCTGTTGGATCCCTCCCTCGGCTTCGAGTCCCTGGGCCAGACGATCTACCGGCGGAAGGAGGCTCATCCATGACCGCGGCGAGGTCGCCCCGCTTTGAACCGGCGGGGGCCCGGTGGTCACCGGCCATGGCCCAGGGCAAGGCCTCCAAATATTTCGATCGCCATTTCCAACGCCACGCCATGAAGATCCTGCCCGGCGAGTTCTACGCCACAGCCAAGGACGAGGTCATCGTCACCGTGCTGGGCAGCTGCGTAACCGCCTGCCTGCTGGATCCCGTGGCCATGGTGGGCGGGATGAACCACTTCATGCTGCCCCTCAGCCGCACGGACCAGGGCCATGACGTCTTCTTCGCGGCCCGCTACGGCGCGGCGGCCATGGAGTATCTCATCAATGACCTCCTGCACCACGGTGCCGACCGCGAACGCCTGGTAGCGAAGGTCTTCGGGGGTGGCAAGGTGATGGATGGCCTTTCCGACGTGGGCGGCCAGAACATCCTCTTCGTCCGCACCTTCCTGCAGCAGGAGGGCATTCCGGTCTGGAGTGAGGATCTGGGCGGAGCCTGCGCCCGGAAGGTGTATTTCTTCCCCCACACCGGACAAGTCCTGGTGAAGCGCCTCACCCGCGTCCACAACAGCACCGTGCTGGAACGGGAATCCGCCTATCTCCACGAGGTCGATCAGAACAACCAGGGAGGCGACGTGGAGCTGTTCACATGAGCGCCCCCGACAGGAAACGGGTCCTGGTGGTGGACGACAGCGCCCTCATCCGGCAGGTGCTCAGCCTCATCCTGGCGCGCCATCCCGGCCTGGAGGTGGTGGGTACGGCCACGGATCCCTACGACGCCCGGGAGAAGATCAAGGCCCTCCATCCGGACGTGCTGACCCTGGATGTCGAAATGCCACGGATGGACGGGATCACGTTCCTGGGCAAGCTCGCCAAGGCTCATCCCATGCCGGTGGTCATGGTGTCCAGCCTCACGGCCAAGGGCACGGCCACCGCCCTGGACGCCCTGGCCATGGGCGCGGTGGACGTCATCGGCAAACCAGAGATGGATGCGGTCCAGGGTCTGGAAGCCATGGGCGCGGAGATCGCAGAGACGGTGTACGCCGCGGCCCAGGCCATGATCCGCAGCCGCCCCCCGGCCC
The DNA here is from genome assembly GCA_021802985.1 of Acidobacteriota bacterium. Taxonomy (GTDB): domain Bacteria; phylum Acidobacteriota; class Holophagae; order Holophagales; family Holophagaceae; genus Geothrix. The sequence goes on along the minus strand of JAJZQW010000007.1, from coordinate 51,857 downwards.
CGGCCCCGGCACAGAATCTCCCGTCGCCCCCCCGCCTGGCTGCCGGACGGCAGCTCATCGCCATCGGCGCCAGCACCGGAGGGACCGAGGCCCTCCATGAAGTCTTCCGGTCCCTGCCCGTCGGACTCCCCCCCATCGCCGTGGTCCAGCACATGCTGCCCGGTTTCACGGAGGCCTTCGCCGCACGGCTGGATCGGACCTGCCCCGCCACCATCAAGGTCGCGGAGGAGGGTGAACTCCTGAAACCCTCCACCATCTACCTGGCCCCCAGCCTCCGCCATCTACGGGTGGAGCGTCGGCCCTCCGGCCTCGTGGCCCGCCTGTCGGATGCGCCGCCCGTGTGCCGCCACCGTCCCTCCGCCACCGTGCTGTTCGAGTCCGTGGCCGAGGCCTGCGGTGCCAAGGCGCTCGGCATCATCCTCACCGGCATGGGCGACGATGGCGCCGAGGGGCTTTTCCACCTGCGCGAAACCGGGGCCCTCACCCTGGGCCAGGACGAGGCCACCTGTGTGGTGTACGGCATGCCCCGCGTGGCCTGGGCCCGGGGCGCCGTCACCGAACAGCGCCCCCTCTCCGCCATGCCCGCCCGCATGTTCCAGTGGTGCACTGAACCCTCGCTTCCCAGGACCCGACCATGACCTTCACCATCCAGACCGATCCACAGAACGGGATCCTCCGCCTGGAGGGGACCTTCACCTTCGACGGGCATCCCGTTTTCAAGGCCGCCACCGCCGCAGCACTGGAAGCCGGCCACCCGAGCCTCGTTCTCGACCTGTCGGAGGTCAGCTACATGGATTCCGCCTCCCTGGGCATGCTCCTCCTGCTTCGGGAGCGGGCCCAAGCCAAGGGCATGCAGGTGGTCCTGAGCCGGCCCTCGCCCACGGTCATGACCATCCTGCGGGTGGTTCAATTCGGGAAGCTGTTCGATATCCGGGAAAGCTGAAGTGAAGGCCCTTCCGTGAAATCCCGGTTCCTCAGCATCCAGATCAAGACTTTTCTCGTTTTCGGGACGTTCATCGCCCTGACCCTGGCCGGAGCGGGCTGGGGCGTTTCACGCTACTTCGAGTCCGTGGCACGCCGCCAGATCGAGCGGCAACAGTCCGATATGGTCAGCCTGCTGGCCTCCGCCCTGGATGACAAGTTGTTCAGGCATCTGGACACCCTCCAAGCAGTGGCACGGGGGATCCCAGGGCGCGCCCCGAGCGATCCCGGGACCGCTTCCGCCTGGCTGAAGGACCAGCGGGGCATCCGCGCTTTGTTTGAAAATGGCATTTTTCTGCTGCGCCCGGACGGCCGACTGCTGGCAGCGAACGCGGTGACACCCCCTTCCCCGGCCCTCCAGGCAGAACTGCACCCCTTCTTTCAGGCAGTCGCCGCCTCGGGGGATGGGGGCATCTCGGAGGCCTACCGGTCCGAATCCAGTGGGGCACCCGCAGTCATGATGGCCGTTCCGTGGATCGAGCAAAGCAGCCGGGTCCGTGTGCTCCTCGCAGGAAGCATCGACCTTAGGCATGGCGACTTCCTCGGGGCCATCGTGAACCGCCGGATGCCGGACGCCAGCCACCTGTCCCTGATCGACGCCCAGGGCCGGATCCTGATGCACCCCGATCCGACCCGGATCCTGACCCGGGCCAGGCACTTCGAAGGATGGAATTCCCGCACGGGCCTCGGCGTGAGTGGGGAGCGGAGGGATGCCTCAGGCATCCTGACCCTCACCTCCGTGCAGCCCCTGAAGGCCGTGCCCTGGACCCTGGCCGCCATCATCCCCCTGTCCCAGGCCCATGCCCCCATCGGCCGGTTCAGGGGCTACCTCAGGGACGCCACTGCCGCCGGCGTCTTCGCCACCCTCCTCCTCGCCTGGCTCCTGTCCCATGGGCTGACGAAAAATCTGGAGTCCTTCACGGCCCAGATCGAGGCCGCTGCCACCCAGCCAGTGGGACAACGCCGGATCCAGAGCAGAGTCCACGATGAAACCAGCATCCTGGTGGACGCCTTCAATGGCCTGATGGCGAGCCTGGATGACAAGGCGGCGCGGCTGCTGCAGGCCAAGGCGAGGCAGGACGAGGAACTGGCCCTGGCCAAGCACGTCCTCCAGCGCCTGGTGGAACCGGGCCTGCGGGCCATGCCCGACCACCTCCACATGGAGACGCTCCAGACGCAACGCATCAACGGCGACGCCTGCGCCTACCAGGAGGGCCTGCCGGGCATCCACTTCGGCCTGATCTGCGATGCCACCGGACACGGGCTCACGGCGGGCATCTCCACGCTTCCCGCCATCCAATCCTTTCTCGGCATGGTCCGCCGCGACATTCCGCTGGAAACCATCTACGCGGAGATCAACCGGAAGGTGCTCCGGATGATGCCGACGGAACGGTTCGTCTGTCTTTTGCTCATGCGCCTGGATACCCAAAGCGGCACACTCACGGTGCTGAACGCCGGCCTGCCCGACGCGGTCCTCTGCACACCCCAGGGTGGGTGCCGGCGGTTCACCAGCCGGAACCTCCCCGCAGGCATCCTGGTCGGCCTGGAGGCGCCCGTCATCGAGACCGTGAAAGTGGCCCCCGGCGACCGCCTCCTCGCCTACACGGACGGAATCCTGGATCTCTTTCCGGCTGAAGAGACGGACCAGGTGTTCCTTCATGGATTGGAACGGTGTCCCCTTGGGGTCCACCTGCGGGCGGTTCAGGAGACGTTGTCCCTCGCCATCGCGAACCAGGAACAGCACGATGATGTGAGCTGGGCCCTCTGGGAGGTACCCCCGCCCGCCTGCGTCCGCCCCCAGGTGGCCACGTCAAGCCTCGATGCAAGCGCCATGCTGCTGGAAGACGGCTTCACCCTGGCACTGACCCTCTTGCCCCATCGCCATGCGGTGCGGGACGTGCTTCCCGAGGCGCTCCGCATCCTGTCTTCCCATGGGCTCGGGGTCCAGGCTGAACAAAGCCTCACCCTGGCCCTCACCGAAGCCCTGGCCAACGCGGTGGATCACGGGGTGCTCGGACTCGACTCAAGGCTGAAGGAACAGGGGTTCGAGGTCTATGAGTCCCTTCGCAATCTTCATCTCGCGGCCATCCATGAAGGCTACGTGAAGCTCACCCTTCGGCTGCGGACCCTGCCCAGCGGTCCGGTTCGGGAAGTGGATGTCGAAGTGGAGGACAGCGGTTCCGGGTTCGACTGGCGGGCCTGGGAAAAAGGGGCGTCGGACACGCTGAGGCCAAGCGGGCGGGGCCTCCTGTTGATCCGGGCCCTCACCACGAATCTTTCCTTCAACGAGGCAGGCAATCGGATCCGGTTCACCCTTCCCTGCGACTGAGCCCTACCCGAACGCCAGGCTGCGCAGGCTCAGGCTGCCGAGCTGCCAGCCTTCGAAGAGGCTGCGGAAGGGCGCGCCCAAGCCGGCGCCCAGGGTCAGCCACAGGGGATCCAGGTGCTCGGTGCTGGGAACGGCCAAGGCGGCACCCGGGGCACGGGCCCAGTCCATGACCCCCTCCAGATCGCCCTCGACGAGGCAGCCCAGGAGCCAGTCCTCGAAGGCCACGGCCCAGGGCTGTGGGCCCGAGGCCCCGGTCCAGTCCAGACGGCCCAGGTTGTGGACCAGCCCACCACTGCCCAGGATCAGGATGCCCTCCTCACGGAGGGGGGCCAGCGCCTGTCCGGCCGCCCACAGGCGATGGGGCGCACGGGCGCGCGGGAGGGACACCTGCACCACGGGGACCCGGGCCTCGGGAAGCAGGTAGCGAAGCGGCACCCAGGCCCCGTGGTCCAGGCCGCGGTCGGGATCGAGCGCCACGTCCGCGCCGGTGGCGGCCAGGAGGCTGGCCACCCGCTCGGCCAGGGCCGGATCCCCCGGGGCCGGGTAGTCCAGGGCATAGAGCGGTTCGGGGAAGCCGCCGAAATCATGGAGGATGGGCGGCCGAGTCGAAGCCGTGACCCGGAAACCGGCGGCGGTCTCCCAGTGGGCGGAACAGACCACCACGCCCCGGAGCGGCGGCAGGGCCTCTCCCCATGCACTGAGCCGCTGTCCCCAGGCGCCACCCTCCAGGGCGAGCATGGGCGATCCGTGGGCCAGGAAGAGTGGGGGGATGGGACGTTTGGCTTCCATGTTTCCAGGTTGGCTCCTTCAAAATGATGTTTCAACTCTTATTTTTGAGTTTGAGCCCCACCCGACGGAAGCCGATGGAGCACTTAGAGGCCGGTAGGCTAAGCTGTCCCCAACCCCGGAGCACCCGTTGAACCTCCTGCTCGGCGTCAACATCGATCACGTAGCCACCCTGCGGCAGGCGAGAGGGGCGCACGAACCCGAGCCCATCGCCGCTGCCCTGCTGGCTCAGAGCGCCGGAGCGGACGGCATCACCGTCCATCTGCGGGGGGATCGCCGGCACATCCAGGAACGGGACGTCCGCCTGCTGAAAGAGGTTCTGGCGGTGCCCCTCAACGTGGAGTGCGCGGCCACACCCGAGGCCATGGCAGCGGTCATCCCGCTGAAGCCCACCTGGGTGACCCTGGTGCCCGAAAGCCGCGAGGAGCTCACCACCCAGGGCGGCCTGGATGCGGTCTTCCTCCAGGGCATGCTGCGCACCGTCATCCGGGAGCTGCGCAGCGCCGGCATCCGCACCAGTCTCTTCCTGGATCCGGTGCTGGACCAGATCAAGATGGCCGCGAAGCTGGAGGCCGATGCCGTGGAGCTGAACACGGGGGTCTACAGCGACCTGCCCATGGATGGGGATCCGTCCCTGGAACTCGGGCGGCTGCGTGACTCGGCGCGGATGACCACCCGCCTGGGGCTCCGGGTCCTGGCGGGCCACGGCCTGAACCTCCAGAACGTGGGCCTGGTGGCGGCCATCCCCGAGGTGGAGGAGCTCAACATCGGGCACAGCATCATCGGCCGCGCCGTCCTCATCGGCCTGGAGCGGGCTGTCGCCGAGATGCGGGCAGCCCTTGCCAGGGCCCGTCCATGATTGCCGTCCTGGGGGTGGATGACGATCCCGCTGTCCGGCAGCTCCCATGAGCAACCTGAAGGGGAGCCTGGAGAGCATCTCCCTCATGGACGTGGCGCAGCTCCTCCATGTGAACCGGAAGACCGGCATGCTCCAGGTCAGCTCGGGCAAAGTCAGTGGCGTGCTCTACTTCTCGGGGGGTGAGGTCATCCATGCCGAGACCTTGGCCCAGCGGGGCGAGATGGCGGCCTTCGAGATCCTCGAGTGGGTTTCGGGAAAGTTCGAGTTCCTCTCCGTCCAGGTGCAGGTGCCCGCGTCCATCCGCCGGACCGTACCGGACCTGCTGATGGATTCCGCCCGGCTCAGTGACAGCCGGAAGCGGCTCCACACCCTTTTTCCCCGCCTCACGGCGGTTCCCTGGCCCACCCTCCCCCTGGCCAAGCTGACCGAAGGCGTCAAGGTTTTCGCCGAGGACCGCCGCGTCATCCCGTTCTTCGACGGCTACCGGGACTTCCACGACGTGATGAAGGCCTCGGGCCAGAACGATGTCACGGTCCTGCAGGCCGCGGGCATTCTCAAGGACGCCGGGCGTCTGGACATCCTTGAACCGGATGCCCACGTCACCGTGGTGGCCCTGAAGACCGGCCTCTTCAAGAAGGGGGACCACCTTGAACTGCCCAAGGCCATGGAAGGCTGGTGGACGGCCCTGGGCCCCTACGCCCACGGGGTGAAGAACCTCAGGGTGATCTGGCCCGAGGGCCCGGCCGTGGAACGGGTGGAGTTCGTGCCCGGGCTGATGGAACACCTGCTGTCCATCCCGCGGGAACTCATGCAGGCCTGGCACCTGGCCGAAGGAAGCCATGTGAAGGTGCGCCCCGCGCCCTGATGTTGCTCTGGGAGGTTCCATGTCCGAAGCCCCTGAAGACCAGTCCCTCCAGGCTTCTCTGGAAAGCCCGGCCGCCCAGGAAGGCATGATCCGGGAGTTCCAGGAGCGGCGGGATCAGCTCGACCGGCGCCTGGACAACATCCAGGATCTGATCCAGGAACTGCGCAAGGATCTGCACGGGGATTCCGAAGCCAGCATCCACCGGCTGGCCGAGGCGGCCAAGGACATGGCGGACGGTCGGGTGTACCAGAAGATCGATATCGAGGCCAAGGGCGAGCTCGGCGCCCTGGTGTCGAGCCTGAACCAGACCCTGCTGAACCTGCAGCAGCTGGACGCCTCCGTGAAGCAGCAGAGCACCCGGGTTCCCGAACTGGCAGCCCAGCTCGACGCCATCACCAGCGACACGGAGGAGGCCACCCAGGGGGTCATGAACCGCCTGGACACCCTCATGGCCGCCTGCGATGCGGCCGCCAGGGCCCTCGCAGCCAGCGAGGGCAGGATGAAGGCACACCGGGAGCGCGGCCAGACTCTCCACGCCGCCATCGCCGCCTTCCTGGACCGGGCCGCCGCAGGGGAGGACGCCCCCGGGCTGGCCCAGGAGGTCCTCGAGTTCCTTTTCGCCCACCAGATGGAGGATGCCGGGCCCCTTCCAGAGCTCGATTCGGCCCAGGCCAAGCTCCGGGAGGTGGGCGACGAGGCCTTCGAGATCCTGAACATCCTCCAGTTCCAGGACATCACTCGCCAGAAGATCGAGAAGGTGGTGCTGCTGCTCAAGCAGTTCCAGGGCGGCCTGACCCGCCTGCTCGTCATCTTCAACATCCACACCGAAGCCCTCGCTGGGCACGGATTTGCGGAGCGGCGCGCCGCCACCCAGGATCACATCTTCGAGACCAGCCTCGAAGCCGACAGCCGGAAGGACAGCGTCGAGGACATCATCGCCCAGTTCAAACAGCAGGGCGGGAACTGATACCAGCCCGTCGTCAACGATAGAGATCCACCACGGAGGCACCGAACCCACGGAGGCGGCACGGAGGCCTCCGTGGGTCTCCGTGCATGGGCCGGCCGGAGGCCGCTTCCGGCTGCGCCGGAAGCCACGGGAGGCGCCGGGCCCGGATCCTTTTGGAGGAATCCGCACCCGGCGCCTCCCATGTGCCCATGCTCTGTGCCTCCGTGGTGGATCCTTCGCCGTTGAACGCGAGAAGGCCTCAGACCACAGCGATCTCCAGTTCCCCCAGGCCGTCGATGCCGCAGCGCACCCGGTCGCCGCTGACCAGGGGACCGACGCCCGAGGGCGTGCCGGTGAAAAGGAGATCCCCGGGGGCCAGGGTCACGAAGGTGGAGAGCTGGGCGATGATCTCGGCCACGCTCCAGGTCATCTGGGCGAGATCCCCGCGCTGGCGCGTCTCGCCGTTGACATTCAGCCAGATGGCTCCAGTCCGGGGATGGCCCACCCGGCTCACCGGGATGATCGCCGACACGGGGGCCGACCGGTCGAAACCCTTGGCCATCTCCCAGGGCTGGCCCTTCTCCTTGGCACGGGCCTGGAGATCCCGGCGCGTCAGGTCGATGCCCACCGCATAGCCGAACACGCAGTCCAGGGCTCCGGCCACGGGAATCGAGCTGCCACCCTTGCCAAGAGCCACGACCAGTTCCACCTCGTAATGAAGGTTCGACGTCGCGGGGGGATACTCGATCGTTCCCCCGCCGGACACCGCCGCATCGCGGGGCTTCCCGAAGAAGAAGGGCGGTTCCCGGTCCGGATCCCCGCCCATCTCGCGGGCATGATCGGCGTAGTTCCGACCCACACAATAGATGCGCCGGACCGGAAAGGTGGCGAGGTCATCCTTCACGGCGACCAGGACAGGGGCGGGCAACGGAACGACGGTAGCCATGGGGGTTCTCCCGAAACGTGTGGACCTGTGCGCCAACGCCACACCGTCCATTCTAGCCTTTGGCGCGGGGATGGGCCTTCTCGTAGGTCTTCGCCAGCTCATCCAGACCCAGATGGGTGTAGCGCTGGGTGGTGCTGAGGCTGGCATGGCCTAGCAGTTCCTGGATGGCACGGAGGTCCATGCCCCGGTTGAGCAGGTGGGTCGCGAAGCTGTGGCGCAGGGCGTGGGGACTCACCTTGGACCGTACGGCCGCGTCATCCAGGGCCCGCCGGAGGAGGGTGCGGACACTGGTGGGGGTGAGGCGACCCCCGCGCTGGTTGAGGAAGAGGGCCTGGGAGGGCGGCAGCGCCTTCGCCGCGAGAAAGGCCGACCGGTGCGCCAGGTAGCCCGACAGCACCTCGGCCGCCTGCTCGTGGTACGGGACCAGCCGCTCCTTGCGCCCCTTGCCCAGCACGCGCAGGGTGCGCTGCTCCATGAGGAGATCCTGCAGGTCCAGGCCCACCAGTTCGGATACGCGCAGGCCCGAGGCATAGAGCAGCTCCAGGAGGCAGGCGAGTCGGGCCGAGGGAAAGTCAACTGCCGCCGGAAGATCAAGGAGGGCCTGGCTCTCGCCCTCGGTCAGGAACGCGGGCAGGCGCTTGGGCTGCTTGGGATTCCGCAGGCCCGAGGCCGGATTCAATCCGATGCGTCGAGTCTCCCATAGCCATCGGAAGAACGTCCTGACCGTGGAGAGGATGCGGGCCTGGCTCGCGGGATCCAGACCCCGCTCCCCCAGTTCCATCGCGAATCCCCGGAGCGTGCGGGGGCTTACCTCCCATCCGGCCCACTCCCAGCGGACTGCGTGGTTCAGGAGTTTTTCCAGATCGCCCCTTTGGGCACGAGCCGTGTGGGGCGACACGCCCCGTGCGCGCTGCTCGAGGTGGAACGCGGAGAGTCCCTCGCTCAGCGGCCTGACGTCGTTCCCTGCTACCATTCGTCCACATCCCCCGAATGTCCGGAGTCATTGTGGCCCAGCCCGTCGAGACCATCCCTCAGCTTTTCTATCGGGCCCTGGAATTCCAGCTTCCGGATGCCCTGGCCTACAAGGTAGACGGCACGTACGCGCCCATGTCCCATGCCGAAGTCCAGGCCCAGGTGGAACGGCTGGCCCTGGCCCTGAAGGCCCATGGTCTCAATTTCGGAGACCGGGTGGCCATCATGAGCGAGAACCGCCATGAATGGGCCATTACGGATTTTGCCTGCGCCATCCTCGGTCTGCCTCTGGTCACGGTGTACGCCACGTTGAATGCGGTCCAGGCTGCCTTCATCCTAAAGGACAGCGGCGCCCGATGGGTGATCTGCTCCGACCTGGAGCAGTTCGCCAAGGTCCGCCAGCACTGCGATGAACTCTCCGACCTCGAAGCCACCGTGGTGATGGACGGCGATCCGCCGACCGACCGCCGCCATCCCGCCCATCGCTGGTCCGATCTCGTGGAAGAAGGTCGGGCCATGGAGGACCGCCGTCCCGAAGTCCGCACCTGGGGCATGGAGCGCAAGCCCGGCGACCTGTTGACCCTCATCTACACCTCCGGAACCACCGCCGATCCCAAGGGCGCCATGCTCACCCACGGCAACCTCGTGTCCAACGTGGTGGGTGCCATCGAGGCCGTCCCCATGAAGCCCGGCGAGCGCTGCCTCAGTTTCCTGCCCCTCACTCATGTGCTGGAGCGCATGGCGGGCCAGTACCTCACCTTCCACATCGGGGCCTCCATCTACTACGCGGAGAGCGTGAATACGGTCGCCCAGAACCTGCTGGAAGTGCGGCCGACCCTGCTGGTCTCGGTGCCCCGCATCTTCGAGAAGATCCTCGCCCGGATCTACGAGACCCTCGCCACCAGCAGCCTGCCCAAGCGCCTGATCTTCAGCTGGGCAGTGAAGGCAGGCCGGGGGGCGCTCCCTGATCTCTGGGCAGGGCGCAAACCCCGCGGCTGGACGGGCTTCAAATACCGTCTCGCCCAGGCCCTGGTCTTCAAGAAAATCCTGGAACGCACGGGGGGCGAGATCCGCCTGTCCATCAGCGGGGGCGCTCCCCTGGGGGCCAAGGTCATGGAATTCTTCTGGGCTGTGGGGGTGCCCATCCTCGAGGGCTACGGACTCACCGAGACCAGCCCCGTCATCACCGTGAACCGCCCCGGCGAGGTAGCCCCCGGCTGCGTGGGACGCCCCCTCTACAAGACCTGGAAGGGACAGCCCTTCCTCAAGGTCGCCGAGGACGGCGAGATCCTCTGCCAGGGTCCCAATGTCATGGATGGCTACTGGAAGAACGAGGCGGCCACCCACGACGCCATCGATGCCGAGGGCTACTTCCACACGGGCGACATCGGCCACCTGGACGACCGGGGTCGCCTCTACATCACGGACCGGAAGAAGGAGCTCATCGTCACCAGTGGCGGGAAGAAGATCGCCCCCCAGCCCATTGAGAACCACCTGAAGGAGGACAAGTACATCTCCCAGGCCGTGCTCATCGGGGACAACCGCAACTACATCACCGCCCTGGTCGTGCCGAACTTCGACGCCCTGGTGCGCTGGGCCGGCTACAAGAAACTCAGCTTCCGGACCCACGCCGATCTCGTGCAGGATCCCCTCGTGATGGCCAAGCTCATGAGCCGCATCGAACGGATCAACGCCGATCTCTCGAACTACGAGCGCATCCGGAAGATTGCCATCCTGGATCATGAGATGACACTGGAAGGCGGCCAGCTCACCCCCTCCCTGAAGGTGAAGCGGCGGGTGGTGAACTTGATGTACGGCGGCCTCATCGAGAGCCTCTACACCGAACACAAGGGCGATAGCGAAGCCCATTGAGGAGCCCATGTCCCAGAACGCGCGCCACCACAACATTCCCATCCTGACGACCTTCGACCCACCCCCGGGCATGGCGATCGAGGCCATCCTCGGTCCCTGTTGGGGCGTGACCGTGCGCAGCCGCAGCGTGGTAGGCACCACCTGCGCCGGCTGCCAGCAACTCTTCGGGGGCGAGATCACCATGCTCACGGAGCTGGCCAGCGACTCCCGCAACGAGGCCATGGACCGCCTGGAGCAGCACGCCCTCGCCATGGGCGCCAATGGTGTCCTCGCCATGCGTTTCGACAGCGGCGAGCTCATGCAGAACACCAACGAGATCATCGCCTACGGCACCGCGGTCCGCCTCCGCGCGATCCAGACGGCCTGACCCCCCCATGCTTCCGGACCCTCCGGCCCCGGTCCGCCCCCGGATCGGGCGGGGTGTGGCGCGCCGCCTGGACCGCCTGGCCTTCCGGGCCCATGCCTTCCACCGCTGGGCCCACCATCCCCTCTGCCGGGAATATGAGACCGAAGTCTTCCGCCTGGGCCGTCGCCTCCGGCTCTGCCGCGGCTGCACCCTCGCCGCCCTCGGCGGCCTCGCGGGCCTGCTGTGCGGCCTGGCGCTCCCCGCCCTGCCATCCCGCGATCTGCTCCTGCTGGCCATCCTGGGAACCCTGACGACCCTCCCAGCGTTGGGACGACGCCGTCTTCCCAAGCTGCTCACCCGGGCCCTTCCCATGGGTCTGCTTCCCTTCCTCGTCGTCCAGGCGGCCCGAGCCGGAGGCCTGGGACCGTGGCTCTGCGCGACCTGTGCCGGCGTCGTCGCAGGGGCGGCCTTCCTGGCCTACCGGCGTCGGGGGCCCGACCGGACCCCCTGCACCACCTGCCCAGAGTTCACGGCCGCCGGCACCTGTCGGGGATTCCGGGAGATCCGTACCCGCGAGCGCGCCTTCGCCCGCCTGGCCTCCCGCTGGCTGCACCCCCGGGATCCGCCACGCTGAGCCGCTGCGTTCCGGCCTTCCATGGAAACGGAGTAGCGCCCTCAGATCCAGCGCCGTCCACCATCGAGGGTAAGGATCTCACCGGTCAGGAAGGGGCTGTCCGCGACGTAGCGCACGGCGCGGCAGAGGTCCGCGGGATCGCCCAGGCGCTTGAGGAGGGTGCGCTCCGTCAGGAGGGCCTCGTCACTGCCCTCCGCGGGGAGGACCGCCCCCAGGGCGTGACCCACCACCCGCACCCGGGGTGCCAGAAGCTGGGCCAAGCCCGGCACCACGGAGGCCAGGCCGCCCTTGGCGGCGCTATAGGGCAGCCGCTTCAGCCAGGGCTGATGAATCGACGTGTCCAGGAGGAGTTGGAGGCAGGCGCCCTCCGCCAGCCTCGGCGCCAGGGCCTGGGCACAGAGGAGCGGAAAGGCGAGGTTGACCCGCCAGGTGGCCTCCAGGACCTCGGGAGTCCAGGTCCCAAAGTGCGCTTCCGGGAAGGTCCCCGCCACGATCACCGCGCCGGAAATCACCGCCCCGGCCGTGTCCAGGGCCGCCAGATCTGCCATCATGCGGGACGCCACCTCCGGTCGCTCCGCATCCCAGTGAAGGGTCCGGATTCGCGTCTTCTTCGCCAGATCCATCGTCCAGTCCTCACCCTCCCAGGGGCGGGAACTCGTCAACACCAGATCGTGGTCCCGGGCCAGATCCTCCGCCAGAGCCCGTCCCAGCCGGCGGCGGCCCCCCACCAGCACCCAGCAGGGCCTTTCGTTCCTCGTCATCCGGTCCATGCGGGCATTCTTCCACATATAACCCACACATTTCTAACGCATTTACATCCAGCTAGATACAAGTTGTAAAAAATACCCTAGGACACCAAGGACACTTTCGCATAAAAGAGCATTGCAGCCACAAAGGCAGCAGCGCTCTTTTTTTTTGTCCAAAATTCTACGCGGGGTATCCCGGATCGAAATATGAGTGTAAATGCGAAGATTTTTGACAACCTATCCTAGCGTTTTTCGTTTGCCGACCGATACTACATAAGACAAAGGCAATACAATGACGCTTCAAACCAATAATGCCAAAACAAATAGAAATGCCACTTGACGCCATGTGTCTTGTTGCTATCCTTGTAGTCAGGAGGAACCCTATGGCCCAGGATGCGTTCGTCGAGAAGCTGCTCGCCCGTCATGCAGAGCTGAAGGCCGTTGTGGACGAATATAATCGTATCATCTCGGAATTCATGGAGTTGAACAACACGATCGACAACCTCCGTCGCCACTTTCCAGACGACTTCCCTGCTGTTGAGCAGGAGGTGAGTGCACAGCACATAGTTCTCAGGTCTCCTGCCCAGCACATGACAACTATGGGGCAGACGGCAGCTCTGCTACTGAAGTCACCAATCAGAGGCGGAACCCTGCTCACCGGGTTTGAGCTACCCAAGCCGCTCACGATTTCAGGATTGGCAGAGGAGATCCTCGCTGCCGACCACCCGTTGCACGCTACCGAGATCTTAAAGCGCCTACGCGAGAAGGGCTGGCAGGGCTCCGGCGATGACCAGAAGGACATCCGGAACGTGTCCACTACCCTCGGGTTGAAGAAGGATGTCTTCTACAACAATGGCAGGAACACTTGGAGTTTGAAGTCCCAGGTGGAACCAACCCAGGAGGTGACTCAGGAATAAAAGGGAACCCCTGATGGATCTCCGGCCCTAGAGAAGCAGGATCCATCAGGGGTGGTCGACAACGATGCGGGTGGTTTGGTACGGTGCCGGGCTTTCCATCCATGACACCGGGGGTTCAATTCCCCTCACCCGCTCCATTGTCGATGTAAACATCCGAACCCGAAGGCCAACCATAGCTTGGAGAGCAGTCGGAGGACAAAGAGAAAGATACGCCCTGTAATCAAATATTCCAACATTTTTTGTCGGACCATCGTTTACATGCCGAGGTTTAGCGTGTCGTTTGTCATTATATGTCAACCTCCCATCAAAACCTCTAGCACCCATCGATGGTCGATCTGGATGCCAAAAGGGGAATCCAAAAGAGGATGCAGCGCTGACAAGTCAAGATCACAATGAACTGCTCCAAATCTGAGGACAGATTCAGGACACCTGTCGACAATTTTCAAACCCGCGTCAATTGCGGATCCCCTGCAAATACCGCGTTTACCGAGATCTTCCACGCATGATGTCGATACCAAGTAACTAGCTGAACTACTAGGGTTTACACTGATTTTTTGATCCACATTTAATCTTCCACAAAAGGTTCCATGAGCCCCACCCTCAAACGCATCCGCTGGCGCCTCTTCTGGATCAGCCTCGTGGCGCTGGCGTTCTCCCTGGGCTCCTTCTGCCTGAATCAGTGGGTCTACGCCCGCTCCGATGACCAGTGCTCCTGGGTGGTGGAGGACAAGAAGATCGCCATCCGCGAGATCCTCCCGGATGGCGTGGCCGAGGATGCGGGCCTGCTGGAGGGGGACGAACTGGTAGCCATCCAGGGGCGCCGGTACGACCCCACGGAGACTGGCACCAGGTTGGCGCAGAGCTACATCAACTCCCGGCGCGAAGGCACGATCCTCATCTACACCGTGAAGCGTCAGGGCCGCCTGCTCCAGTTGCCCCTGCGGCTGGTGAAGCCCCTGGATCTCTTCCAGCTGGCCCTGCTGCTCAACGGGCTCATCGCCTGGGCGGTGTCCCTCCTGGTGGTGGTCTCGGCCGCGGAGCGCAAGAGCGCCCGCCACTTCTTCTACCTGGGCAGTACGGCCCTGCTGCTGTCCGGCGCCACCGTTTCCGGCAACGTCCCCGACGCCGGCGTGGCAGCCATCTTCGTGACCAAGGGCCTCGTGGAGGCCCTGCTGCCACCCCTGTGGGTCCACTTCTTCCTCCGCTTCCCTCACCCCTTCGAGCTGCGGAAGAACCGCCGCCTGCTTCGGGTGCTGTACGCCACCTTCGCGGTGATGGCGCTGGTCCTCACCACCCTGGCCCTGATCCGCGCCTTCGGGGATGGCGCGGCCCGGGCCCTGGGCCTGGACCGGAAGCCCACCCCCTCCACCCTGGCCATGATCCTGACATTCCTCCGCAATGGCCTTCCGCAGACCCTCTACCTCGCCTCGGGCCTCCTCGGGCTGGGCTTTTTCGTGGCCGGCACCCGACGGGCGGAGCTCCGCCTGCGGCGGGCGCTGATCCCCAGCCTCATCGTGGCCGCGGCCATCTGCCTGGACCTGGTGGCCATGGTGCTGCTCCAGGCCAAGTTCGGGGCCAGCCAGATCTTCGGCCGCCAGAGCTGGATCTTCATGGTGCCGCTCCCGCTGCTGCCCTTGAGCTTCGCCTACGCCATCTTCCGGCACGGGCTCTTCGATGTCCGCAAGGCGCTGCTCCGCTGGGTGACCTACTTCGCGGTCCTGGGCCTCACCCTGGCCCTCTACCTGGGGGGGCTGGCCTGGGCCTTCTCCCGCAGCCTCTCCACCATCCCCCCTGGCTGGGCCGGTGCCTTGGTGGGCCTGCTGGCCCTGCCCCTGGGCTGGAGCCTGCGTTGGCTGCTGACGGACATCCGCAAGCGGTTCCGCCGGGACCTCTCCAGCGCCCGGGAAACGGCCCTGGGCGCGCTCCGGGAGCCCAGGAAGCGCTTCAGCGAAGAGGCCCTGCTCCATTCCGTGGAGAGTTCCCTCCGGGAGGCCTTCCGCCCCCAGCTCCTGAAGGTCCTCCCTGTGGAGGATCGCCGCATCCTCCTGCCCGCCGCAGCCACCCTGGACCGCAACGAGCAACGCCTGTCCCTCCCCCCACGGACCCTGCGCCTTCCCCCTGGGCTCCTCCGCCTCGCCCGGGAGAACCGTGAACTCGTGCTGGGGCTTGGCAGCGAGGAGGCCGACTGGATCCGGGAACAGGGTGAGGACCTGCGCGCCCATGTGGATGCCCTGGAAGCCCAGTTGCTGCTGCTGCTCATGGCGAACGATGAACCCCACGCGGCCGTGCTGCTCGGGGGCAAGTATGCGGAACTGAACTACGGCCGCGAGGACCGTGAACTCCTCCGGGAGGTCGCCCTGGCCGCGGGCATGGTCCTGGAAACGGCCATCCTCCACCAGCGCACCCTGGCCCAGGAACGGCTCAGCCAGGAGCTGGAGACGGCCCGCCGGATCCAGGAGAGCCTGATCACCTCAGAACCGCCGGCCATCCCCGGGTTCCACGTGGCCCTCCGCCTGGAGCCCGCCCTGGAGACCGGGGGCGACCTCCTCTTCGTCAAGCGCCGGCCCAGCGGAACCTGGCTGGCGGCCGTGGGGGACATCTGCGGGAAGGGCCTGGCCGCGGCCCTCTACATGGCCCAGGCCACGGCCCTGCTCGAGTACACCACCCAGCGGGAGGACCAACCCCTGGAGGCCATCCTCGAATCCCTGGACCATACCCTCCGGCAGCTGCTGGGCCAACGAGGCTTCCTCACCCTCGTCCTGCTGGAGTGGGACGCGCAGGGGCGCTACCGCCTGGCCCGCGCCGGCCATCCCGGCGCCCTCCTGCTGGATGGGCTCACCGAAGACTGCGCCCGCGAGCTGGTCCCCCATGGGCGGGGCCTGGGCCTGCGGCCGGCCGGCCCCGGCGACTGGGAGGTGATCGAAGGTGTGCTCCCCCCAAAAGGCTGGCTGGTGCTCTACAGCGATGGCCTCTCCGAGGCCATGAACAAGCAGGGCGAGCTGTACGGTGTCCCGCGCCTCTGCGCCCAGCTCCGCCGGCTCTGGGGCGTCGGCAGCCCCCGGGCCGCCTGCGAAGCGGTCTTCAAGGACGTGGCGGCCTTCGACGTACAGAACCGGGATGACCGGACCCTGTTTATCCTGGGGAGGGAGGTCTGATGCCACACCGTTCCACCCTGGGATGGGTCGTCCCGTTGCTGCTCGTCCTTCAGCTGGGTCTCCTGTGGATCCAGGGCGTGCAGCTCCACCAGCAGAACCAGCTGATCGGGGATCTCCGGTCGGATATCCAGGACCTGGCCGACAGCCTGGACTCGGGTCAGGACTCCTCCCAGCCCCAGGACGACAGTGACACGGTGCCCCTCCACCACCGCCTTCAGCGGCGCCCCCACCTCCAGCGGGTCGCCACGCTGCGCCTCCAGGAGGACGACCAGGACGCCGTGGCCAAGGAACTCCAGGCCACCCGGGATTCCGAGAAGAAGGCCGTGAAGGACGCCCGGGAGGCCCGTTCCAAGATCTCCATCGAGGAGAATGCCCGCAAGGCCGAGGAGGCCCGGAAGGTCCAAGGCGCCACGGACACCTGGCAGCGGTGGTCCTGGGCGGCGCTCGGTCTGCTCGGCCTGGCCTGGATCGTGCGCGCCTGGCTCCGGCGGCGCTGATGTCCCTGCTGGAGTATCTCCAGACCGATCCGGAATGTCGGAATCTCGCGGAAGGCGCGGTCCATGCCGTGGCCCCGGCCCTGGATGATCCCGACCCGGCCCACGTGGTCATGCAACTGAATGAGTGGGCCTTCCTCCTCGCCGGGCGCATGCCCCTGCCCTGGAACACGCACAAGGCCCTGGATGCCCTGAACCACCTGCTCTTTACGGAGTTGGGGTTCGACGGAGACCGGGCCACCTACGATGCGCCGGAAAACGCCCTTCTCCCGAACGTGCTGGAGCGCCGCCGGGGGCTCCCCATTGTTCTCTCCATCCTGTGGGTGGACCTGGCCCGACGCATGGGCTTCGACGCCGTAGGGGTGGGCCTGCCCGGCCACTTCATCGTGGCGCTGCGCCATGACCTGGGGCTGCTGTGTTTCGATCCCTTCCACGGCGGCCGCCCCGTGGGCGAGGAACGCGGGTCCGAGCTGGTGTCAGGCGCCACCGGGGGCAAGGTCGCCTTCCATCCAGCCATGCTGAGTCCCACGCTGGACCGCCAGATCCTGGTCCGGCTGGTAAGGAACCTCCACCTCCGCTACCTGCACGCAGCGCACTGGGAGGAGGCGTTGTGGACCGGCACGCATCTCATCCTGCTGGATCCAGCCAATCCCCGCCCCCGGAAGGAGCGGGCCTTCGTTCACCTCCAGCGGGACGAGCCTGGTCCCGCCCTCGATGATCTTCTGGAGGCCCTCCGCCTCAGTCCCGAGCCCGATCCGGAGATCCAGGCCTGGATGCAGCAATTGAAAGTCTGATATCCCGAGGATGTCCCAACCTCAACGAGCGGCATCCACCATCTGGATCAGCGCCGCCTCCACTTCCTGGGCGATGGGAACCAGGGCCGCGTCCTGCGTGAATCCCGCGAGCATCTCCACCGGCCGGATGAGTCCGATCCTAGTACCGCCCTGCTCGGTGTAAACGGAAATCCGGCAGGGGAGCGCCATGTTCAGGCGCAGGTCCAGGCCCAGGACCTTGGCGGCCTGGCTCGGATTACATACCTCGAAGACCCGGCACTGCTCCGTGAAGGGGAGGCCCTTGCCGCGCAGCGTATTGCCTAAGTCATGGACATGGAGCAGCCCGAATCCGCCGGCCCTCACGGCAGCCTCCAGATCCGCCGCAGCCTGCTCGAATGGTTTTCTGGATTCGACGATGTAGTACATGCCCCACCTCCATGGCCTCCAGAGCATAACGCGGGGGCCCAAGGGCCCCCGCACACTGACAGCCGATGGCCGAAAGCTACTTCTGCTGGGCCTCCACGACCGTAAGGGCCGTGAGGTGGATGATGTCATTCAGGTCACTGTGCCGCTGCAGCACATGCACCGGCGCGGCCATGCCACAGGTGATGGGCCCGATGACCTCTGCACCTGCCAGCCGCTGCACCAGCTTGTAGCCGATGTTGCCGCTGGTGAGGTCGGGGAAGATCAGCACGTTCGGACCACCCGGCAGATCCACCCAGGGATAGTCCTCGGCCAGGATGTCGGCGCCGAGGGCCGTATCCGCCTGCATTTCGCCGTCGCACTTCAGGCTGGGGCGCTGGGCCTTCACCATCTCGACGGCCTTCTGGACCCTGCGGACCAGCGGGTGTTCGACGCTGCCGAAGTCGGAGAAGGACAGCATGGCGACCTTGGGCTCCATGTTGAAAGTGTCCTTCGCCAGGTCCGCGGTGAGCAGGGCGATTTCCGCCAGTTCCTCGCTGCTGGGTTCGATGTTCATGGTCGTGTCGGCGAAGAACAGCACGCGGTTCTTCAGGACCATGGTGTAGACGCCGCAGACGCGCTTGACGCCCTTGCGGGTGCCGATCACCTCGAGGCAGGGCCGGATGGTGTCGGGGTAGTACATCGTCAGGCCGGCGATGAGGCCGTCGGCCTTCCCCAGGCGGCACATCATGGCGCCGAAATAGGTCCGGCGGCGGATCAGGCGCTTGGCCTCGGAGCGGGTCACCCCGCGGCGCTTGCGAAGGTCGAAGAAGGCATCCTCGGCCTCCTGGCGCCAGGAGACGGTCCCGGGATCCAGAACCTCGATGCCGCCGAGGTCGATGCCCCGTTCCATGGCCACGGACTTGATCCGGTCGGGGTCGCCCAGCAGGATGGGGATGCAGATCCCCTCTTCCACCATCTGGGCCACGGCCTGGAGGATCAGCGGGTGGTCGCCTTCGGGGAAGACCACGCGCTTCGGATTGGACTTGGCGCGGTTCACGACGCTGCGGATGACGTCCTTGCTGCGGCCCTGGAGGCCCTCGAGGCGCTCCTTGTACTGCTGCATGTCGGCGATGGGCTGCTTGGCCACGCCCGTATCCATCGCCGCCTTGGCCACAGCCGGGGCAACCCAGAGCAGGACGCGGGGATCGAAGGGCTTGGGGATGATGTACTCAGGACCGAAGCTGAAGGTCTGGCCCGCGTAGGCCTTCACCACCGATTCGGGCACCTCTTCCTTCGCCAGGGCAGCCAGGGCATGCGCGGCGGCCAGCTTCATGGGCTCGTTGATCTCCGTGGCGCGCACGTCCAGAGCGCCGCGGAAGATGAAGGGAAAGCCCAGGACGTTGTTCACCTGGTTCGGGTAGTCGCTTCGGCCGGTGGCCATGATGATATCGGACCGGGTGGCCTTGGCGGTGGGGTAGTCGATCTCGGGATCGGGGTTGGCCATGGCGAAGACGATGGGGTCCTTGGCCATGCTCTTGATCATCTCGGGCGTCAGCACGCCCTTGCTGGAGCAGCCCACGAAGACATCGGCCCCGGGCATGACATCGGCCAGGGTCCGGTGGTCGGACTTCTTGATGAACTTCTCCTTGTAGACGTTCATCCCCTCCTTGCGGCCCTCGTACACCAGCCCCTTGGTGTCGCAGAGCCAGAGATTCTCCAGCTTCACCCCAGCGGCGATCATCATGTTCGCGCAGGCGATGGCGGCAGCACCGGCCCCGCTGAACACCACCTTCATGCTGCCGAGGTCCTTCTTCACCAGCTCGGAAGCATTCAGGAGGGCCGCGGTGGAGATGATGGCCGTGCCGTGCTGGTCGTCGTGGAAGACGGGGATGTTCATCTCCTTCTTCAGCCGGGTCTCGATCTCGAAGCACTCGGGGGCCTTGATGTCCTCGAGGTTGATGCCGCCGAAGGTGGGTTCCAGGGCCTTCACCACCTGGCAGAAACGATCCACATCCAGCTCATCCACTTCGATGTCGAAGACGTCGATGTCGGCGAAGCGCTTGAAGAGGACCCCCTTGCCCTCCATCACCGGCTTACCGGCCAGGGCCCCGATATTGCCGAGGCCCAGCACCGCCGTGCCATTGGAGATCACCGCCACGAGGTTGCCCTTGGCCGTGTACTTGTAGGCATCTTCAGGATTCTTCTCGATCTCAAGGCAGGGTTCGGCCACGCCCGGGGTATAGGCGTTGGCCAGATCACGGGCGGTGGAACACGGCTTGGTGGCCACCACCTCGATCTTCCCTTTCCGGCCCTGGGAATGGTAATCGAGGGCTTCTTGCTTCCGTTTCATCGCCACACTCCTCGCTATGGGGGGCCCTTCCGGGCTGGACCCCCCAGCTTACACCGCCGTCCCTTGATCATGCCTAGAAGGTCATCAATACACGAGGTTCGTTGCCCCGATTACATCGGCATATTTCCAGGCACGGCCCTGCCGGTGTACGCTCCAGGAACCCATCCACCAGGAGCTTCGATGCGTCCAGGCCCCCTTTTCCTGTCCTGCCTGCTGGCCCTGCCCCTCGCCGCCCAGAAGGCCAAGCCTGCGGCCACCGCCGGCGCCACCCAGGCCCCCAAGGTGGACTGGGACGGCGAGTGGAGCCTGGTGGCCGCGAAGAGCGACAACGTGGATGCGCAGATCGACGACCAGGTGAAGGACATGAACTTCGCCCTGCGCCTCTACTGGAAGAAGAAGTTGCAGAACGCCTGCAAGCGGTTCGACAAGCTCGACATCCTTTCCGGGGACAGCTTCACGGTGACCCTCGGCCGGGAGCGGCCCATCGACACGGCCACGGATGGCACCGTCTCCGACTGGAAGCGCAGCGACGACGAGGTCTTCAAGGCCACCCTCACCAAGGACGGGCCCACCATGATCCAGACCCTCCAGGGGGACGGCTACACCCTCAAATACGTCTACTCCATGCGCAAGGATGGCGGTAGCCTGGCCCTTGAGGTCACCTACACCCATCCAAAACTCGACAACCCGTTCAGCTACAAGCTCGTGTTCAAGCGGATCGACTGAGAGCTGTCAGCATGGGCCCATGCTGACGCTCCAGGGCCCACCGCTCGCCTGCCATCCGCCTCGCTGGGCCGCCAACGGGCACCTGCAGACCATCCTGGGGAACTACCTGCCGGGGGAGTCGCCCGGCCACCCCTCGCAACCCTTCCGGATTCCCCTGGCCGATGGCGACCAGTTGGCGGGTCGGCACTACCCGGGCGAATCCGGGGTGCTGGTGCTGGTCTTCCATGGACTTGGCGGGGATGATCAGGCCCACTACGTCCGCCGCACGGTGGCCCTGGCCCGAAGGTTGGGCCACCATGTCTGGACCCTGAACCACCGGGGTTGTGGAGAAGGCCGTGGCCTCGCGAAAAGGCCCTACCACAGCGGTTCCGCGGACGACCTTGGCGCCGTCTTTGCCGCCGCCCGAGAGCGATATCCCGCCCTGAGACAGGTGGCCGTGGGCTACTCGCTGTCGGCCAATGCCCTGCTCCTCAACCTCGGGGATGGCCTCGGCACCCCGCTCCCCAAGCCGGATCTGGCCATCGCCGTGAACCCGCCCATCGATCTGGAAAGCTGCGCCGTGCTCATCAAGACCGGCCTGAACCGGCTCTACGATCTGCGCTTCGTGAAGCGCTGCCGCCGCGCCATCCACGAACGTGTGGCGGATGGCCTCATCCCCGACATCTATCGCACCCGCCCCTGGATGACCCTCCACGACTTCGACAACGCCTACACCGCCCCGGCCATTGGTCTGCGCGACCGGGAGGACTACTACCACCGCTGCTCGGCCCGGGACCACCTGGCCAAGATTTCGGTGCCCACGGTGATCCTCCAGTCCAAGGACGATCCCTTCATCCCCTGGCAGCACCACGCCGAGGCGGTCCGCTCCGCCAGGGTCCATCTCCACCTGGAGGACCACGGCGGCCACATGGGCTACCTGAGCCGCGACCTGCCTGGCCACCGGTGGCTGCCCTACGCGCTGGAACACTACCTGGGGGAATTGCTCAGCGTCCCAGGGACGTGAGGTTCCTTAGCTCTGCCACGATCCCCGGTAGGCGGTCCAGTACCCGGCCGATCTGATCCTCTGTGGTGGTCCGACCCAGGCTGAACCGCACCGTGCCGTGGGCGAAGGCCTCGGGCACCTGCATCGCCCGCAGCACATGACTGGGCTCACGCATGCCCGTACTGCAGGCGCTGCCCGTGGAGACGCAGATGCCGTGCTCGGCCAGCTTCAGTTGCAGCGCCTCGCCCTCCAGACCGGCGAAACCCACGAGGCTGGTGTTGGGCAGGCGATCGGCGCCCGCGCCGTGGATGCGCAGATCGGTTACCCGTGCGGCCAGTTCCGCCTCGAACCGATCCCGCAGGGTCCGCACGCGGTCCATCTCCGGCAGCCGCGCCAGGGCCAGTTCCGCGGCCT
Organism: Acidobacteriota bacterium; assembly: GCA_021802985.1. GTDB lineage: Bacteria > Acidobacteriota > Holophagae > Holophagales > Holophagaceae > Geothrix. The sequence continues at coordinate 29,359 of JAJZQW010000007.1, read as the reverse complement.
TGCCCAAGCCCACCAGCCCCGGCACGTTCTCCGTGCCCCCGCGCCGGCCCCGTTCCTGGGAGCCCCCCAGCATGAGCGGCTTCAGGCGCACCCCCCGACGGAGGAAGAGCAGGCCCGTCCCCTTCGGGCCGTGGAACTTGTGCCCACTCAGATTGAGCAGGTCCGCGCCCCAGGCCGCCGCATCCACGGGCATCTTCCCCGCGGCCTGGGTGGCGTCCACATGGAAGAGGGCGCCGTGGCTCCGCACGATCCGGCCCACTTCCGCTGCCGGGAACACCACCCCGCTCTCGTTGTTGGCGGCCATCACGCTCACCAGGGCCGTGTCCGGGCGGAGCGCCGCCGCCAGTTCCGCCAGATCCAGCCGACCGTCGCCATCCACGCCGAGATCAGTCGCCTCTCCACCCTGGGCCTTCCACCAGACCACCAGGGCCCGCACGGCGGGATGCTCCACGGCGGTCGTCACCAGGTGGCGCTTCAGCGGGAAGGCCTCGAAGACCCCGCGGAACACGTGGTTCAGGCCCTCGGTGCCCCCGGAATTGAAGACCACTTCCGCGGGACTGGCGCCCACCAGGGCGGCGGCCTGCTCCCGGGCCGCCACGAGGGCGCCATCCGAAAGGTTTCCCAGGGCGTAGGCCGAGCTGGCGTTGCCGAAACGCTCCATGAACCAGGGCCGCATGGCCTCGAAGGCCTCCGGATCCAGGGGCGTGGTCGCATTGTGATCAAGGTAGGTCAGGTCCATGCACACATCGAATCAGATCCTCCTCTCCCGAGACAAGCCAGGAGAACCGTACGATCATGTCAGGGATGGAACCCGAAGCCCCGCTCCCCACCCCCACCCGACCCCTGGTGCCCCCCGGCGCACCTGCGATTGGCCCCACTGACCCTGCCCCGGAGCCTGGTTCCGACCCGGTTCAGGGGCAGGCTGGAAACATTGAAAAGGCAGGTGTCATCGACAACCTGATCGAGCTCTCGGAGATGATCAAGTTCGAGCACACCGTCTTTGCGCTCCCCTTCGCGCTGCTGGGGGGATTGGCGGCGGCCCAGGGCATTCCCCCGCTGCGGATCTCGCTCTGGATCCTGGCGGCGATGGTGGGGGCCCGCACATCGGCCATGACCTTCAACCGGCTGGTGGACGCGGATATCGATGCGGAGAACCCTCGCACGGCGACCCGGGCCCTGCCTGCGGGCCGGGTCTCCCGGGCCGGTGCCCTGGCGCTGCTGGGCGCCGGCATCGTGCTGTTTGGCGTGGCGGCGGGGGCGCTGGGGCCCCTGACCTGGGCGCTGTCTCCCCTGGCCCTGCTGATCATCCTGGGCTACTCGCTCTGCAAGCGGTTCACGTCCTGGGCCCACGTGGTGCTCGGGCTGTCGCTGTCCGGCGCGCCGCTGGGGGCCTGGATCGCCGTGTCGGGGCACATCGAAGCCCCAGCCCTCTGGCTGTCGGGCGGTGTGCTGGCCTGGACGGCCGGATTCGACATCCTCTACGCCCTCCAGGACCAGGCCTTTGATCGCGGCCAGGGACTCCACTCGATCCCAGCCCGCCTCGGCACCCGTCGCGCCCTCCTTCTGTCCCGCCTGCTCCACCTCGCGGCCCTGGCCTGCTGGGCCCAGTTCAACCTGCTCATGGATTCGCACGTGGTGGCCTGGCTGGGCTGGGTGGCGGTGGCGGCGATGCTGTTCCGCGAGCAGTGGCTCGTGAGGAGGGGCGATCTTTCCCGGATCGACCAGGCCTTCTTCACGCTGAATAGCCTGGTAGGGCTGGTTTTTTTTACAGGCCATGCCCTTGAGTGGTGGCTATCCCACACGTTCCTGGCCTCCGCCTAGATCCTTGGTTGTAAGAAGCCGATTCGCAACCTCGGCTCTGCCCAGGTATGCTGGATGACCATGTCCACCCAACCAGAACGACGTCTCGCCTTGCGGTCCAGCCGCCCGGATTCCGGGCGCTGGTTAACGGTCATGGTGGTCTTCAGCCACCGGACCTTCCGCTGGTCCCTCACCCGCCGGCTCATGGTCTGGATCGTGGGAGTGATGGCCGGATTTTCCGCCCTGGCCATGATTGGATCCGGGTACGGCTTCTGGGCCACCAAGAAGATCATGAGCTTCAGCCGGCTCCAGCAGGAAACGCGCCGGCAACAGGAGCAGCTGCGTTCCACCCTGGGCCAGGCCCATGAACTGGAAACGGAGATGGAAACCCTCCGCCAGCAGCATACGGAGCTATTGAAACTGCTGGATCCCAAGGGACCGGCGCCGGCCATTCCACCGCCGGGTTCCTCGCTCCCTCACGGTTCAACCATCCGCCCCAGCCTGCCAGCCCCAACCCCGCTCCCGCCAGGCACCCAGCAGCGCCTCTCCCGCCTCCAGGAGGAACTGGACCGGACGGCTCAGCAGGCCGAGGTGGTGCGGGCCCGCCTGGAACCCGTCCTCCTGGCCTGGTCCCACACGCCCTCCATTCCTCCCACGGCCGGGTACCTGAGTTCGGGTTTCGGCGTGCGCATCTCACCGTTCTCCAAGGGGAACGAGGTCGGGGACGGGTTGTTGGGGTATCACAGCGGCCTGGACATCGCCAACGCCCTGGACACGCCCATCCAGGTCACCGCCGATGGCGTGGTCGAGGAGGCCGGCTGGATGGACCGCTACGGCTATGGCGTCGTCGTGCGCCACACCCCCGACATCGAAACCCTCTACGCCCACATGGATCATGTGGAAGTCCACGTCGGGCAGAAGGTGAGCCGCGGCGATATCCTGGGCGTCATGGGCCGTTCCGGCAACGCGACCGGCGTCCACCTGCACTACGAAGTACGGATCGATGGAAAGCCCGTCAATCCCACCCCCTACCTCAAGCTCCAGCGCCAATGGCTCAGTGCCCTTGGCAAGCAGTCCTAGGAGTCCCCATGGCCGTTTTCCGCAACAGCACCAAGAAGCCCGATTCCGCCCCGGCGATCCATTCCCTGCTGGGCAAGGATGTGACCTTCACCGGCGAGATCCACACCGGGGCCCGGAGCCTCCGCATCGAAGGCACCGTGGACGGGACCATCCATTCCACCGGCGAGGTGTCCATCGCCCCCGGCGGGCTGGTGAAGGGGACCGTCTTCGCCAAGCACCTGATCGTCACAGGACGGGCCGAAGGCGTCATGAAGATCGCCGAATGCCTTGAGATCCACGGCACCGGCTACGTGGAGGGCGACGTGGAAGTGGGCTCCCTTGTGGTGGACGAAGGCGGCACCCTGCAGGGTGTCTGCGTCCGCAAGGACCAGCAGGCCCACGGAGCCGACAAGGGCGCCGAGGCCAATGGTGTCGCCAAGGGCGGCCCCCTGCCGCTGTCCAAGGTCGATGCCAAGGACTTGAAGAAGGCCCTGGAACCGCCGCGGCACTGAATACCTCTGGATTCCTTCTGGGGGCGGGTCAGGCTCTCCGGAGGATCAGGCAGCCGTTGGTACCGCCGAATCCGAAGCCATTGTTCATGGAGTATTCGGCGTCGAAGGTGCCCGCCACGTTGGGCGTGACATCCAGCTCGCACTCGGGGTCCTGGTGGTCCACGTTGATGGTCGGGGGGATCTTCCCGGTCTTCACCGCCAGGGCGGCCACGATGGTTTCAAGCCCTCCAGCGGCACCCAGCAGGTGGCCGTGCATGGACTTGGTGCTGCTCACCTTGATGCGCTTGGCGTGGTCCCCGAAGACCCGCTGGATGGCCACGCACTCCAGCTTGTCGCCCATGGGGGTGCTGGTACCGTGCATGTTGATGTAGCCCACCTGTTCCGGCGCAAGGCCGGCATCCTTGAGGGCCGCCCGCATGGCGCGCTGTCCGCCCTCGCCCTCGGGCGCCGGAGCAGTGATGTGATTGGCATCCCCGCTCATGCCATAGCCAGCCAGCTCGGCATAGATCTTTGCGCCGCGGGCCTTCGCCAGTTCGTATTCCTCCAGGATGACGATGCCGGCACCCTCGCTCATGACGAAGCCGTCCCGGTCCAGGTCGAAGGGGCGGGAGGCGCGCTCCGGTTCGTCGTTCCGGGTGCTGAGGGCCCGCATGGCGGCGAAACCGCCCACCCCCAGCTGGTTGATCACCGAATCACTGCCGCCGGCCATCATCCGGTCCGCGTAGCCGAAGGCGATGAGCCGGGCCGCATCACCGATGGCGTGGGCGCCGGTGGCGCAGGCCGTCGCCACGGCGCTGTTGGGGCCCTGCAGGCCGTACTTGATGCTGGCCTGGCCGCTGGCCAGGTTGATGATCAGGCTCGGGATGAAGAAGGGGCTGGTGCGGCGCGGGCCGCGGTAGCCGTTGGCCTCCTCCCAGATGGTGCTGAGACCGCCGATGCCGCTCCCGATGTAGACGCCGAACAGCTCCCGTTCGGCCTTGGTGAACGATACCTGGTCCAGGCCCGCATCCACCCAGGCCTCGTGGGCCGCGCCCAGGGCGTACTGGATGAAGATGTCCATCTTCTTCTGTTCCTTCTTGTCGATGAACAAATCCGGATTGTAGCCCTTCACCTGCCCCGCGATCTTGCAGGCGAACTCCGACACATCGAAGCGGTCGATGGGCGCAATGCCGCTGCGGCCAGCCAGGAGGTTGTCCCAGGTTTCGGCGACCGTGAGCCCGCAGGGGTTCACGGTCCCCATGCCGGTGATGGCCACGCGACGGCGATGGATGGGGGTGCTCATGCTTCACCTCATGATCGAGCGGACAGGATCCTGAAGCCTAAAGCCTACCTGCTCCGCTGAAAAAACGAACGTGCCGCAGGGCCGGGGGCGCTGCGGCACGTATCATCGACGAGGGATCAGGCCTTCGCGTGCTTCTCGATGTAAGCGATGGCATCACCGACGGTGCGGATCTTCTCCTGCTCGCTCTCGGGGATCTCGAGGCTGAAGGCCTCTTCGATGGCCATGATGATCTCGACCGTGTCGAGGCTATCGGCACCGAGGTCATCCACGAAGTGGCTGGTCTCGGAGATCGAATCCTCGGGCTTGGCCAGCTGCTCGGCAATAATCGCAATCACTTTCTTACGTACATCAGCCATCGTGGGCTCCTCCAGACGAACCCGGAAACCGTAACACAACCCCACGGGATTGCCAAACGTCGGGTCAACGTGCCGGTTGCGCGCGAGCGCCAGTCGTGCGGGAATGGCCCATGCCCCGTGCCAAGCAGCTCCAGGAACCGGAACATGGCTGGCCCCTCGGATGGGCGGCCAGCCTCCGGGAATTCCGCGCTTTCCTGTCCGTCGAGCGGGGCCTCTCGTCCAATACCGCCGCCGGCTACCTGTCCGACCTGGCCCACCTGGCCGCCTGGGCCTGCGATGAGGGGATCGCCGCCACGGACCTGGCGCGCGACCACCTCACCCGCTTCCTCGTAAGCCAGCAGGCCCAGGGCAAGGCCCCGCGCAGCCTTGCCCGGATGAGCTCCAGCCTCCGGGCCTTCTTGACCTTCCTGCGCATGGAGGGGGGTGGCGGGACCGGTCCAGAGGCCGTCGTGAAGCCACCCAGGCCCCCCCGCATCCTGCCCCGGACACTGGGGGAAAGCCAGGTGGAGGCCCTCCTGGAGGCCCCGGACACCACCGTGCCCCTGGGCGTCCGGGACCGGGCCTGGCTGGAGCTGCTCTACGCCTCGGGCCTGCGCGTCTCCGAGCTCGCAGGCCTGCCCGCCCTCTCGGTCTTTCTGGACGAAGGTTTCCTCAAAGTGGCCGGCAAGGGGCGCAAGGACCGCCTGATCCCCTTCGGCGCCGGCGCCGAACGGTGGATCCGGGCCTGGCTGGTCCTGCGCCCCGGCTTCCGGCCCAAGGGCGGCGAGCTGTTCGTGGGCCAGCGGGGCGAGGCCCTCACGCGGCAGCACCTCTGGCGCCTGATCAAGGGCTACGCCCTGAAGGCGGGCCTGCGCCCGGCCGCCGTGAGCCCCCACGTGCTGCGGCACGCGTTCGCCACCCACCTCCTGGACCACGGCGCGGATCTGCGCTCCGTCCAGGCCATGCTCGGCCACGCCGACATCAGCACGACCCAGATCTACACCCACGTCCATCAGGCCCGGCTCCGCGCCCTCTACGACCGGATGCACCCGCGGAGCGGCGGGGAGGGCTAGGCGGTTACCACTGGGCCAGCGCCACACCGGCACCCACCAGCACGGCCCCGGCCACGAAGGGCAGCGTGATGGGCTGGGTGAAGAAGATCCAGCCCAGGAGGGCCGTGGCCACCGGCTGCCCGTTGGTGGCGATGGCCACGCGGCTGGGCTCTTTCATGGCCAGGGCATGGAACCAGAGCAGGTACGACACCACGCTGGTGGCCAGGCCCAGATACACCAGCCCCACCCAGGCCAGGGGCGGAACGGCCGCCAGATGCAGGTGGGGGAGGCCCAGCATGCCCAGAGGCGCGAAGATCGCCAGCCCGAACAGGATGGACAGGGTGGTCGCCCGCTGCGCCCCGTCGCGCATCACCAGGGGCCGGCTGGCGACGGTATAGCCCGCCCAGGCCACCACGGCCACCAGGATCATCAGGTCCCCCAGGATCCACCTTGGGGGCAGCGCGGCACCCTTCCGGCCAGCCAGCAGGACCACCACACCCGAGAAAGCCAGGACCAGGCCCAGCAGTTTTCTTGGTCCTGGCCGCTCCTGGCCGCGCGCCCAGGCCAGCAGGAGGACGAAGGTGGGCGTGAGCGCATAGAGCAGCGCCGCGTGGGAGGGCAGCGTGAAGGCCAATCCACCAAGGAAGGCGACCTGGTTGACGGCCACGCCCAGGAAACCCACCCAGAGGTAGGCACGCCATTCCGTGCGAGCCAAGGGCCACAGCTCCAGCCCGCGGATCCGGGCCAGGACCAGGAAACCCGCGCCTGCGATGAGGAAGCGCAGGAACCCCAGCGCCAGGGTGGGCATGGCGTCCGCAGCCGCCTTGCCCAGCAGGAAGGTGCCGGCGGAGATGAAGGTGTGCAGCCCCATCACGGCTGCGAAGCGGAGGTTCGATCTGGCCATCCCTTCAGCATGGCTGGGTCCGGTGGCCCCCGCCCCCTCAAATGGGCGTGGACCCGCGGCGCGGGGATGGGTGATGATGGGCTTAGGAGCACCCATCCATGGCCGTGACCAAGACACCCCGCAAGAAGACCGGCGCGCCCAAGGCAGCCAAAGCGCCTGCGAAGAAGGCCGCCCCCGTGAAGCCGGTGAAATCGGCGCCGGAGAAGCCTGTCATTGAGAAAGCGGCCACAAAGAAGCCGGCCGTGAAAAAGGCCGCTCCAAAACTGGCCGAGCCTGCGCGGAAGCCCAAGGCTGCCGCAGCGCCAGAGCCCGCTGCCGCCACCCAGGAGAAACCTGAGTCGAAGGCGGCCCCCAAGGCCGCGGGCAAGCCCATTCCTCCAGCAGCCGGTCCCTCTCCCTTCGTGGAAGCCATCCTCGGCGCCATCCGCGCGGGCCGCGCCCTGGAATTCATCTTCGCGGACGGGGAGGCCAACGCCCCCCGCACCTTTGAACCGCGCCAGCTCACCTTTGATGCGCTCAGCCAGGCCTGGTACGTATGGGGCTGGGACCGGCGCTACAACGCCGAACGGTTCCACCGCCTGGACCTGCTGGGTGAAGTGAACCCCGTGGAGGGCGTCGGCCGCGCAGCCCAGGGCCCCTACACCGAAGGCACGCCCGCCAACCAGATCGGCGGCTGGCTGGGCGGTGAGCCCATCACCGTCAAGGCCACCCTCATGAAGCAGTGGGTCTTCGCCGTGAAGCAGGCGCCCCCTGCCTTCCCGAACTTCCGCATGGAGGAGCAGGGCGACGGCCAGGCGCTCGTCACTTTCTCCGCCACGGACCTGCGCGCCATCGCCCGATGGATCATGCAGTTCGGGGACGGTGTCCAGGTGCTCGAACCCGCCCGCCTGCAGGATCGCCTCAAGCAGGTGGGCGCCGTCTGGATGGGCCGGGAGCGCCAGCCCGTCGCGGCCCCCGCCTCCCGGCATGATTCGGCCCGCCACGAGCCCCGGTCCGAAGCCAGGTCCGAGCCCAAGGCCGAATCCAAGCCCGCCGCCCGTCCCGAACCGCCCCAGGAGTCCCGCCGGCGTGATTCCCGTCCGCCCCGCGAGCCCCGCCCGGAACGCGAAGCCCGCCCGCGCGAGCAGGAGGACGACGCCCCCAAGGCGAAGCCCGGCAAGCTCGAGGTCATCCGCTTCGACCGGCTCTGATCCGGGTCACTCCGCCAGCGTCCATCCCCGGCGCCCCGGCACATAACCGTAGGACTGCCCGAGCGGATCGAAGGCCACGCCCCGGAGACGGCGATCCACAGCCAGATAGGCCACGCCATAGGTCAGCTGCAGCAGGGGAAAGCCGCGCTGCACCAGCCCGTTGATCTGGAGATACAGGGCCCGCCGGCGGTCGAAATCCATCTCGTGACGGGCCTGCTCGAAGAGCCGGTCCACCGTTGGGTTCTGGTAGCGGGTGAGGTTGGTGCCCCCCACAATCCCCTCATGCGTGAAGAGCGGCGCCTCGGCGTCTGGATCCAGGCTTGTGTTCCAGGCGTAGGCCCACAGATCGCCCTCGCCCTTGGCGGCCTTGGCCAGGATTTCGTCGATGCTCACGCGACGAAGATCCAGGTCGATGCCCGCCTTCCGGGCCTCCTCCGCAAAGGCCTGGGGCGCATCCAACTTCGAGTAGCCCGGCGCGGCGAACATCACAAGGTGGAGGGGGCGTCCACCTGCGTCTCGGCGCACCCCGTCGGGCCCCCTGTGCCAACCAGCTTCATCCAGCAGGGCCTGGGCCTTCTCCAGCCGGGGCAGGGTCTGGGGGGTGGCATCGTAGGCCCAGCTGAGGGGGGGCCAGAGGCTCGTGGCAAGCCGGCTGGGATGCAAGCGGCGTTGGGCCAGGAGGAAGTCCAGAGGCACCAGTTCCGCCAGGGCCCGGCGGAGCCGTCGGTCGCCCAGGAGGCTCCGTTTGGTATCGCAGTTCAGCCAGAAGGTGTCGTAGGAAGCCGTGGGCACCGACAGCGGCACCAGCGTTGTGGTCCCAAATGCGTCGTGACGCAAGAGGTAGTGGTGGAACCAGTCCAGGTCCGCGAAGTGGTATTCCCCCGCCTTGATCTGGCGGAGATAGTCGGCCTTGTCGGAGGGCTGGACCCGGAATCGGAACTGATCCCACAGGCCCGGGTTCGGCCCCCGGTAACCGGGCCACCGCTCCAGGCGGACCTCCCGGGCATTGGCTCCCGGCAGCACCCGGTAGGGCCCAGAGCCCACCGGGGCGTAGTTCAGGGGATCCTTCAGGGGTTCCACCCCCAGTCGGTACCGCTTCCGCGGCACCGGCTGGAAGTTGTAGAGATCCGCCAGGATCGTGGCGCGAGGCTGCTTGAGCCGGATGCGCACCGTCAGGGGCCCCTCCGCCACCACGCTGTCGAAGGTGCGCACCCCCACCAGGTCGAACACCTTCCGCACCTGGGGGAGGGACAGCATCCGCCAGGTGGCCACCAGATCCTCCGCCTCCACCGGGCTGCCATCCTGCCAGGTGAGGCCGGGCCGGAGCTTCAGCAGGATGTTCCGGCCATCCTTCGAGATCTCCCAGGATTCCAGCATCTGGGGCAGGTACTTCCCATGCTCGTCGATGGTGACCAGGCGATCGAAGACCAGATCCACCACCTGGACCTCCACCTCCCGGGCCAGCAGGAGGGGATCCAGGCTCATGACCGGCTTGTCCAGGGCGATGGAGATAGGAACCGCGGCCTGGAGCAGGACCACAAGGCTGGAGGCGAGGATGACCCGGAGGCGCATGAGGGTCTATCGGCCAGAACCTGCAAGCAGGTTTGAACCGGACAGACGGGTCAAGGTTTCAGACTCCACCCCCGCATGCCCGGCCAGAAACCGAAGGGTTGGCCCAGGGCGTTGAAGGTCACCCCATGGAGGCCGGGATTTGCGATGTACCGGGTGAGGTTGTAGGTCAGGGGGATCACAGGCCGGTCCCGCCAGATGATGTCGGCGAGGCGGTGATAGATCCGCTTCCGCGCCTCCGGATCCAGCGTGTGCTGTCCTTCGTCAAACAGGCGATCCACCTCTGGATTGAGGTACGCGCTCACATTGGCTTTGCTGCGGAGCCCATCCTTCGTGAAGAGCGGGCTATCGTCATTGGGATCCAACCCGGTGGTCCAGCCGTAGCTCCAGATATCGCCCACATGGTCTGCCGATTTCACGCCCAGGTCATCGAAGGACACCTGCCGAAGCTCGATCCGGACGCCAACCCTGGCGGCCCGAGCCACCAATTGCTGCGTGATGCTCCGGTTTCCGGCGCTGTTCTCCTCGTAGGCCACCAGATCCAGGCTCCGTCCGTGAGCATCGTGCCGGACCCCATCCGAACCCATCCGCCAGCCCGCTTCCTCCAGGAGGGCCCGGGCCCGGCTGAGCCGTGGGAGGGGCCTGGGCGTGGGATCGTAGGCCCAGGATTCCGGTGGCCAGAAGGAGGTGGCCAGACGGGTGCCGAAGAATTCGCGTCCGCGGGCCAGTTGCCGCCAGGGCACCAGGTTCGCCAGAGCCTGGCGCAGCCGGACGTCACCCAGCAGGCTGCGGGTTGAATCGCAATTGAGGAAGAAGGCATTGAAGGCGGCCTGGGGCGCGGCGAAGGCCCGAAGCCGCCCCTTCAGGATGGCGCCGTGGCGCACCAGGTAGTGCGTGAGGGGCCCCACGGGACAGATGCTCAGGTGTCCGTCCATCAGAGGGGTCCGGACATCCTTCATCGAATCAATGTCTTTCAGCTCGAAGGCCGGCCAGGTCCCTGGATGGGTGCCGCGATAGCCATCCCATCGTTCGAGCCTCACCTCGGTCCGGGTCGCCTGGCCCACCACCCGATAGGGGCCCGATCCCACCGGGGCGAAGTTGACGGGCGCCTCGGCGGGCTTGGTGCCCATGGCGTAGTACTTCTGCGGCACGGGAATGAAGTTGTAGAGGTCGGACATCAGGGTTCCCCGGGGCTGAGCCAGCCGGATCCGGACAGTGAGCGGCCCCTCCGCCTTCAGATCATCGAGGCTTCGGACGCCGGGCACGGTGTCGGCAACGGCCCGCACCTCCGGGCGCCGGAGCATCCGCCAGGTAAAGACCAGATCCTCTGCCTGGATGGGGCTACCGTCCTGCCAGGTCAGGCCCGGACGCAGGTGGAGCAGCACTTCCCGCCCGCCGTTCCGAACCTCCCAATTCTGCAGCAGCTCTGGAATGAACCGGCCCTGTGCGTCCAGCGTCACCAGGCGGTCGAAGACCAGATCGAGCATCTGGACATCCGTATCCCGCGACATGAGCAGCGGATTCAGCGTCGTCCAGCCGCTGAGGCCCACCCGAATGGGTTCCACGGCCTGAAGCGCGAGGGCCGCGCACAGGAAGAGGAACGGGAATCGGAATCTGGCCATGCCGTTTCATCGGCAGACCGACGCCGATGATGAGTTCAGCTGGGCCGTATTCAGAAGGAGACAGCCCCCTTCTCTGCCAGATCCACCAGGGCCTCCGCCATCCGCTGGTTCGGCTTCGGCGGTGTCTCCACGATGGTGCCCACCAGCTTCTGGCCACCCCCAGGCTGGGTGGCGAAGAGGTAGAAGGTCGGCACTCGCACCACCGCCTGAGGGACACAGCCCTTCGGCCAGGCCGACGATTCCAGCTTCTTGTCCCGATACACGCCCAGGTAGTGGACTTCGATGAACGGGTTGGGCTCGGCCTCCAGGGCCAGCAGCTCGGGCAGTTCGCGCTGGCTGTCACCACACCACGACCCGAAGACCGCCACCAGCGTGAGGGGCTGCTTCACGGCCTGCCAGCGGGCCCGCAGCGTCTCTGGCAGCTGGATCCTCCCCGTGGCGTCCCGGAAGACAGCCCGGTGCTCCAGGATGGCCTTCCGGGTCGTCGCACCCAGCAGGAGCGGCTGCTTGTCATGGGCATCGCAAGGCAGTTCCCCGGGCTTGGCCGCAGGGATCATGGGCGGCGGGACCACGGACTGGGCCCCCAGTAGCATCGCAGCAGCGGTAAGCAGGAAGGCGGATTTCATGGGCGGCTCCTGGGGCCCAGGATAGCGCCATACTAAACTTGACTCAATCGCTCAGGAATACTAGCCTTAGCCTTGGAGTCCTCCCGTGAAGATCTCGGCCCGAGGCAGGTACAGCATGCAGGCCCTGTTCGACCTGGCCCACCACAGCCACGGTCAGCCCGTGCCCCTGCATGTCATCGCCGAGCGCCAGAAGCTCTCGCTGCCCTTCCTGGAGCAGATCTTCAACAAGCTCAAGAAGGCCGGCATCGTGGCCAGCGTGCGCGGGCCCAAGGGTGGCTACGTCCTGACCCGCCCCTGCAACCAGGTGAGCGTGGGTGAGGTGCTGCGCCTCACGGACAGCAGCTTCTACGCGGCCGCCAAGGAAGATCCCCTGGCCGCCAACAAGGCCTTGATGGCCGATGAGAAGATGAGCCGCCTCCTCTGGAACCGGCTGTCTGACCACATCTCCGCCTTCATGGAGAAGGTGACCTTCGCAGATCTCTGTTCCGAGACCGACAGCAACACCTGCCCGGACTGCACCTGCCCCGAATACGTGAAGGACGTGCAGGGCCAGATCACGCGGGGCGAGCGCCGGCCCTGCGGCGTGATGTAAGTTAATGCTGTCCAAGGGGGACCGCCCGGCCCTACGGGCCTCTGCGTCCCCCCTGGGACCCCCGCATCGAAGTCGGGCAAAGCCCTCCTTCGATGCCTTCTCCTAGATGGTTACGTGTGAGCAACCCCTGCGCCCTGCCCAGCCTGGCCCTCCCCCCGTCCGAGGCCGACCTCAAGGGCCTGCCCGCCCTGGAGAAACGCATCGCCCGCCGCGTGGGCGAGACCAATGCCGCCTACAAACTCATCGAGGAGGGCGACCGCATCCTGGTGGCCGTGAGCGGCGGCAAGGATTCCTGGGCCCTGCTGGATGTGCTGGAGCGCCTGCGCAAGCGCGCCCCCGTGACCTTCACCGTCGAGGCCGTCACGGTGGATCCGGGTTTCCCCCAATTCAATCCCGATCCCATTGCCGAGACCTGCGAACGCCTGGGCGTACCCCACCACATCATCCCGGCCCCCATCGACAAGATGGTGCGCACCAAGCCTGAAGAGCTGCCCTGCATCATCTGCTCGCGGCTGCGGCGCGGCGTGCTGTACTCCTTCGCCAAGCGGAATGGCTATTCGAAGATCGCCCTGGGCCACCATCTGGACGACTTGATCGAGACGCTGCTCATCAACCTCTTCTTCGAGGGCCGCCTCAGCACCATGCCCCTGCGCCTGGAGAGCGACGACGGCGCCAACACCGTCATCCGCCCCCTGGGCACCTGCGAAGAGAAGGATCTGCAGCGCTACGCCTGGCTGCGCGGCTTCCCCATCGTGCCCTGCGGCTGTCCCCTCTGCGGCTGCTCCAGCCTGGAGAGCCGCCGCAAGCAGGTGAAGGAACTCATCGCCGCCATGGAGCCCAGCATCCCCCGCCTCAAGGCCTCCATGCTCGGCGCCATGGGCAACGTGAAGCTGAGCCACCTGCTCGATTTGAACCTCGGCGCCCTCAGCGCCAAGGGCGTGGACGAGGCTGTGGCGCGGCTGGGCTAGTCCACCGCCAGCCACAGCCCCTTGAGGTAGAACCCCTCGGGATGGTTGAGTGCGTAGGGATGATCCGCGGGCTGGCCGAGGTGCGCCAGCACACGGGCCTCGCGGCCGGCTTCAAGCAGGGCGGTCCAGACGGCCTCCTGGAAGCGGGGCCGGTCCAGGTGCTGGCTGCAGGAGAAGACCCACAGCAGGCCGCCGGGAGCGGTGGCACGGGCACCGAGGCGGAAGACATCCTTGTAGGCCTTGAAGGCCTTGTCCACGTCCTTGCGCTGCTTGGCGAAGGCGGGCGGATCCACGATCACCCGGTCCCAGGCCCCGGGCTCCAACTGGCGCATCAGTTCGAAGGCGTCGCCCTCCAGGCGCAGGTGTGCGGCGGGATCCAGGCCGTTGGCGACCCAGTCGCGGTCCGCCTGGTCCAGGGCGGGGACGCTGATGTCGAGGGTGGCCACTTCCGTCGCGCCGCCCAGACCCGCGTGGATGCTGAAGCCGCCCGTGTAGCCGAAGGCGTTGAGCACCCGGCAGCCCTCGGCATGGGAACCCACCTGGAGCCGATGGGTCCGCTGGTCCAGGAAGAAGCCCGTCTTCTGGCCGCGCAGCAGGTCCACGGTGAGCTTCGCCGCCCCCTCATGCACGGTCACCGGCCCCGCCAGGCTGCCCTTCAGCAGGCGGTTCACGGGATCCAGTCCCTCCTCGCGACGGCCGGACTGGCTGCGCTCCACGAAGGCCGTGAGGCCCTCGCGCTTGGCGATTTCCCACAGCACCGGCCACCAGGTGTCCCGCAGGGCCTCCAGCCCCGCCGTGCCCACCTGGAGCACCAGGGCGTGGGCGTAGCGGTCCACCACCAGTCCCGGCAGGCCATCCCCTTCGCCAAAGACCCAGCGGCACCCGCCCTGGGGATCCCAGAGACCCAGCGTCTTCCGCAGCGCGAGGGCCGCCTCCAGGCGCAGCCGGAAGAAGGCCTGGTCCAGCGGGGCGTCGTCGAAACGGAAGATCCGTGCCGCCAGGGGATTCGTGCCGCTGGCAGTGCCCACGCCCAGGACGTTGCCCGAGTCGTCCGCCACCCGCACGACGGAGGCCTGGGCCGGTGCCGCCTGGGCGCCGCTGTAGATCCAGGGATGCCGCTTGGAGAGCAGCGCCTCCTTGCCCGGTTTGAGACGGAGGAGCGGGTAGGGCCAGCGCGGAGTGTCCATGGATCCAGAGTACCCTGGGGCGATGCGCGCCGCCCTCCTTCTCGCTTCCCTCCTTCTCCTTTCCGCCCGGGTTCCCGCAGCCCAGCCCATGGCACCGGAACCTGGACCAGTGCTCGTCCTCAGCGAGGATGGCCTGGGCGCCGACGAGTTCCGCCCGGACACCATGCCGCGGATGTGGGCCCTGGCAGAAGCGGGTCGCCACGGCGCCGTACTGCCCCCCTTCCCCGCCACCACGTTCAATGGCCATGTGACCTTGGCCACGGGCTGCTGGCCCGAGCACCACGGCGTGGTGGCCAACGCCTATTTCGAACCGTCCGACCACCATCTGGTCCGGGCCGCCTCTCGGGCCGAGGACATCCTGCGCGAGCCCCTCTGGGTGGCCGCCACCCGCAGCGGCGTGCGTACGGCGGTCTACCACTGGGTGGGAGCCACGGGGCCCTGGCAGGGCGTCTCCCCCTGGCGCATGCAGGCCTTCCGCCTGGATCACCCCGACACCGAGGGCATGGCCTATTGTGACGCGGCCCTGGCGAATGGCGCGAAGCTGGTCATGGCCTACCTCTCCGGCACCGACGAGGAGGGCCATCTGTACGGTCCCGCCAGCCCCGAGGTGAAGGCCAAGCTGAAACGCCTCGACGACGAGCTGGCCCCCTGGCTGACACGCCTACTGACCCAATATCCAAGCCTCCGGGTCATCCTCACCGCCGATCACGGCATGGCCGCCATGAAGCATCGGGTCCATCTCCCCTCCGTGCTGGACGGGATCCCCGTGGACCTGATCTGCCACGGCGGCAGCGCCTACGTCTACCTCAAGCACCCCGCCGACCGGGCCCGGGCCCAGACACGGCTCCGCAAGGCGGGCCTCACGGTGTGGACCCGGGCGACCATCCCCGCGCGCTACCACCTGGGCGGCAGCGCCCGCGTGGGCGATCTGGTGGTGCTGGCCCCGGTGGGGACGTGGCTCTCCCAGGCCCGCGACAGCCGCGAGGAGGCCGCGGAACGCCGCGGGCGCGCGGGCGCTCACGCCTACCCGCCCGAGGTCAAATCCATGCAGGCCTGGCTGGTGGTCCTGGGTGCTGGCCATGGCCGCATGGCCCCGGTACCTGCCTGGGACATCGTTCCCACGGTGGCTCAATGGCTGGGGATCCGCTGGGCCGAGGCGCCCGACGGAAAGCCCGTCGCCGCGCTGACGGCAACGGCCCGGTAGCCTACAGAATCACGGCGTCCTGGATGATCACCGGCTTCACGGGCAGGTTGGGGAAATCGCTGCGGGCGTGGCTGGTCTTCACGGCCTTGATCCGATCCACCACATCCATGCCCTGCACCACTTTCCCGAAGACGCAGTAGCCCCAGGTGTTGCCGTCCTTCTTGCTCTTGAAGTCGAGGGACGGGTTGTTTACCACGTTGATGTAGAACTCGGCCGTGGCACTGTCGGGATCGCCGGTGCGGGCCATGGCCACGGTGCCTCGGCGGTTGCGGAGCCCGGCCGCCAGGGCACGATCCGCCTCATTGGGGATCGGCGCCTCCGTGCGCTTCTTCCCGAGGTAGTCCACGTAACCGCCGCCCTGGATCATGAAACCCGGGATCACGCGGTGGAAGATCGTGCCCTTGTACTGGCCCTTGCGGACGTACTTCAAAAAGTTCTCCACCGTCTTCGGGGCCGCCTCGGGCTCCAGCTCCAGGACGATCACGCCCATGGAGGTCGTCAGCTTCACCCTCGGCTTCGGGGCCGCGGCCAGCGCCAGGGCGGTCAGGGACAGGAGGCAGACGAGGAATCGGCGCATGCGGATCTCCCAGAGGACCGCCTCAGCTTAGCGCAGTGGATCAGTACGCCCCGAGGGCCTTCGCCAGCGCGTCCCGCTGCCCCTTGAACCCCTGCTCGTCCCGAGCCTCGCGGATGAGTGACCGGGCTTCCTCTCGCTGGCCCAAACCCAGCAGGGCCTGGGCCCGCATGAGCGCCACCCAGCCCCGCTGGGAGGGGGCCGCGGGTTTCACGGGATAGAGGGCCAGGGCTCCTTTGGGGTCACCGGCCTGGAAGCGGAGATCCGCCACCAGGATCGCCAGGGGCTCCCGGGCCTCGCCCTTCTCGGGAGCGTGGGCCAACTGACCCTCGGCTTCCTTCAGGCGCTGGGCCGTTGTCTCCCCCTTGGCCATGGGGCGTTGGAGATACCTCGTCAGCAGCCCCGCCCGCTCGGCCCCCGGCCGAGCTCGGCCCAGCGAGACCCGAAGCTGGGCCCACGCTTCCTGCGCCGCCTCGGCGCGGGCGCGCAGCAGGGCCTCGTCGGGTGTTCCTCCCTTGGCCGGCAGCAGACGCAGCACCGCCGAGGGCTGGGATTCCGGGTCCACCTTCGCCAGGGCCGCCTTCCTGAGGGCAGGCCGCTCCTTCTCGGGCGCCTCCGGAAGCAGGGCCGGGATCGTGCCCAGCAGGCCGTTGGTGGCCAGCAACTCCGTCACCCCCAGGCGTTGCTTCGCGTTCAGGGCCCCGAAGGTGCCGGGTTTGAGTCGGGCCAGCAGTTCACCGGCGAAGCCCTTCTCCAGGCGCTGGTCCACCCAGTTCCCCCAGGCCGTCCTCCAGAGCGCCCGCACCTCCGGCAGCCCCTCCCGCAGGACCGGTTCCATGCCATCCACCAGGTTGAGCGCGTCCTCCCAGAGGCCTTTGGACGTGAGAATGCGGAGTTCCACAATCTGCGCCCGGCCCTTGGGCAGGCCCTTCCCGCCCTTGCGGATCTCGGACAGCAGCGACTCTGCCGTGGGCAGGTCCTTGCCCCCAGGCAGGCTTCCATCCGTGAGCAGGTTGGCCAGGGCCAGCCGGGCATCGTCCGCCTCGGTAGCCCTGGGATGATCCTGGATGAGCTTGCGCAGGACTTCGGCCGCCCCCTTCGCATCCCCGGAGCGTCCCAGGAGCTTGCCATAGGCCAGTTCCACCCGGGGGAGGAGGGGACTGCCGGGATAAAGGTTGGCAAAGGATTTCCGCGCCCCCTCCGCCTGTTCCCGTTCGCCCGCGGCGCAGAGCACTTCAGCCGTGGCGGCCATCCCCTGTTCAGTGGGCCTGTCCTGGGCTTCCAGGGGCTGGAGGGCCTGGACGATGGGGAGTCCCTCCAGGGGACGCCCCTGCTGGACCAACGCCCACAGCAGCAGTTCCTGGGCCCGCCGTTTCCGCTCGGCGGGGATGTCCGAGGCCAGCGCCCGGTGGAGACGGCCCTCGGCCTCCTTGTAGTGCTTTTGACCCAAGGCATCCTGGGCCAGGACCACCTGGGCCTCCTCCGTGTAGGGGGACCGCGGCCATTGCCGCTCGAGTTTCCTGAACGGGACACAGGCCGCCGCCAGGTTGCCCAGGCGGGCCTCGAGCACGCCCTGGGCGTACAAGACCACTTCCCGTTCGGGCACCTTGCTTGAACGGAACGGGTGCTTCCGGAGCCGCTCCAGGACTGCCCGGATGGAGGCGGGATCCCGGGCCCCCAGGGCGCCCCTCGCCAGCTCCGCAGCCTCGGCGTCGGTCATGCGGCCCTCGGGGACCGGCCCGGCCTGGGCGGGGGCCGGGTGTTGGGCCTGTCCAGGCACCACCCCCAGGAGCAGCGCGAGCGCTCCCGGCCGCCAGCGCGGCATCATGTGAGCCAGCGCGCGAGAAGGGTCCGCTTGGTCTGGTCGAACTCATCCTCCGAGAGCATGCCCTTGGCCTTCAGTCCGGCCAACCGCTCCAGGTCAGCCAGCGGATCCGCCGGGGCGGGGGCTGCTGCGCTGGGGGCGAGCTGGTTGGCCAGGATCTCCATGCGGCCAAGGGTGGTCTCCAGTCGCTCCGCGCGCTCGGTGAGTTCCTTCACCCGGATCCTGAGCTCGTCCCGCTCGTGAGCCAGGGTCCTCCGTTCCATGAGCCGCCGGAGCGTGTTCCGGAACTGGTCGATCTGCATCGGTTTCGTCACGAAGTCGAAGGCCCCGATCTCCATGGCCTCGGTGGCCTCGCGCACACTGCCGAACCCCGTCAGCACGAGCACCGTGCAGCTGGGGTTGGCCTTGAGGGCGGCCTTCAGCACATCCATCCCGGACTTGCCGGGCATCACCAGATCCGTGATCACCAGGTCGAAGGGCGGCTGGGCTTCCCGGAGGATCTTCTCCGCCGCCTCACCCGTGGCGGCCGCAGTCACCAGGAAGCCCTCGCCCTGGAGCAGGGTGGACAAGGTCTCGCGGGGCATGGGGTCGTCATCCACCAACAAGAGGCTCGGCGATGGCATCTGGGGGGGAACGATGGGACGGGTCAAGGGGATTCCCAAGGATGGTTGACAGCACTCTTTCGGTCCATTGTGCCCGGCACTAGGAGGCTGTCCAAGTAATGGGTGGGGGCTGCACTATCGATTACTTGGACAGCCTCCTAGAGCCTGGAGCGGTGGGCAGAATTCACACGGGAGGCGTATCAGGCGGCCCCCCTCAGCCGATAGACGAAGGCCAGAACCTGGGCCACCGCCTGGTAAAGGTCTTTCGGAATGGCCTTGTCCACCGCCACGTTCCGATAGAGGGCCCGGGCCAGCTCGGGGCGCTCCATGATGGGCACGCCAGCCTCCCGGGCCCGCTCACGGATCTTCAGGGCCAGGTGGTCCAGCCCCTTGGCCACGCAGACCGGAGCCAGGGTCTTGTCGTCGTAGCGGAGGGCGACGGCCACATGGGTGGGATTCGTGACCACCACCGTGGCCTTGGCAACCTCCGCCAGCATGCGCTTCCGGGCGGCCGCCATCATGATCGACTTCTGCTGGCGCTTGACTTCCGGATTGCCCTCCGCGTCCTTGAACTCGTCCTTGATTTCCTGCTTGGTCATGCGGATGCTCTTCTCCCAGCTATGGCGCTGCCAGGCGAAGTCGGCCAAGGCCAGCAGGAACATGGCGATCAGCACGTTGCGGTAGAGGATGAAGAGCGTGCCCTGGAAGAGCGCCAGCGCCTGTCCGAGGGGCAGCTTGAGGGTGCCCAGGAGCAGCGGAACCCGGTCGGCCAGCACGGCATAGGCCACCCAGGCCAGGAGTGTGAACTTCAGCAGGCTCTTGAGCAGGTCCACCGCCGCCCGGGAGGAGAAGAGCCGCTTGAACCCCTTGGCCGGATTGAGCCTTTCGAACTTGGGCTGGATGGCCTTCGCACTCGGACTGAACCCCCGCTGGCCAAAACCCGCAGCCAGCGCCACCAGCAGATTCAGCCCCAGGAAGGGCAGCACCACCCGCGCCAGGATCTGGACCACATCCCGCAGCAGGGGGATGCGATTGCCCTCCGAGAGCGCCCCCGGAACGGCCTTGCCCAGGAAGTAGGCGACCTCCTGACCCATCAACGCCAAGGTGGCGCTTCCCAGGCCCATGAACAGGAACAGGTTGCCCCAGAGCAGAATGGCCGCGTCGAAATCGGGGCTGCGGGGGACCGAACCCTCCTCGCGGGCCTTCTGGCGGCGTTTGGGGGTCGCCTTCTCGGTGCGATCGGGTTCGTTGGCCATGGCCTAGGGCCTGTTTTCAAAGTAGGGTGTGACCGCGACGTCGGCCAGCCGCGCCCATGGCAAGGCGGCGGCCGAAGGGCGATGCGGTTCATCGTTCGAGGCCGGCAACGCAGCCAGGGGTGCGGCTGGCCTCGTCCCGAAGGGCAAGGGGCGGCGCCCGGCGCGATACGGCGTCAAGCTCCTCGTCAATAGTACCGCTATTGCCATCGTCGCTCTCCTTGTCTCGCTTGGGCGGCACCCCTTGCGCGGCCGCATCCTACTTTGAAAACAGACCCTAGCCCAGCAGCCGCAAGGCGATGCGCGGGGCGCGCTCGAAGAGGGGGACCAGCCACGGTCCCAACTCCCGCAGCAGGAGGCCGAGGATCACCATGCCCAGGGCGATCTTGAGGGGGAAGCTCAGCTGCAGCAGCTGGAGCTGGGGCATGAACTTCCCCGAGATGCCCAGGATCAGGTCCATGAGGAAGAGCACCGCCAGCACCGGGAAAGCCAGCTGGAAGCCCTTGGTCAGGAGCTGACCCAGCAACAGGATCAGGCCCATGGCCTGAAGCGGCACCCCCTGTCCGAGGGGAGCCACCCGGTAGCTGTCCACCAGGGCCAGGATCATCTGGTGGTGGAGGCCCGTGACGAAGATCAGTACCGAGGCCATCTGCACCAGGAGCGAACCCGAGATGGATACCGAGTGGTTGGTGGAAGGGTCCAGGAACTGCACGAAGGAAAAGCCCATCTGCATGTCCATCAGGGCCCCAGCGAAGGCCACCGCCTCGATGATCCACGCCACCACCGTGCCCAGGAGCAGCCCGACCGCCAGCTCTCCCGCCATGAGGGCCAGCAGCGCCGGGATGCCGGCGGGGAGGGTGGCGGGGGCCGGGACCACCGGAACGATGATCGTGGCCAAGAGCACGGCCAGGGCCGCCCGCAGCTGGACCGGCAGCCGGTCTGCACCCAGCAGGGGAAAGGCAGCCAGCATCCCCGTGAGCCGCGTGAGGACCAGCACCCACAGGACGGCCTTGTCGGCCGTGAAGGCCCAGATGGCAAGGTTGGACAGCGTCGGCGTCACGGAATGACCTAGGGCATCTGCCGGATGACGGCGTTGAAGTCCGTGAACATGTGGGTGGTGAAACGCACCAGGACCTGCACCATCCAGGGGAAGGACAGGGCCACCACCACCATGACGGCCACGATCTTGGGCACGAAGGCAATGGTCTGATCCTGGAGGCTCGTCACCACCTGGAAGATGGAGATGGCCAAGCCCACCACCAGCGACACCAGCAGGGCCGGTCCCGCCACCAGAAGGGCAGTCTTCAAGGCCTCTTTCCCGATCTGCGCAATGATGAGCTCGTTCATCCCGTGTACCCCCGCACCAGCGATCCGATGATGAGATACCAGCCATCTACCAGCACGAAGAGCAGGATCTTGAACGGCAGGGAGATGACCACGGGCGGGAGCATCATCATGCCCATGCTGAGCAGGATGCTGGCCACCACCATGTCCACCACCAGGAAGGGCAGGAAGATCATGAAGCCGATCTCGAAGGCGGTCTTCAGCTCACTGATGAGGAAGGCCGGCAGCAGGCACTCCATGGGCACATCGGCCTTGGTCTTCGGGGCCGGAGCCTTGGCGATGCCCAGGAAGAGCGACAGGTCCTTCTTGCGCGTGTAGCGCAGCATGAACACCTTCAGCGGTGCGGCCGTGCGGTCCATGGCCTGGTCCACCGTGAGCTCGTTGCGCTGGAGCGGCTGCAGCACGGTCGTATTAATTTCCCGGGCCGTGGGCGCCATGATGAAGAAGGTGAGCACGAGCGAAAGGCTGATGAGCACCTGGTTAGAAGGTGTCTGCTGGGTGCCCAGGCCCTGGCGGAGGAACTGCATCACCACCACGATGCGGGTGAAGCTGGTGGCGGTCATGAGGATGGTGGGCGCCAGGGTGAGCACCGTGAGCAGCAGCACCGCCTGGAGGCTGGAACTCAGGGCCGGGCCCGTGGGGGTCTTACCGAAATTCACCGTGACGGAGGGGAGGGGCGCCGGCTGCTGGGCACAGAGGCTGACGCCCGCCAGCACCAGCAGGACCAGGGGCAGCCAGCGGAGGATGCGGTTCACTGCCCACCCCCGGATTGCTTGAGCATGGCTTCCATTTCGCGCACCGGCACGGGCCTGCCCAGATCCACCTGCTGGCCCAGGGCCTGGTCGAAGGCAGAGACTTCGGAGGTCCGTTCCAGCCCGTCCAGCCGGGCCAGGAGGCTGATCCCCTGGGGGGCCAGGGCGATCAGGAAGCGCTCGCCCTGGGCGTCCAGAATGGACACGTAGCGCCGGTCACCCAGGGCCAGGGTCTCCTCGACCTTCAGCTTCCCGCCTCCGCTTCCGGGAAGACGACCCCGGCCGTACTTCTTGAGGGCCCACAGGCTCGTACCCGCCAGGCCCAGCACCAGGACCAGGGAGCCGAAGGCCCGGAGGCCCGAGGGACCGGCGTCCGGCACCTGACCCTGCGTCGGTTTTCCGTCCTCCAGATTATAGGGGGCCAGCAATTCCTTCTCCGCCGGACTCGGCGGGGGACCCGGCGGGGGGGCCTCCTGGGCGAAGAGGCCTAGGCCCGCCAGCATTCCCAAGCACAACCACCCGCGTCGCATCACGACAAACTCCCGACACATCCCCCGAGGAAGTGCGAGAGGGATGCCAGCCCCGCCCGTTGCGGGGCGGCCCCCCCGGGCGTAGGGTGTAGTCCTCATCGCGTGATGCCCTTTGAAGGAGCTGCCATGCCCGCCTTCCAGCTCACCGTGAATGGCCGGCGCCGGTCCGTGGACGTCGATGCCGACACCCCCCTGCTCTGGGTCCTCCGGGACACCCTGGGCCTCACCGGCACCAAGTTCGGCTGCGGTCAGGGCATCTGCGGATCCTGCACGGTCCACCGGGACGGGAAGGCCGTCCGGTCCTGTCAGGTGCCCATCAAGGAATCCGCCGGATCCGCGATCCTCACCATCGAAGGCCTGTCCAAGGATGGCAGCCACCCCGTTCAAAGGGCCTGGATCGAGGAGGATGTGGCCCAGTGCGGCTACTGCCAGCCCGGCATGCTCATGACCGCCGCGGCCCTCCTGGCGGCGAACGCCCACCCCACGGATGGCCAAATCGACGACGCCATCGGCGAACACATCTGCCGCTGCGGGACCTACCCCCGGATCCGGAAGGCAATCCACCGGGCCGCACGGGGAGGTGCGAAATGACCAGCCGCCGCGATTTCCTGACGATTACGGGGGTCGCGGGCGCCGGGCTGGTCCTGGCCCTCCGCCTCGAGGCCAAGCCCCGTCCGGGTGACGCCCCCGCATCAGACTTCAGGCCCAACGCCTACCTGGCCATTCGGCCCGATGGCACGGCCCTGCTCACCGTCCCCAAGTCCGAGATGGGCCAGGGCGTGCGCACGACCCTGCCCCTGGTCCTCGCCGAGGAACTGGATCTGGACTGGTCCCGGGTGGAGCTGGCCCAGGCCATGCCCGGCCCTGATTTCCAGCACCTGGGCACCGGCGGCAGCACCAGCGTCAGCACCACCTGGACCACCCTCCGCACGGCGGGGGCCGCGGCCCGAGAGATGCTGGTCGCCGCCGCCGCCCAGGCCTGGGGCGTGCCTATGGCCCAGTGCCGAACCGAGCAGGGGTTCGTACTCGGCCCCAACGGGCAAAAGGCCGGCTATGGCGAACTGGCGGAGGCCGCCGCCAAGCTGCCCGTCCCCAAGGCACCGCGGCTGAAGAATCCCGCCGAGTTCCGCCTCCTGGGGCGTCCGACCCTGCGGGTGGATGGCCCGAAGATCGTTGTCGGCAAGGCCCTCTTCGGCCTGGACACGCGCCGGCCTGGCCAGCGCTTCGCCGCAGTCCTCCGCTGCCCGGTGGTGGGGGGCCAGCCGAAGGCCTGGGATGAGACCAAGGCCAAGGCCGTGCGCGGCGTAAAGGCGGTCGTCAAAGTGCCCACGGGCCTCGCCGTGATTGCCGATGGCACCTGGGCCGCCTTCAAGGGCCGGGAGGCCCTGGCCGCCACCGTCACCTGGGACGAGGGGCTCCACCAGGACTTCAACTCGAAGGACCTGGAAACCCGCATGCGCGCCGCGCTGGACGGTCCGGCCGATGTTGCCCGCAAGGCAGGGGACGCCGGCGCCGCCCTGAAGGCCTCGGCCCGCGTCATCGAGGCGGAGTATTTCTTCCCCTTCCAGGCCCACGCGACGATGGAACCCATGAATGCTACCGTGCAGGCGCGGGCGGACGGCGCTGAGATGTGGCTGGGCACCCAGGCCCCCAATACCTCGCAGGAGCGGGCTGCCAAGGCCATGGGACTCAAGACGGAGCAAGTGAAGGTCAACGTGGCCCTCCTGGGCGGCGGTTTTGGCCGGCGCTCGGGCACCGATTTCAGCACCGAGGCCGCCCAGGTGGCCAAGGCCGCAGGCGGCGGGCCCATCCAGGTGGTCTGGAGCCGGGAAGACGACTTCCGCCACGACCAGTTCCATCCCGCCACCCTCCATCGCTTAAAGGCCGGTGTGGATGGCCAGGGGCGACTCGCCGCCTGGTCCCACCGCATCGCCGGTGGCGCGGTCCTGCGTTCCTGGCTGGAAGGGCACAAGTCCCCCGGGCAGGCCGAAACCGAGGCCAACGGCGCCCACGACATTCCCTACGACATCCCCGCCCTTGAGGTGGCCTTCGCCGAGGTGCGAGTGCCCGTCGCCCTGGGCTGGTGGCGCGCCATCGAGATCGTCCCCAATGTCTTCGCCCGCGAGTGCTTCCTGGACGAGGTGGCCCACGCCCTCGGCAAGGATCCCCTGCAATTCCGCCTGGACCTGCTGGGACGGCGCGGCAAGGTGAAGGTGGGGCGGGACGAGGTGGACATCACCCGCCTCCGCCGGGTGCTGGAACTGGCGGCGGAGAAGGCCGGCTGGGGGCGGAAGGTGCCGCCGGGCCATGGCCTGGGAATCGCCTGCCATGCCTATGACGCCCGCACCTACCTGGCCGAAGTGGCGGAAGTCTCCGTCGAGAAGGGCGACCTCCGTGTCCACCGGGTCACGGCCGCGGTGGATTGCGGCATCGTCCTCAACCCCACCGGGCTCGAAGGCCAGGTGGAGGGAGGCATCGCCTGGGGCATCTCCGCCCTGTCCAGCCAGATCACCTTCGAGAAGGGGCGCACGGTGCAGGAGGGCTACGACACCTTCCCGGTGCTGCGCCAGCCGGACATGCCCCCCGTGGACGTCCACGTGGTCGCCAGTGCCGAGGCGCCCTCGGGCATGGGCGAGCCGCCCGTTCCCGTCTGTCTCCCCGCCGTGCTGAACGCGCTCTTCGCGGCCACGGGCAAGCGCGTGCGAAGGCTGCCCCTGACTCCCGGCGACTTCGCCTAGGATGAAGGAACTCCAGGACATCCTCCAGATCGTCCGCCGGGGGCCCGGACCCTTCGCACTGGCCACCCTGCTCCGCGTGGAGGGCGCCAGCTACCGGCGCCCCGGCGCGCGGCTCCTCTCGGACGGGAAGGCGGTCCTGCGCGGCTCCCTCAGCGGCGGCTGCCTGGAGGGCGAGATCCTGGCCCGCGCGGCGGAGGTGCTGGCGGACGGAACGCCCCGCCTCCTGCGCTACGACCTGCGCGGCGACGCCGACCTGGTCTGGGGCAGCGGCAGCGGCTGCGAGGGCATCCTGGAAATCCTGGTGGAGCGCGTGACGGGCCTCCCCGACTGGATGATCTGGATCGAGGAGGCCTGGTCGTCGCGAACCAGCCTGAGGATCCGTACCGACCTGTCCCAGGAAAAGCTCGGAATGCGCAGCATTCCGAGGTATCCGGGTGCATCCGCGCCTGGCCAACGGGATGAATGCTTCGAAGCTTTCGCGGCCCCCATCGCCCTGTGGATCCTGGGGGCCGGGGACGACAGCCGACCCCTGGTGCGCCTGGCTAAGGAACTGGGCTGGACCGTGGGCCTCCTGGACCACCGCCCGGCCTTCGCCCGGCCGGAGCGGTTCCCGGAGGCGGACGCCGTGCGGGCGGGGCAGCCTGCGGCCGTGATCTCGGAACTGCCTCTGGACGATCGCACCGCCGTCGTGCTGATGACGCACAACTACCACAAGGATCTGGAGGCCCTGCGCCACCTGCTGCCTTCCTCCGCCGGGTACCTGGGCCTCATGGGAAGCCGGGCCCGGGGCGCGAAGCTGCTGGCGGAACTGGCCGAGACAGGGCTCACGGCCGATGCGCGTCTGCACACTCCCGTGGGCCTGGACCTGGGCGCGGGAGGTCCCGAAACCATGGCGTTGGCCATCCTGGCGGAGATCCAGGCGGCTCTCCACGGACGCTCGGGGGCATCCCTTCGCGACACCCCCGCCGCCGTGTCGGCACCGTGAACGCACCCCCCATCGCAGCCGTGATCCTCGCGGCGGGCGCGGGGCGGCGCATGGGCGGCCCCAAGGCACGCCTCCTCCTGGACGGCGAAACCCTGCTGCACCGAGCCGCCCGGACGGCTCTGGCCGCGGGCTGCGCCTCTGTGGTGGCCGTGGTGGGCCCCTGGGATCCGGGGCTTGAGGATCTGGCGGTGGTGACGGTGGTGAATGCTGAGGCCCAGGAGGGCGTGGCCAGTTCCATCCGGAAGGGGATCGGGGCCCTTTCAGCCGAGGTGGTAGCCACTCTGATCATGACGGTGGATCAGCCCGCCGTGGACGCCGCCCTGCTGCGGGACCTGATGGCGCTCTTCCGGGGTTCCGACGACCGCCCCGTGGCCTGCCTCTACGCCGGAACGCCGGGCAGCCCCGCGGTGTTTCCCCGCCGACTCTTCCCAGAACTGCGGGTGCTGGAGGGCGACCGGGGCGCCAAACCCATCCTGCTCCGCGAAGGGGCCGCCACCCTGCCCTTCCCCGAGGGGGCCTTCGACCTGGACCGGCCGGAGGACTTCGAGCGCCTCAGGCGCTGAGACTGGCCTTCTTCTGGAGGTGGTCGTAGCGCTTGCGGGCCTGCTCCAGCTCCGACAGGTGGACGCCGGCCCACTCGCACAGCGCCCCCATGGGTTCGATGAGGGTGTGGCCCAGGGCCGTCAGCTCGTACTCGGTGCGGGGCGGCACCTCGGGATAGACATGCCGGGCCACCAGGCCATCCCGCTCCAGTTTCCGCAGGGTCTGGGTGAGCATCTTCTGGCTGATGCCCCCGATCTGGCGATGCAGTTCCCCATACCGCTGCCGGCCGCGGGAAAGCAGATAGATCACGAGGGTGGTCCATTTGTCGGCGATGAGATCCAGCACCTGCCGGGTAGGGCACTGGGCGCTGAGGACATTGGGATGCAGGGAGCAAGCCTTGCCAACCATGAGGTGCCTACCTTCCAAAAAGGTGCCTACTTTCTTTTCGTTCGTAAGCACCTGACCATTGTGCCACAAGCGGCGGGAATGCAAATCCCCGCCATGACAGGAATCGGACCTCCGGCGGCTACCCTGGAAGCCTGGTTTCACTTGGAGGAACGACCCATGTCCGATCTCGTCAAGCCCCTCTCGGATGCCGAATTTGCCGGCACCGTCGCTTCGGGCGCCACCCTCGTCGATTTCTGGGCCCCCTGGTGCGCGCCCTGCCGGGAGGTCTCGCCCCTGGTGGACCAGCTGGCGGAGCAGTTCAAGGGCCGCATCGCCTTCGTCCGCGTCAATGTGGACGACAACCCCAAGACCTCCGAGGCCTACGACATCCTCAGCATGCCCACCCTCCTGCTCATGAAGGACGGCAAGCCCCTGGACCGGGTCATCGGAACCCTGCCCAAGGCCCAGCTGGAGACCTTCCTCCAGCAGGCGCTCTGATCCTTCTTTCGATCCCGATCCACTTACCTTGAGGACCCTGTGACCACGACAACCCCGACCTCCCTCCTCGACGCCCTGCAGTGGCGCTATGCCACCAAGAAATTTGGTTCATCGCGCATTACCGGGGAAGGCTGAGCGGATTTTGAGGGCGAAGTAGTCGTCATCGCGGAAGCCGTAGGCCATGCGCTTGATGACCTTGGCTTTGTTGTTGATGCCTTCGAGGATCGAGGTATTCAGCTTCCAGCGGCACTGGGCGAGGATGCCGTCGATCCGCTTGGTGAGGTTGCGGGCGAAGGTCTTGAGCGGGGTAAGGCCGCTCTCCATCGCTCGGGCCAGCCAGTCCTCCCAGGCCCGCCTCGCCCAGCCTTCCCGCGTGTACCCCCACAACCGCTTCAGGTCGTCCCGAAGGAGATAGACGGTCATCAGCGCCTGGTTGGCCTCCAGCAATTCCTTCAGCCGGACACGCTGAGTCTGGCCTGCGAGATTCTCCCGGTTGGCGAGCAGGAGCCATTTCGAGCCCTTCACCAGCTTCCGGGCCGCCTTGTCCTTCCTCAGTCGGTTGGCCTCGTCCACCCGCACCCGGTCGATGACTTCCCGGCCGTACTTCATCACCACATGGAAGAGGTCGTAGACGATCTCGGCCCCCGGGCACTGGGCCCGCACCTCCACTTCGAAGGGGGCGTGCATGTCCATCGCCACGGCCCGGATGCCCTTTCGCCCTTCCCCCCCGATGGCCTCAAAGAATGGACGGACCGCCTCCCGACCCCGGCCCTTCCCCACCCACAGCACCTTCCGCGTATCGGCGTCCACGATGAGCGTGGCGTAGCGGTGCCCCTTGTGGATGGCGATCTCGTCCATGATCAGCCGCGTCACGCCCGTCATGTCCAGCGGCGGCAGCGTGCGCAGCATCCAGGCCTTGTCGATGGCCTTCACGGTGTGCCAATCCAGGCCGCACCGCTCCGCCACATGCTTGATGGGCAGCACCCGGCAGAGCCTCGCCACATCCTCCGCCATCCGCCGCGTCACCCGCGACCGGGGTTCCAGCCACTCCAGCGCCTCCAGCCGAGGGCCGCACGTCGGACAGGCCACCCGGAACCGCCAGAGAAACAGCCGCACGGGCACGCCAAGGATGGGCAGGTCCCGGATCTCCCGCTCCTCCGCATCGTGATACCGGGGCCGGAGCTTCCCGCAGCCCGAGCAGCGATACCGGGAGGACCGACGATCCAGCGCGATCCAGACCTCCCGAGGTCCTTGCCCATCGGCCTCCCGGACCTCCACCGTTCCGGGCTCATAGCCCGTCCATCCCCCCAGCACACGGATACACTGCTCCCAAGACACCGGTGGCCTCCCTCGCGTTCTCAGCAAACACAAGGGTCTCAAAGGCTTGCCGGTGTCCCTCTACCTCACGCCATTCCGCGAAGAACCT
>JAJZQW010000006.1 GCA_021802985.1 Acidobacteriota bacterium | reverse complement strand
GGTGTACTCCGCGACGGCGGCGGTGAGCTTGAGGGGGAGGGAAAGGACGGGGGTGTAGTTCTGGCTCACTTCAGGGCTCCTGAGAGACGGCCTTGGGGGATGGGGTGGGGTGTGCCTTCGGGTAGGCCGGGGCCTACGAGACGGCCTTGACGGCGTCGAGGAAGGTGGCGGTGGGGTTGGCCTTCATGTGGGCCATGGCCTTGGCGTGGAGCTCCAGGCCGGCAGGGTCCACCTCGCAGCCCGGAGGGGCGGCGAAGTCGGCGGAGCTCGGGGCTTCCGCGCCCGAACCCGGGGCGGCCTCGCCGAAGGCGAGCTGCTTGGGCTGGGATTCGAGCAGGCCCTTCAGCCAGTCGAGGGTGGGCTCGGTCTTGGCGCCGTCGCCTTCACCGAAGGACAGGGTGCCTTCCGGGGCGATGGTGGCCATGAAGGCGACCAGGGGGTCCTTGTGGATGGGGTTGAGCTTCCCCTCCTTGACCAGGCGCTCGGCGAAGGCGAGGTGCTCGGCCTTCCGGGCGTCCAGCTGCTTGGCCTTCAGAGCCGCCTCCTGCTCGGCGAAGTCGGCGGCCTTCTTGTTGAGATCGGCCTCCTTCGCGGTGAGCTCCGCTTCGCGGCGCTCCAGATCCTTCGACATGCGTGCCTCCTGGGCATTGGGGGTGGGAGAGGGGCGGCCCTTGGAGCCTTCGGCGTAGGCCGTGCGCGTCGCTTCGTCGGCCTCGTCCGGCAGCGCGGCGGCCTGCTCGACGTTCCCCACGGCGTAGCCGGGGATGGCCTTGTCGGCCTCCTCCAAGCCGTATTTGGAGATGAACCACTCGCGGAGGCCGCGGAGCAGGCTGCCCAGGCTGGTGAGGTTCCAGCCCGTCAGCTCGCCGAACTCGACCGTCACGCTCTGGTCGTCCTCGGCGAAGGCCGCATCCCGCAGGCCCTTCACGGCGGGGGGCATGGCACCGAGGAAGCCGATGTGCCGGAGGTAGTAGACGCCCGGGACGGGGTTCTTGGGGGCGTCGGGCAGGTAGAAGCTGCCGGACAGCTTCTTGAAGCGGCCCTTCTCGACCATCTCGGCGAAAGCCTCATCCACCTGGATGGGCTCGGCCTGCAGGTGGCCGTCCGCGAAGGCCAGGGACTTCACCCAGCCATAGGCCGGGGCATCGGCCTTGGGGTGCCCCACGACCAGGGGGGCCTCGTGGAGGGCCGGGTCGTAGGCGGCGGCCGTGGCGGCCAGGTCCGCTTCGGAGAAGGTGAGGGTGGCCCCGGACATGGCCGTGTGGCGACCGGGGCGGAAGATGTCGAGGGGCTTGTCCATGCCCCAAACCTTCCCGGCGGATCTCTCCCCGGCACGGAAGGTGGTTTGGGGATTCCGATGGAGTGCCCCGGGAACCCGTTTAGAACCCGTTTAGTTCTTTCGGAAGGGGGTGGAGGCGGGGGGATGGGCGTCCGCCCCCCCTTCCCGTGCCTTCCAGGGGCCTTTACGGCCGTTTCAGATTTTCGAGGGCCCGCTGGAGGTGTTCCCGGGTGATCGCCAGGGTTTCGTCCTGGTCCCGGAGGGACATGCCAAGGAAGGGCCGGGCGGGCATGGTCACCTCGTGGGCGCCCTGTGCGAAGACCAGCTCGACGAACCGCTTGTGGCTCTTCTTGGCGAAGACCTTCATCTGGTCGGCGTTCCGCATCCGCTTGGGGCCGATGCCCAGCTGGGCCTGGCTGAGGAGGTTCCCCTTGGCGTCCGTGCGGAGGCGCAGGGAGCCGATCCGCCCCTTGATCTTGATGGAGCCGCCCAGCTGGTGGATGGCGCCATAGACCACGCTCGTCCCCACCACGAGCTGGGTGGCCCCGGCCTTGGCCACGATGGAGGCCTTCAGGCGGCCCCGCATGCTCAGGGTCTTCATCTGGTAGCCCTTCTTCTGCTTGAAGAGCAGGTGTCCAGGGCTCGCCGGCTGCCACCCCTGGCCATCCGGGCCCACCTGGTCCTCGAACCGCTGGCGGGTGGACCTGACCAGGGCGGCGCCGATGTCCTCGAAGGCGGGGCGAAGGTCGGCCCCGGCCTTGGCCAGGAGCACCAGGCCCTTCTGGGCCGCCTGGGTGTTCCCCTCGATCCGGATCCGCACGCCGGTCATCGGGCCGTCTCCTTCAGGAAGGCCTCGATCTCCTTGACCAGGTCGGCCCGGATCGCCGAGGGCAGCTCCTTCGCCTTGTCGAGCACCTGGGGGACCAGGTGCTGGCGGACCGAGGCCCCGGGCGCATAGTCCCAGCCCTCGCCGACGCCGGGCAGGACCTCCCCGGGGCCGGGCCCGGCCAGGGGCTTGGGCGGCTTGGAGAGCACCTGGAGGCCCTGCCGGTCGATGGCGCCCTGGGAGAGGGCGAAGACGCTGCACTGGCAGCCCCAGTCGCAGGGGGGATACCGGGCCACCCAGAAGGGGTCCGACGCAGGGAGGATCATGCCGTTCCACGCCAGGTGCTGGGGGCGAGGATGCCGGCTGTCGCCATGGCGCCATTCCCAGTAGGGATTCCGCTCCAGGAAGGCGGGCTCGGTCATCTGGGCGTAGCGCCCGGCCGCGTAGGCCGTGCGCACGTTGGTCTCGTAGATCACCCGGCTCCGCCAGGCGGGGGCGCCCTTGAACTCCCAGCCGTGTTTCGCCACGACCTGGTCGAAGTCCTTGCGGAAGGCCTCCAGGGTGGTGCCTTCAGCGATGGCCTTGTCCACGGCCGCCCGCATGTCCGCCAGCAGCTCCGCCTTGGTGGCCCCGGCCACCACGAAGGCCCGGTCATGCTGCTCCTTCTGAAGGTCCCGCCAGGTCTCCGTGGGCACGTTCGTCTTGCCCCGGAAGAACCGGATGGCCTCATCGAAGGGGAGGCTCGTGGGCTCGACCTTGGGCATGGTTCACTTCCCCGTGAGAACGTCGAAGCGCCCCGCCAGGGCCGCCACGAGGAGGGCCTGCTCCATCAGCTCGGAGAAGGCCCGGGCGTCCAGGTCCGGGTAGAGGGTGTCCAGCTGGTCCCGCAGCTCCGGGAGGCTCTTGGCCTCGGCGACGGCCTTGCGGATCGGCGCCAGCAGGGTCTCCAGGGCCACACCGCCCTGCTGCAAGGTGTGGTCCACCAGGGTCTGGGGGCCATCCGCCTGGCCGGGTTCGGCGAAGGCGGCGGGGTTTTGCGGCTGATTTGGCGCAATCGGCGACGTCGGGGGCGGCGGCTTGGGGGCGGCCTTCTTGCTCCATCCCTCCCCGTACTTCTCCTTGATCCATGCCTCATCGGGCTCGAAGCCGAGCCCGGCCACGATCTGGTCCTTCTCCGCCTCGGCCTTGAGGTCCGTGGCGGCCTCGACCTTGCGCCAGACGGTGGGCGGCTCCGCGCCGGGGTGGTGGAGCTCCGTGATCCAGCGCAGCAGGGTCTGGTTGAGGGTGGCGCTGAGGAGATCCGCGTCGGCGCGGACCAGCTCCAGGCGCACCTCGTTGTGGGTCTTCGAGGCGGCGTAGGCCCCGTTGCCGTTGCCCAGGGTGGTGGTGAGCGTCTCGCCCAGGACGGCCTTGGAGATCTCCTCGTCCATGTAGCGCACCAGGCGCTCGTAGGTGTCGATGGAGCCGGACCGGGCCGCCTCCAGCAGCTCGATCTCCGTCTCCAGGGGCGCGACGATGGCCGTCTCCTGGGCCAGGTTGCCGAGGGTGGACAGCAGGGCGTCCTGCTTTTCCCGGGGCATGCCCTCCGGGTACTTGCCCAGGACGGTGGGGCTCCCGAACTTCTCCGCGAAGACCAGCCAGAAGGTGATGCCCTGGCGCTTGAAGTAGGTGGGCC
Organism: Acidobacteriota bacterium; assembly: GCA_021802985.1. Classification (GTDB taxonomy): domain Bacteria; phylum Acidobacteriota; class Holophagae; order Holophagales; family Holophagaceae; genus Geothrix. The sequence continues at coordinate 51,879 of JAJZQW010000006.1, read as the reverse complement.
AGAAGAGCCGGGAGCCCAGCCCCAGGCCGTAGGGGTTGCCATCCTTGGCCCCGAAGCGGTGGACGATGAATTTCCGCTCCGGCAGCTCCTCGCCCGGCAGCATGTTCTGGAGGGTGGCCAGGCGGGGCTTCGAGTCCACGTCGAAGAGGAAGCGCCGCTGGTCCCGCATGATGACCTGGGTGGGGGCCCAGGTGGCGGGATCCCAGATCACCTCGCCCACGGCGTAGCCCTTCAGCAGGGCGTCCAGCAGGCCGACGCACAGGCCATCGAAGTCCAGGGCCTCCAGCATGGCCTTGGCGGTCTCGGCGGCCTTCTTGTCCTTCAGGCGCTCGGAGGCAGGCTTCACTTCCCAGGGGAAGGAGACCACGGCGTACTTGCGCTTCTGCAGCACGGAGTAGGCGTGGCAGTCCCGTTCTATCTCGTCGTAGATCTTGAGGCCACGCCCCCCTCCACGGCTGATGAGCGTGTCGTCCTGGGGCCGCATCAGGCCCATGTAGATGACGTGGTAGGGGTCGCGTTCGGCCCCGGCGATGATGGTGGTCAGCTGCTTTTTGTCGTCCATGGGAACCTCTGGTCACAGGTAGTCGGAGAGGCGGGACCCGGTTCGGCGGTTGCCGCTGGTGCGGGGCAAGGCGCCCGCGTTCCCAGCCGTGGCCATCTTCCAGAGCATCTCCAGGGCGTCCGGGCCGTCGTCGTGGTCGGCCATGGGCCAGTGCCGGAGCTGCTCCAGCAGGGCCTTCAGGCGGGGGTGGAACCGGATCAGGCCGTTGGCCACATGCGGCTGGAGGCTCTCGATGCGCAGGTCCTTGTCGGTGTGGGGCGTCAGGGGCCGCGCCGGGACGTGGACGCCGCGGGAGGCGCTGCGCTTGACCATCTCCGTGCGGAAGAACTCCTGGAACTGGATGGCCTCCACGCCCCAGACCAGGCAGCCATAGCGGATCTGGAAGGCGATCACGTCTTCGATGATCTTGTCCGGCAGCCGCTTGGCGATGGAGGCCTCGACGACATCGAGGATGCCGGTCAGGCGGTCGTAGCCGCCCACCAGGATGGCGGAGGGATCGCGTCCCGCCCCCTTCTTGCCCAGGGAGGGGTCCACTGCCCCGTAGAACACCCACCGCGGGGATTCGTCCACCCAGAAGGTCACCTCCCCGAAGGGCGCATCCTCGCTGTGGATGGGATCGTTCTGCAGCTCGGAGTCGAAGGCGCTGTGGTCGTCCCGGGCGCGGATCCGCATGAGCACCTTGAGGGGCCGCTTGGCGGGCCAGCTCACGACCGCCCCGCGCTCCATCTCCGCCCGGCGCTCCAGGTAGAAGGCCTCGGCGGCCGTCTCGCCCTCGTTGAGGTAGAGCTCCTCCCACTTGTCCCAGAGGTCCATGCGGGCAGGCCACTCCAGGACGGCCCGGAAGGTCCGGCTTTCCCAGAAGGGGTTCTTCAGCAGCCGGGCCAGCAGGCTGTCGTAGTGCAGCACGGTTCCGATCACCACCACATCCAGCGTGTCGTCGGCGGCGCCCAGCTTGAGCACGGCCTTCTTCAGCCAGGACTCCAGCTTGTCCCGCTGCTCGGGGCTGCGCACGTTCTCGTCGTTTTCCAGGTCATCGCAGACGACCAGGTCGGGGCGGTAGGGGCCATGGCGCAGGCCGCGCATGCGCTTGCCGGAGCCAAAGGCCTGGATCTTGGCGTCGTTGGCCGTGACGATGACCCCGGCCTGCCAGACGCGGCCCTGGCCGCAGGCCTCCGGATAGTCCATCCGGAGGCGCGGGTTGGCCTCCAGCTCGGCCTTGATGGCCTCCAGCATGGTGGCCGCCTGCTCGAAGGCGTCCATGATGATCGGCACGTAGCGGCGTAGGCCATGGACCACGCACCACAGCACGAAGATCTGGGTGGTGATGGTGGACTTCGCCTCGCCGCGGGGAGCGGCGATGGCGAGTTTTGCACCTGTTTTGGCGCGGGCCAGCCGGGGTAGGCGCTCGAAGAGGAACTCGTGGAGGATGCTGGGGTCGCCCTGCACGTAGTGCGGGAAGTAGGTGCGGCCGAAGAAGGCCAGATCCTCGGCGGCCTTGAGGCGCCGCTGGACATGCGCTTCGGGGTCGGGGTCAAAGCCGTCCACCCTGGCCTCGATCTGCTGGCGCAGATCACCGGCCAGGGCCGACAGTCCCTCCAGGAACTCGCGGGTGGAGAGCTTCTTAGCCATAGAGCCGCACCAGTTCCTCGCCGAAGGGCTCCAGCACCTCCAGCAGCGCCGGGGCGTGCTGCGGGGCCTTCTCCCGCACGTAGCGGGCCAGGTGCTGTAGGACCTCGCTGGCCACGGCCAGGCGGTTCAGCTCGGGGGCGCTGCGCTGGATGGCCCGGGTGGTTTTGGTGTAGGCGTCGGCCAGGCGGCTGATGGCCTCGGCCTTCTCGATGGGCTTCAGCTTGTTGCCCTTGTCGCCCTTCACCTCGGCCATCACGACCTGGAAGAGGCCAAGGAAGTCCTCCAGCACGGCGCGGGACACGGCCTCGGCCCCTTCCCCCGCCAGGTGGTGGGCCGCACGGGCCTTGTCCCAGTCGTCGTCCTGCTCGGCGGCCTCCTGTTTCCAGCGGCTCGCCGTGCGCGGGCTCAGGCCCAGGCGCTGGGCGGCATGCTCCAGGCCCAGGCCCTTGTGGACGTAGAGCCCACGGAGCTTGCTGCGCACTTCCGGCGGGTGGGCCATGTCAGCTCTTCCCCTTGATCCACCAGCCCGCGAGGTTCACTCCCACGGCCATGAGCAGGCCGCTCAGACCTCCGGCGAGGGTGGCCTTGTTCTCGACGGAGCGCAGGCGGCCATCCATGGAGTCCAGCTTGGTGCCGTGGGTTTTCTGGGTCTCTCGGACCATGTCCAGCGTGCCCTTGATCTCGCCCAGCAGCTGCTCATTGCAGCCAGGGCAGGATGGGCTCTGGGCGCGGCGTCGGATGGGTGCGGTCATCGGCGGGGCTCCTTGGCGGGGTCGGGGGGCAGGTAGGCCTTCAGGCGGATCTCCAGGTCCAGGGCCCAGGCGGCCAGGGCCTCGCGGTCGGCCAGCAGGGCGCGGAGAAGGTCGCGCAAGGTGGGATCGGGGCCCAGCTGGGCCGAGGGGAGCGCGGGACGCGCCGGGATAGCGGGCGGCGGGCACGGCACGGGGACCGGTTCCCGGACGACGATGGGGTTTGCGGTTGGTTTGGCGCAACCGATGCCGGCGAGGGTGGCCACCATCAGGGCAAGGAGGACGACCAGGCGCTTCATCGGGGGATCTCCTGGTGAAGGGGCGGCACCTCCAGGCGGCGATTGAGGTCCTGGGCCTGGGTGGAGGCCCAGCGCACCAGGTCCCGGGTGTTCCCGTGCTGCACCTCTGGCGCCGGGGCCAGCAGCACAGCCTGGGCGCGGGCCTCCCCCTCGTGGCGGGTCTGCGCTCCAGAGCGGTCCGCGGTGCGCAGCTGGGCCTCCTGGGCCCGGCGCTCACCTCGGAGGGCCTCTATGCCGCGCTGCTCGGTCTCCAGGGCGGCCGTGAGCTGGCCTTGGGCCTGGACCGCCAGCGCCAGGCGCTGTTCGGCCTGGACAGCCCTTGCCGCCTCGTGGCGGCCGTAGAGGAAGGCCAGGCCCGCGGCGACTGTGGCCAGCAGCAGGAGGAGGGCCAGGGTGCGGGTGGTGAGGCTCATACCGAGGTTGCCTCCCCGTTGGTGATGAAGCCATGCCAGTGGCATCCCCCCAGGAGCTGGATGGAGGGCGTGAGCGTCAGGTCCAGGTAACCCGTCCCCGACATGGGCCACCGGGCACCGCCTGCGGACTTGTCGTCCAGCGGTGCCTGAGGCGTCCAGCAGATGACGCTGTGTGTCCCCTTGGGGCCGCCGTTGGCCTGGTAGCACTTCGGACAGAGGAACCGGAGGCCGTGGGCCTCTTCGATGGTGGAGACATGCTTGAAGACGGCACGCTCGCCGCGCTCGGCCACCCGCAGGAAGATCGGCTCCAGCTCAGTTAGGCGCATGGCAACCTCCCAGCTCGATCCGGTAGCGGAGGTTGCGGGCCAGATAGCTCCGCGTGATGGAGGCGTTGCGCTCCCCGGTGACCCGGGGGAGCGCCCGCAGCCAGGCCGCCTGGCCCTGCAGGCCCAGCTGGGCGGCCAGCAGCTGGGCCTTGCGCACAGAGCCGAGCCCGGCATTGTAGGCGCCGAGCGCCGGATCCAGCCGCCCACCGGTCCTGGACTCTAACCAGGTCATGTAGGCGTGCTGGGCCGTGATGGCTGCAGTGGGCTCATAGGCGCTGGCTCCGCGAGGCACCCAGCCCTGGGCTTGAGCCCATGACCAGGTCGCGGGCATGAACTGGGCGAGGCCCATGCCGCCGTCCGGGGCGGTGACCGTGGCCCGGAAGAGGCTTTCCGCCTTCACCTGGGCCGCCCGGTCCACCCAGCGGGGCCCGGCCACGGACCGGAAGGTCGCCTCAAAGGGGACCTGGGCCGTGAGCCCAACCACGGCCAGGAGGACCAGGAGGAGGGCTCGGAGGGTCTTCACCGGAGCACCTGGCCCGCCAGGTAGGCGAAGGCCAGCAGCAGCGCGGCGAAGGCGATGCCCGCGGAGAGGGTCTTGGCGCCGGAGGTGGCGTCTGAGTCCATGCCGGGGGACCAGTGCCAGAGCCGCTTGCCGAGGCGGGTTCGGTCGAGGACCTGGAAGGCGGCCCAGGTGAGCAGCAGCACGCCGAAGGCCAGGCCCAGGGCCGTGCGGGCCCGGAAGAGGGCGAGTCGCGCCTGGAGGGCCAGCTCCCAGGCCGGACTGTCCGGCGTGGGCTGCAGCACTGCCCAGGCGGAGAGGGCCTTGGCCGTCAGCCAGCCCCCCAGGCTCGCAATGAGCAGGAAAACCAGGGCCATGCGGCCCCGGGCGGCCTTGTCCATCTCGAAGCCGTGGGCGCCCACAAGGAAGCCCATGAAGCTGGAGAAGGCCGAGGATAGGCCACGGAGCAAGCGCTGGCCAAGGGGGAGGGATTCAGAGGGTGGAGACAGGGGCTCGATCACGGAGGTTCTCCTGGAATGGGTCAGGAGAACCGTCCTCCGTGCGCCCCTGTGGCGCTTGGAAAGTGGTTTGGGGTGATCTAGCCGCAGTCTTCCAGCAGCATGGGCGCGGCCACCTTCTGGCTACGGGCCAGCCGGGCCGCCCGGATGATCTGCCGGATCCACTGCACGGTGTAGCCGAACTCGCGCATGAGCTTGAGGTAGTCGTCCCCGGCCTTCCAGTGCTCGTAGACCAGTAGGTGCTTCGGCGCCAGGTCGAGCACGGCGGCCTTGGGGATGTAGATGTCCGCCCCTCCCCACTGGGCCCGCAGGTGCTCCACGGCGGCGAAGGATGCGTCACTGGCCACTTCGGGGGAGATCCCGCGCCGCTCCAGCTCGTGAGCCAGACTTGCCGCCGCGTCCATCAGCACTTCAGGGTACTGAATGCCCATGGGTCTCCCTCCCACATAAGGATGCGGAGGAGGGCAAGGGGCATGCGTCACCATGCAGAAAAACGCCCCGAACGGTTCGGGGCGTTGGTTTGTCCGTTCGGGGCTATCTCATCCCACGCGTTTCATGATCAGGGGGATACCGCCCTCCTTGGTGAGCATCAGCGATCCATCCTCCTGGAATTGAGCCAGGATCGTGGCCTTGCCCTCGCCTTCACCCGTGGTGAACTCCACGGTGTTGCCGAGTTCCTTGACGATGGCGAGCTTCTTCTCGAACTTCTCGCCCATGGCGATGCCTTCGTACTTCCCGCGCTGAAGGTCGATCTTCACCGTCATGAGGTCGTTCTGCCAGGTTCCGGCGAGCTTGGAGACGGCCGTGGATTGGGCTGGCTGGCTGGGGCTGTCGGCCTTCTTGTCGCAGCCGAGGCCGATCAGCACGGCGAAGGCCAGGGCGGCAAGCAGACTCGTGGCGGGCTTGTTCATGGTGCCTCCTTGAAAAAAGCGGGTTGTCCGCGTTGGTGATGAATGAATCATCTTAGCCAGCCAGCTCCAGATCGTCATGGCGCAGGTCTGCCTCGGCCTTGCGGAGCTGCCCGGCGATCAGGCCCAGGATCTGGGCGAAGCCGTGGGCTTCGAGGCTGGTGAGGGCCAGGGCTTCGGCTCGGGGCGTCTCCCCCGCGTTGCGGGTGCGCTCGCGCTGGCCCACCAGGGCGGCGGCGGCCTCCAGCTCGGTGGCCACCTGGTCCATCACGTTCAGGGCTTCATCCAGGCGCATGTCCATCATCGCGCACCTCCCACCAGACTGGCGGGATGGGGGAAGACACGCGGGTTCAGCCGGTAGAGCACCATGCGGGCCAGGTCGGGGCCGTAGAGATCCTTCAGGATCTGGAGCGTGGCGCCATCCGGCAGGGCGGGCGAGTAGGCCCCGTGAGGCACGGCGTTCCGGCCGATGTCCGTCCGGATGGGATGCTTGATGAAGTGGGCCTGGAGGAGTTCCAGGGGCACCTGGTGCTCGTTGCGCCACTGCCGGGTGGGGATGCCGTACTGGGCGCAGCGGTACTGAATGGCCGTGCGGCCCACCCCGAGGCGGTGGCCCGCCTGGGTGGTGCTCATCCAGGTGTAGCGGTCGTCTCCTTCGGGCTGGGCATCCATGGGGTCCAAGCCCGTCAGATCCTCGATCTGGTCGAAGAGCGCCTGGACAGCCTCCGGCACGGCGGCACGGACCTCGGGGCGGAGGGCCGCTCCTGTGCGCCAGTAGGCGTCCAGTGCCTGGAAACACTCCTTCTGGTAGGCCCGCAACTTGTCCCGGAACTCCGGCTTCACCCGGGCCGACTGGATGCTGAACAACCAGCCATTCAGGTTCTCCAGGGGCAGGCAGGTCATGGTCTGAAGGCCGTTCGGGGAAGGTATCTCGATATGAGTACACCCCCACAAATCCACATCAGCGGTGAGCTTCTGATGCTGGGAGCCCCAAGAAAGCCCTACCTGGGCGCACAGGGGTTTGACCGGGACGAAGGCCTTCCCTGTTTCGGGATGGGCCACGAGGAAGACGACTTCACCGTGGAAGTCGATGGAGCGAAGCTCAGCACTCATGCCGCTTCTCCTGTGAGTTGACCGGTGTTTAGCCGGGATTTGTCTTCCTGGATCGGCCAGGACCGGGAGCTAAACACCCACACAGGTATGGGCCCAGTTATTCGTGCGCGGGCCTTGCGGCTGCGCCTTATTTCCTGCGACTCCCGGCGATGCCGGTCGTCCTGTGGGGAGTGTTTAGCTCCGGCACACAGGTTATCGGGGTGGGAACGGGTTGCAAGGGGTTTCATGGGGTCAACCTTCATCGCGGCCATGGCGCTTGGCGTCGTAGGAGAGGGCCGCGACGATCTTCCGCAGCTCGTCGGGCTCGCAGTGCTGGACCTGGGCCTTCTTGAACATTCGCCAGGCGATGCCGTGGGCGTAGGCCCAGGGGCGCTTGGCCTCGGCCAGCTGGGCTTCGATCTTGGAGATGAGGGCCACGGCCTCCACGGGCACCATGGCGGGCTTGCCGGGATGGGATGAGGCGGTGCCAGCCATGGCCCCGGACTTCGCCCCCAGCCGCCCCAGCTCCAGCAGCACCTTCCACCGCTCGCCCGGCCCCAAGGCCCCGGCGCTGTCTTTGCCGGTGGTGGCCTTCAGCAGGGCGCGGTAGGTGTCCTCCTCCAGGCCCAGTTCCTTCTTGGCCAGGTGGATGCGGGCGAGGTCGCGGGTGCGGCGGGGATCGGTCATGGCCTATCCCACCTTCTGCGTCATGGCGGCCTTGCAGGCAGCGCAGTCGTGGAAGTCACTGTCGAACTGCACAGGGCTGCCTTCGGGCACCTCGGCGCCACAGAGGGCCGTGCCGGCCTCGGAGGGGCTGAGGCGCTGGAAGGGCTGGTCGTGGAGCACCATGGCGTGGGCCTGGCGCTGGCCCCGGATCTCGTACCAGACGGCGAGGGCGATGGATCGGCGGGTCATGGCTGCACTCCGAACAGGCGAGGCCGGATGAGCCGGTCCCACAGCTCGGTCAGGTCGATGAACAGGATGCGGGTCCAGCCTTGGTGGGAGCGGCGTTCGCGGCGCTTCATGCGACTTCGTGCGCCAGGCGCACGCCCACGGCGAGGACATCGGCCAGGAGGTCGATCTGACGCTCGACGGCCTTGGCTTCTTCACCAGAAAGGCCCTGGCACAGGGGGAGCAGCTCCAGGGCCTGGGTCCGAAGGGCGCGGAACCGGCCAGCCACTTCGGGCAGGGGCTGGAGGCGCTCTGGCGCGGCCTGGACTGGCAGTGCGGGCTTGGGCTCAGGCTGCATGGCGCCCTCCTGACCAAGCGCATCCTGCAAGTGATGGGGGGGGGCATCTTGCTTGGTAGTGCCGCGCTCCCTCTTCTGGGCTTCGGGGGGCACCTCCAGGCCATGGGCCTGGCAGAGGTCGCGGACCTCCTGCTGCGCCCAGTAGAGCTTTTCGCCCTTTCGGGTGGCGGCCTGGATGCGCTCCACCAGGTGCTCGATGCGGTCCTGGGGGTTGCGGTGATGGCTGGGATTGGCTCGGGGCATGGAGGCCTCTTTGATGGGGGCGCCAGGCGCCCCGGCTTTCCCGGGGCTGGGGTCATGGCGCACCTCCTGGGTTATGGGCTTGGAGGTCTTGTCTTTGCGCAGCCGGAGCAGGGGCTGGACAGGCCGTTCGATGGGCTGGGGAGGGACGGTGATGTAGAAGGGCTTCTGGGCGGCCTCGGCCTCCTTCAGCTCGATGGCGAAGGCGATGCTGTCCTTCTTCTTCATCCAGGGCTTCATCTCGGGACTAAAGATGTCCGTGGGCCGCGTGGCCTTGTGGTCCTCCATGCGGCGGCGGAGTTCGGGGAGGTCGAGAGCCAGGAACTCGCTCACGGCATCGGCTCCGCCACGCCGGATCCGCCGCAGCATTCGCAGACACGGCCCTGGCAGAGGCCCGAACCGATGGGCTCGCAGTCGGGACAGGAGGCGCGGAGGTCCAGTCGGCCATTGGGTTCCAGGTGGAAGAGGGGCGTGCCGGCGGCGGCCTTCTTGCGGTTCTTCCGGGCGATGGCCTCGGTCTTGGCTTTCGCCTTGGCCTTGCGGTCGCGGTCGCGGATGGCATCGCCGATGGTCAGTTGGCGAGCGTAGGAGGGCATGGCTGGTCCTTTCTGCCCCCGTGGAGGACGTGGGGCGCGTGGTGTGGGTTGGGGCGACAGGGCGGCTCTGAGGCGCAGCTTGGCGCGAGACTCGATCTGGCTGATGCGCTGGCGGGTCAGGCCCCAGTCCTTGGCGATGGATTCGAGGGTTTCGGGCTCGCCCCGGAAGCCGAAGCGGCGGAGCAGCACGTCGCGGTCCTGGGGGCGCAGGGTCTCCAGGGCGGCCCGGAGGGCCATGCGGGCCCGCTGCCCCAGATCATCCGTGGGCTCGGGGTCGGAGGGCAGAAGGGCCGCCCAGGTGGTGGGGTTGGGGCCATCCTCGGGGCTTCCTGGGACGGCTGCGTCGAGGCTGAACACGGGCGGCTGCTGGCCATTCCTGCGGAGAGATCGGCGCAGGTCGCGGGGGATGTTGATGTCGCCCGATCCGTCGAGGGCGTCCACCATGGCGTTGCGGATCCAGTAGACGGCCCAGGTGAGGAAATTGGCGGCGTGGCCAGGCTCGAAGGTGCGGGCGGCCCGGAGCGCACCAATGCGGCCCTCCTGGACCAGGTCCTCCACCGCCAGGCCGACCATGGCCGCCGAGCGGGATAGCGCGCGGGCCCGCTTCCAGACCCAGTTCTCCACGGTGGCGGCGACGGCGGGGTCCAGGCCCTCCCCTGGCGTCCAGAGGAAGTCCTGGTCCTGGATGCGGACCCAGACGGCCAGGGGCCGGGCGGTGGAAGGCTCGGAGGACATCAGGCGGCCTGCCGCAGTTCCTGGTAGAGGGCGACGGCGGCCTCCACGGTGTAGACCACGGGTTTCCCCAGGTGCATGGCCATGGCCAGTTCGCGGCGGCAGCCGGGGCTTTCGTTCCAGTTCCCGGCCATGACGATGAAGTCGCAGCGGCGCAGGACTTCGAGATCCATGGCCATCCAGGATTCGTAGCCCACGTCGGAGCTGCCGATGGATGGGCTGTTCGTGTGGGGGCAGTAGTGGAGGACCTCGGCCTCCCACAGCTCGTGGGAGGCCCGCCGGGCGTTCAGGTAGTGGTGCATGCGATCAATGGCCGACGGGGCGCTCATGGGGGCGCTGAGGTAGGCCATGGGAAGGCGGGGGGAGGCCAAATCGACCTGGAGCTGCTCCATGGCTACACCCCCGCCACGTCGAGGGAGATGGGCAGGTACTCGCCGGTCTCCGTCCGTTCGTAGATGCGGAGGTAGCTCTTGGACCCCACGACCTGGACAGATTCGGAGATGGCGTCCATGGCCCGCTTCCAGTCCTTGTCGTCGATGTCGAGCTGGCGCAGGCCCAGGACGCGGCGGATGCTCACGTTTCCGGCCTTGTCCACCTGGAAGGCATCGTTTACCAGGGCCATGAGGTTGGCGTCGGCGCCGTCGCTCCACTTCTTGATGCACTTGTGGATGAGCGATTCCGCGACCTTGAGCCGTTCGTCGAAGCAGAGGTTGTCCTGGCTGGCCACGACCACCTTGAAGCGGCCGTCGAAGGAAATGAGGCTGAGGTTTCCCTTGGTGCCACCGAGCTTGGCCTTGAAGCGGGCGGCGCTCTCCTGGACGAAGGCCTGGACCTCGTCCATAACAGTGGTCTTGAATTCCGAGAGCTCGCCGGACTTCTCCCGCGCCCGGGCGGCGATGCCGACCACCAGCTCGTCCCGCAGCAGGTCGATCTCGCGGATGTTCTGGATGAGGACCAGGTCGCCGTTGGCGTTCTGCCGATAGCCCTCGGGGATCTTGGGATTCTTGGTCATGCGGTTGCTCCTAGTGGCGGATGAAGCGGCGGCGCCGAAGGGCGTCCCGCAGGTGAAGGGCGCCCAGGATGGGCAGCCAGAGGGGGGAGATGATCCAGGCCAGGACAGTGCTCATGGGCGCTATGCGGCGGCGGCCTGGTTGACGGCGGTGAAGCCCAGCACCACCAGCCGCTCGCGGAAGGCGGCCTGGATCTGGGCCAGGGTTGGGATGGACTCGCCCTGGGCGCCGTGGCAGTGCTCGACCAGCACCCAGTCGATGGGTTCCAGGTGGATGCCCCGCCGCACCAGCTCGGTGATGGCCGCCGAGGCGGTTTCCATGCTGGTGACATCCGTCATCAGCCCGATGGCCTCCAAGCAGGTGAGGGCCATGGAGACGTAGCCATAGCCCGGGTAGGCGTAGGCGGGGGCGGTGGGGATGGGGGCCGGGGGAGCGGCCAGCGCATTGAGGCGGTCCGCATTACGGATGGCCACGCGGGGGCCATCCCCCTGGACGTTGGCGGGCTTGAGGAGGGTCTTCAGGCGTTCAAACACGGGATGCTCCATGGGATGAGGCGTTGTGGGAACAGGACTGGCAGGCGGCCCAGTGGTGCTGGGCCCAGGGGGATGAGGTGGGGCGGTCGCACTGGCGCCAGAAGCGGCAGTCGGCGGCGGACAGGTCGCGCTCCTCGAAGGGGCAGCGGATGGACCCGAAGGTCCGCAGGACGGCGGCTTCGATCCGAGCGGTGCTGCTGTCGTACTTGCCGTTCAGCACCAGACTCAGGGCGGACTTGCTGTAGCCCAGTTCAGCGGCCACGGCGCCCAGGCCGCCCGGGCCACGCTGGGAGACCTGGTCTCTCAGGAGCTCAAGCCACATCGAAGACCTCCTGGGTGTTGGCGTCGAAGACACGGCCCTGGCGCTTGTTCCATTGAGGAGGGAGAGGCCCGCTGTCGCGGACGAGGGCGTAGATGGTGCGGTTGCCCTCCTTGTGGGGCATGCGCTTCACGAATCCGGCCTTCACCAGGGCATCCAGGTACTTCTTGGCGCTCTCGTAGGGGTTGCCGTCGGAGGGGTTGGAGGCTGGCACCAGCAGCCCGTGGATGGTGGACTTGCGCATCATCCGGAGCGCCCGCCACAGGCGGGACCGGAAGTGGTGGGGCACGGCGGAGGTGGGCTTCGGGCCCGCGGGGCCAGGCTTCAACTCCAGCCCCTGGCCGGCGGCCTCGGCGCCCTTTGGCGTGAGCTTCCAGGTGCCGCGCCAGGCCATCTCGGCCAGGCCGCGCCCTCGGAGGGTCGTGAGCCCATCCCGCACTTGGAGACGGGTCAGGCCCGTGTCCTCCACCAGGGCACCGAAGGCGATGCGGCCGAGTCGGCCCGCCATGGCTCGCAGGATGGCTGTGCTGGGATTCGGTCCGCTCACGCCTGCCTCTGCAGCTTGACGAGGCGGGGGCGCTTGGACTGCCAGTCGTGGATCAGCTCCTGGCCCTCCACGTCCTTCAGGGCCAAGGCGCTCGCCTTGCGCTGGCGGGCCACGCGCTCGCAGTTGCCCAGGGCGTTCATGACCAGACGCATCCGGCCCTCGCACTGGCGGTGGATCTCCTCGACCAGGTCCTGGTCCAGCTTCACGCCATCCAGGAGGGTGCTGGCGGCCTTGGTGACGTCCTCGCGGCTGACGGGCTGGAAGTAGACGATGACCGCGATGCGGCTGCTGATCTGGGGGTAGCGGCTGCGGATCCGGTCCTTCACCTGGTCCATGCCCACCAGGACCACGGGGATCTTGGTGGCATCGCTGACGTCGCGGATGGCCTCCATCACGGCGTGATCGGCCAGGGCGTGCTCCACCTCGTCCACCACCACGGTGTAGGGACGGGCCTCCAGGGCGCTCACGGCCTGGCGGAACATGTCTTCGGTGAGGCGCTGGGGGCTCACGCCCAGGGCCGCCAGCAGATCGTTGAGGAACCAGTGGCGGGTCCAGCCGCTCTTGGCGCGGACGTAGACCGCGTAGGGCTGCTGCGACACGTACCAGCGCAGGGTCTCGGTTTTGCCGAAGCCGGGCTCGCTGGTGACCAGCATCATGCCGGCCTCCATGGCGCCGCGCTGGTGGACGATGGCCATTCCGGCCATCAGGCGCTCCACGTTGCTGACGAGGGCGAAGGTGGGTTTCAAAGGGCCTCCTGTGAGGGGGATGAGGGTGGTGGGGGTCAGGCGCCCAGGCCCAGCACGGCCTGGAGCGCGGGGTCCGCTTGGATGCGGAGGTGGATCTCTCGGGCTTCCTGGTCATCCAGGGCCTCGGGATGGGCTTGGGCCCAGCGGTAGTACTCGATGTCGTTCTGGAAGATTGGGCGGCCACTGGGGGCCAGGGTTTCGGGCTCTGGGGAGGCGTCTTCGATGGCCTCCGGGCGGTAGTCCGTGAGGCGGCTGAAGCCCTCGGCGGCCAGGGCCCGCTGGGCATCAGTCAGGTCCTGGACTTCGACCTGCTCCAGGGGCTCTCCCAGCACGCGCTGGGCCTTGGCCTCCAGGCGCTGCCGCTGGCCTTCCTTGCGCTTCTCTCGCAGGCTCTCGACATAGGGCTTGGGGAAGTAGGCGCTCTTGTTGGCCTCGAAGCCCGCCTCGCAGACGAAGGAGCCGTCCTGGCGGCTCACCCAGATGCGGGTGGCATCGTGGATATCGAAGGCCACGCGGACCTCTTCGCCGTGCAGCTCGGCCAGCTCCTTGCTGAAGTAGGTGTTGCCGAAGAGGGAGATCTCGCCCCGGCGCACCATGCGCAGCTCCTCAGGCCGGAAGTCGTCCAGGCTGATGGGCAGCCCTTCGGGCTTCCATCCCAGGGCCTCGGCCTGGGCCCAGGTCTGGTCAGGGCTCAAGTGGCGGTGGCGGCCCGTCTCGGCGTCCAGGGCCTTGGGGCAGGCCTTGCTGGGCCGGGCGTTGTGCGCCGCCACGGCCATCTCCACGAAGGCCACGAAGGCCTGCCAGGAGGGCAGCACGGGAAGGCCCTTGCGGCTGGCCTTGAAGACGATCTGCTTGGCCTGCCGGTCCATGGAGGCTCCGACATAGGTGCTGAAGGTCTTCGCCGCCAGGTCCACCCAGACGGTCTTCTGCATGTGCTCGATGACGCCGCGGGCCTGGGAGTTGTAGGGGATGCTGAACCGGTGGTCGTAGCCCAGGCGGGCCTTGAGGGCCTCCATGCGGTCGTTTCGGTACCCCGGGCCGTTGTCCGTGTAGAAGATGAGGGGGACGCCGCCCCGCAGGACCGCCATGCGGAAGGCATCCAGGACGGACCAGCTGCTTTCCTTCTCCCAGGCCGACCAGCCGACGATGCGGTTGGTGGCCACGTCCACCACCATCGTGAGCTCTGGCCGGAAGGGCCGCCCATGGTCGGGGTGGGCGATCTCGGCGTCGAAGGTGTGGCCGTCCGCCGTGAGGATGTCGAAGGGTGTGCTGGGCTTCTCCCGGCGGCGGTGGGGCTGGATGGTCTTGAGCTCGCGGGGCAGCATCCGCCCGCGTTCCCGTTCAACGGCGCCCACCTTGTCCAGCCAGCGCCGGGCGCTGTCGTAGCTGGGCGGCTTCACGCCTTCGGGCAGCTGGCCTGCCAGGGCCTGGACGGCCCAGCTCAGGCTGTGCCCCTGGGGCTGGCGGTAGATATCGAGCAGCAGGGGCAGCCAGCTCGGCATGGCCCGGTCGCTGGCCTTCGGGGCCAGACGATCCAGGCCGCCCTTGGCCTCTTTGGCCCATCGCTGCAGGGTCCTCCGGCTGAGGGTGCGGTCGCCGGACTGGCCGGAGCGGGCGTTGGCCAGGGGGATGAGCCGCTGGATGTCATCGGGAAGGCGCTTCTCATCGGCCTGGGCGATCAGGCGGGCCACGGCACGTTCCTGGCTGAGGCCGTGCTCCCGGGCCATGCGGTTGAGGTAGTGGAGGATGCCGACCCGGGCATCCATGCGCTGGCGCTGCCAGTCCTTCATGTCCCGGATGGACCGGGGCTCCTGGGGCTGGGCGATGGCGGGGGCAGCCTGGGCGGCGGCCATCGCGGCCAGCTCTGACTGGGACTTCTGCTGCTCATCCCAGACGCGGCGGGCGTTGGGGTAGACCAGGAAGAGGTCCTCGGCCAGGACAACCTTGTAGACCTGGCCTTTGTTGTGGCCTTCCTCGGAGACCCGCTCCTGGAGGAGACCGAGTTTCCCCAGGCGTTTTGCCAGGGCTTGACGACTCACCCGGGCCAGGCCGGCGGCCTCTTCCAGGGTGAAGAACGGTGCAACCAACGGTGCAACCTGCGGAACCTCCGCGGCCTTGGCCGAATTTGCAACTACACCGTTTTTCAGCTTGTTGGATGGTTGCACCGTTCCCAAATCCGGTTGCAGCGTTGTCGCGCCGAACGGTGCAACCAACGGTGCAACCTCGGGGAACGGTGCAACCTCCTGACGGGGGTGTTTGGCGGTCACCGGTTCGCCTCCACTCGACTGGCCGCCGTGCGCAACTGTCTCCCAAGGGAGGACAGGTGATCGGCCATGTCGAACAGGCTGCCGACGAAGGCATCCAGCTCGTGGGCGCTCGGAACGGCTCCCTCGACCCGCTTGGGCTCCTCGCCGGTCATCACCCATTCCCAGCGGTAGCCATACAGGGCCTGGATGGCTAGGGCGTTGGGTTTGCGGGGCCCGATTTTCCCTGTCTCCCAATAGAGGTAGACCGTGTTGGCGATACCAAGTTCATCCGATATCTCACGGAGCGTCAGCCCTTGGTCCTTCCGAATCTCTACAAACCGCGAGGAGGCCGCCGATGCGTCGTTCATGGCCGCCTCAAGCCACGTTCGTGGAGCTACGGCCCCACATGCGATCAGCTTTGAGCCCGATGCAGTCCGCGAGGATGTCCTCCACGGCCATGTCGCGGCGCACGCGCTCAATGACCTGGTGGAAGTAGGCGTCACTGTAGCCGTGGCTTTCAGCCAGGATCTTGATGCTTTTGCCCTTAAGTTTCAGGAGGGCGCGGATCGCGGCAGGCTTCAGGCTGCCGTCCAGATTGATTCCGTCGGCCATTAGGTCTTGAATACCTGAAGCCATGGCGACAACTGCTTTGGCGTCGGCTGGCAGGCCGTAGGCCGCCCGCTTGCGTGGGGGATTTTCGGGTAGCATCGTTTTCTCCGGTCGCTTCGCTCTCGAAGCGAGAACAAGAGAATACTGGTTCTCGAATCGCGACCAGTCAATGATTTTTTTCTTGAATCGAGAAATTCATGAAACCACTCACGCCAGCAGAGCGTTTGCGCCAGATTCGGATGGATGCTGGGCTTCAACAGGAGGAGTTCGGCCTCCGGATCGGCGTTTCTAAGGCGGCGATTTCTCGATGGGAGACTGGATCCGCTGAGTTGACCTCCTTGGCCGCTCTTGGTGTGGAGCACGTCTACGGGATCAGTTCCGCCTGGCTGCTTACTGGTGAGGGCCCCAAGCTCATCGAGGCCCAGGTGATGCCGGCGAGCCAGGAGGTGTTTCTGCCAGTGGTCATGGGCCTGCCGTGGCTGGGGGTAGAGGTGCCTCTGCGGGATGGGGCGGAGCGCCACGTCCTGCCCCGCCGTGCGGCGGAGGCCATCCTGCGGCGCTGCGGAGCGGGCACCCCGGCGGATCTGCGCCTGGTGCGGGTGCCCGACGATTCGATGCGCCCGATGCTGGGCCAGGGCGACCTGGTGCTCGTGAACACGGCGCTGGAGCTGCGCCGCAGGCCCAGCCAAGGTTCCGTCTGCCTGGTCCGCCTCGGCGGGCGGGACGCCACAGTGGCCTTCTTCCGCCGCGTCTACCTCCACCCCGACCGCAACGAGCCGGCGCTGGAGCTGGTGCCCGATGCACCGGGCCTCCGCGGGCGCGTGCAGCCACTGAATGGAGAGGCGGTGGAAGACCAGATCCTGGGCGTGATCTGCCTCTGAGTCAGAGGCGGTCATACCCGCGCCAAATCAAGTGCAAATACCGGTCGTTTTGCGCCACCCTCCGCAAAACCGCGCCAAATCAAATGCACATTCCTTGCCTTGCCAGCACCTCGCCGAAGCCGCGCCGCGATTGCATTTGAGCCCTTCCGGTCTCCTTTCCCCGGTGCGCCAAAACAGTCGCCTGCCCACAGTGGCCCGCCAGGAGCTGCACCGCAGCCTGCACCTGGCCTTCAGCCTGGCCACCGCCCATCGCTGCGCGGTATGCGTGGCCCCTGCTCCGGAGGCCGGGCAGGGTCGGCTGGCGTTGCGCCTGCCCGAGGGGGTGCGATGGGGACGGCCCGCCTCGGTGCCGCTTCCCCCCGACCTGCTCGACAGCGGCTGGCGCTCCGGCCGGCCGCGCCCCCTCACCATCCTGCCCCACCGACGGGCCGCCTCCAACGTGTGGTTCCTCCACCACGGCCGCGAGGCACTCTGCCTGCGCCTGGGGCTGGTGGGCCAGGTGGAGATCCTCCGCTACCGCCCCGTGTTGGGCACCTGGACGAGAGTCTGACCATGCGCATCCTTGACCTCTCTCCCGATCAGCGCCCCCGGGAGCGCCTCCTCGCCGGCCACGGCGAGGCCCTGGCGGACGCCGAGCTGCTGGCCCTGCTCTGGGGCACGGGCCGCCAGGGCCAGAGCGCCGTGGAGCTGGCCCAGGCCCTGCTGGGCCGCACCGGCGGGCTCTCGGGCCTCATGGCTCTCGGCCTCCAGGACTGGCTGGACCAGGCCGGCCTCGGCCCCGCCAAGGCGGGCCAGCTCTGGGCCGCCGCCGAACTGGCCCGCCGCGCCCAACGCAGTACCGAGCGTCCCCGCATCACCAGCCCCCGGGCCGCCGGCAGCTACCTGCTGCCCCGCTGTCAGGGCTGGACGGAGGAGCGCTTCGGCCTCCTGGCCCTCAACGCCAAGGGCGACCTCCTGGCTGAGCGCATCCTCAGCCAGGGCACGGCCACGGCGACCCTCATCAGCCCGCGGGAGTTCTTCCGCGAGGCCCTGCGCTACGGCGCCACCACGGCCCTGGCCTTCCACAACCACCCCAGCGGGGACCCGACTCCCAGCCGCGAGGACATCCAGCTCACCCGTCGCCTCCAGGCCGCTGGCGAGTCCCTGGGCGTGCCCCTGGCGGATCACCTGATCTTGGGAAGCGACCGCTACCACAGCTTCCGGGCGGCGGAGGGCTGGGACACGAAGGGGTGATCCGAGCATTTTCGAATCGCTCAGCTCTCTAGCCCAAAAAGAAGCCGCCTTGCGGCGGCTTCAGTGGCGGAGAGAGGGGGATTCGAACCCCCGGTACTGGTTTACCCAATACACTCGCTTAGCAGGCGAGCCCGATCGGCCACTCCGGCATCTCTCCAAGGCCTTTCAGATTACCTGTGGGGGCGCGGGGGCACAAGGCTCCATGTCGCGGGCCAGGACGAACGCCGGCGCTTCATTTGCTCGAATCCCTCCCCTCCCGCGCCCATGAATACGCCCCGCGGAGGCGGGGCGTCGGTGGCGGAAGGTGAGGGATTCGAACCCCCGGTGGGCTTTTGACCCACGCTCGTTTTCAAGACGAGAGCCTTAAACCGCTCGGCCAACCTTCCTTGCAGGACCCTGCCCGGAGGGGACCGGACGTCCCCAGTCTACCGGGCGCGCACCGGGGCCTCCAGAGCGGGCATCCCATCTGGGACCCCACCATGGTACTGTTGCGGCACGGAGGTTCTCCATGGCCCAGGCACGTTTGTCCCTGCTCGCTTCTATCCTCGCCGTTGCCGCCCTGGGCGGATGCGGTCGCGACCGCACGGTGAACGCAGCGGCGACGGCCCCCGCCCCTGCACCCGCGGCCGCCCCGCAGCCGGCCATGCCCATGATGGCTCCCGCCGCAGGCGGGGCCACCGCGACTGGCACCGTGGTCGAGACCATGGACGCCTCCTCCTACACCTATGTCCGCGTGAAGACCGCCACCGGCGACATCTGGGCCGCCGCTACCCAGTTCAAGGTCAAGGTGGGCGACAAGGTGGTGGTGCCCCTGAACATGCCCATGCAGAACTTCCACAGCGGCACCCTCAACCGCACCTTCCCCCTCGTCTACTTCGCCTCCCGCATCGAGCGCGAAGGCGAGGCCGGTGCCGCACCGATGGCAGCCCCCAAGCGGTGACTGCGGCCCCTCCTCCGCGGTAGGGCTTCACAGGCAAATCGGACCCCAGGGATGGGATCGGCGGGCAACCAGGACTAGACTGGTCTGGTATCAGCTTTGCCTCCTCTGGAGTCTCCATGCCTTTTCGTCGGATGCTCGCCCCCCTGCTTCTCCTCGCCGCCACCCTGGCCTGTGGCGGGGGCGGAAGCACCTCCTGGGGTGGCGCCTCCACCGGCACGCTGACCGTGCGGTTCGGCACGGACAGCTTCCCGGGCTACGACCAGGCCGTCGTCAGCCTGGAGAAGCTGGAGGGGACGACCAATGGGACCAGCTGGACCACCCTCGGGACGGTGCGGGCCACCTATGACCTGATGAACCTCCAGAACGGGAACAGCGTGAAGATCCTCCCGGCCACATCCGTTCCCGCCGGGGCCTACTCCCAGTTCCGCATCACCTGGGCGATGATCAACTACAGCGACCAGTCGCGTCAGGCCGCCTATGTGGTTCTCCCCGGGGTCACCACCGGCCTGCTCATGTCCATGCCCACTACCACCGTGATCCCCGCCTCCGTGAACGTGTCCTCAGGTGGTAGCGCCACGGCCCAGATCATGCTCTCGGGCCAACAGGCCATCCAGCAGCGGGCTGGCACTCCCACCTACACCTTCCAGGCCACAGGGCAGGCCTATGACCTGTCTCAGGTGGCCAGCATTGCTGGGAAGCTGACGGATGGCACCACGCCCCTGGTGGGCGCGGAAGTCTACGCGGAGACGGTGGATGGCCTCCAGGTGGCTACCATCCAGCGCCGGGCCTTCACCGATGCCACCGGCAGTTACCTGCTGGAGTGCTTGCCCGCGGGCGCCAGCACGGCCTACTTCGTGGTGTCCCAACCGGCCAGCACCCTTTCTGCCTATGCCGCCGAGGCGTCCAGCCCAATCAGCGTGGCGGCGGCCACCACCGCCACCGCGAACTTGGCCTTCAGCGGCGCCCAGCAATCCGGAGCCCTGACCCTGACCATCAATCCCCCCTCCCTCCCGACGGTGGCCACCTGGGGCGAGTTGCGGCAGAACCTCGCCGCAGGCCCCGGGCTGCTCGAGAACCTCATCGTCCGCTCCCAGAGCGCCGTCACGAGCGCCAGCCAGGACCAGGTGTATTTCACCGGACTGGCCCCCAGCTTCTACGGTGTGACCGCGCAGCGCAGCACCGCTGGCGCGGTCCCGGTAACCAAGGCCTACGGTTCCCAGGTCCAGGTTTCCTCTGGCGCCATCGCCAGCGCGAACCTCAGCTACCCCTGATTGAGTTGAGAGGCGCAACCACACGTAGAGCGCCCGCAGATGCGGGCGCTCTACGTGTTGAAGCCACGGATCAGACGATCCGCGTCATCCAGCCATGGGGATCGGGGGCGGCGCCGTGCTGCAGGTCGAGGAGGACCTGGCGCAGCTTGGCGGCCACGGGGCCGGTCTCTCCGTTGTTCACCACCCACTCGCCCTTGCGGGACTTCACGTGGCCGATGGGGGTGATGACGGCGGCGGTGCCGCAGGCGAAGGCCTCGGTCATGCGGCCCTCCTTCAGCGCGGCCTCCCACTCGTCGGTGCTGATCTTCCGCTCCTCCGCACGCCAGCCCTGCTCACGGGCCAGCTGGAGCAGGCTGTCCCGCGTGATGCCGGGCAGCAGGGTGCCGGTGAGCTCGGGGGTGACCACCACCGTCTCGCCCTTCTCCCGGTAGACGAAGAAGATGTTCATGCCGCCCATCTCCTCGATGTACTTGCGGTGCACGGCATCGAGCCACACCACCTGGTCGCAGCCTTCGCCCTTGGCCTGCCGCTGGGCCACCAGGCTGGCGGCGTAGTTGCCCGCGCACTTGGCGAAGCCCGTGCCGCCGGGCGCCGCGCGCACGTAGTCCTCGGAGATCCAGACCGTGACGGGCTTCACGCCCTGGGGGAAGTAGGCGCCGCTGGGGCTGGCCATGAGGATGAAGAGGTACTCGCTGCTGGGCCGCACGCCGAGGGCGGCCTCGGTGGCGATCATCAGGGGCCGCATGTAGAGGCTGTCCCCCACGCCCCCGGGCACCCAGGCCAGGTCCTGGTGGATGAGGGCGGTGGCGGCCTCGAGAAACAGCGCCTCGGGCAGCTCGGGCATGGCCAGCCGGCGGGCGGAGGCCTGGAAGCGGCGCGCATTGGCCTCGGGCCGGAAGGTGGCGACGCCGCCGTCCTTCTGCGCGTAGGCCTTGAAGCCTTCGAAGATCGCCTGGCCGTAGTGCAGCACGGAGGAGGCCGGATCCATCTCGATGGGACCGTAGGCCTTCAGCACGCCGCGGCCCCAGCCCTCACCTTCCTTGTAGGGGATCACCACCATGTGATCCGTGAACACGCGGCCGAAGCCGGGGTGGGCCATCTTCTGGGCACGCTCTTCGGCGCTGGCGGGATGGTCCGAGGGACGGATCTCGAGGGTCGGCGTGGACGTTGCGGTGCTCATGGAGACTCCTTGGGCAAGGGCGGGGGCCGGATCAGGTCCGGTGGACCAGGTGGCCGAGGCGCGCGATGGCGTCCCGGGTGACCGCAGGGTCGTGGGTGGAGAAGTTCAGGCGGAGGCAGTTGGTGCCCCGGCCATCCGCGAAGAAGAGCGGGCCGGGGGCGAAGCCGAGGCCCTGCTGGAGGGCGTCCCGGTGAAGATCCATCGCGGAGTAGTCCTCGGGCAGCACCACCCAGAGGTGCATGCCGCCCTTGGGCTCGGAGACCTGGGTGCCCGCGGGGAAATGCTCTACGACAGCCTCGTACATGGCGTCCCGGCGCTCCTTGAGGGCCCGGCGCAGGCGGACCAGATGGCGACGGAAGCCCCCGTTGTCCAGGAACCGCGCCACCACTTCCTGCGTGAGCGTGGGCAGGGCGATGGTGTGGACCTCCTGGATCGGCGCCAGGCGCCGCAGGATGTCCTCCTTCGCGATGAGGTAGCCCAGGCGCAGGCCCGCGGCCAGCGACTTGGAGAAGCTGCCCACGTGGATGACGTGATCGGCATCCGGCAGGCGACGGAAGGGCGGCAGGGAATTGCCCGTGAAGCGCAGATCGCCGTAGGCCGAATCCGCCGCCAGCACCACGCCGTGGGCGCGAGTGAGGGCCAGCACCCGCTCGCGCCGGGCCTTCGAGAGGGTCATGCCGGTGGGATTGTGGAAGCTGGGCACGGTGAAGAGCAGCTTGGCCTCGCTGCGCTGCAAGGCCGAGGCCAGCCGCTCGGGATCCAGGCCCTGGCGATCCACGGGCACGGGCACGGCTTCGCGGCCCAGGGCGCGGATGAGGGCCAGGATGCCCAGGTAGCAGGGGCTCTCCACCAGCACCCGGTCCCCCGGTACCGTCAGGGATTCCAGTACCAGGGCCAGGCCCGCCTGGGCGCCCGGCAGGGCGCGGATGCCCCAGCCCTCGTCGATGGGATCGCCCTCGGAGGCCAGCCAATTCGCCACGGCCTCGAGGTAGGGTTTGTGGCCAGACGGCGCCGCATAGACCCAGGCCTCGGGGCCCAGATCCTTCATCACCTGGATGGTGAGGCGCCGCAGTTGCTCGCCGGGCAGCAGGTCCGAGGGGATGAAGCCGGCCGAGAAGCTCACCAGGTGGTGGTCCTGGGCCCGCTCCAGGGTCTCCCCGATCCACGAGCCCAGTTCGCCTTCGTGGACCAGCAACCGCTATCCCTCGAAGGGGAATTCGCCCGAAGAGCGCAGCCCGGGGGCCTCCGGCAGTCGCGGGGCCACGAAGCTGCCCCGGCCCTGCACGGTCTGGATCCAGCCGGTGCGCTTGAGCCCGGCCAAGGCCTTGAGCACCGTGAGGCGATGCACCCCCCAGCGCGTGGCCAGTTCGGGCACGGCGGGAAGACGGGTGCCCGGCCGCCATTCACCCTGCTGGATCATGCCCCGCAGATGCCGCTGCAGCTGCAGATACAGGGGGCTGGATGCGCCCGCATCGAGGGTGGGATCGAGGACCATGACCCCATCAGCATCGGCTGATTTCGCCCCATATCCATGGTTTTTGATACCGGAACACAGCCCTGGACAGACCACCGATCCTCGGGGGTCACCCCGGGGTTCTTTCCCAGACCGCCATAGACCAAAGCCCCGCTTCAACCATGGCCCGGTTTCGGCGTCCATAATGGGTGCCTCGGAGGTCCCATGACCGCGTTCCGCCTCTCCCCTGCCCTGCTGGTCCTGGCCCTTCTCACGGGCTGCGCGGGCTACCAGGTGCGCTACGACTACGACGTGACCGCCACCTACGGCCGCTACAAGACCTTCGACTACTACACCTCCAAGAAGGGCACCGGCGGCACCACCAGCCTCATGGATACGCGGGTGCGGGCCGCCCTGGAGCGGGAACTCCAGGCCAAGGGCTACGTGATGGACACCAAGACGGATCCCGACTTCCTGGTGACCTACTACCCCATCGTGCGCGAGCGGCGCTACCGCACCACCACCCATGTGGGCTGGGGCTGGGGTTGGGGCTTCCGGCCCTTCTATGGGGGCATGGGCACCTCCATGAGCCAGGTCCACACCTACAAGGAAGGCACCATCGTCATCGAGATCGTGGACTTCAAGAGCAACAAGCTGATCTGGCAGGGCGCCGCCGAGGGGGCCCTGACCGGCCTCGATAACCCCGACGATGCCAATGAGGTGGTGAACCGGGCCGTCCACGACATCCTCGCCAAGTTCCCGCCCAAGTGAGGTCCTGGCGGTAACCTGGGAGTTCTCCACAGGAGCACGCCATGGCCCAGGTCACCCTCAAAGGCAATCCCCTCCACACCTCCGGCGAACTGCCGAAGACTGGCGTCGTCGCCCCGGCGTTCTCCCTCGTCAAGACGGATCTGTCCGAGGTGTCCGCCAAGGATCTGGCGGGTCAGCGGGTGGTGCTGAACATCTTTCCCAGCCTGGACACCCCCACCTGCGCCGCCAGCGTGCGCACCTTCAACGTCCGGGCCAACGAGAAGCCCAATACGACCATCCTGTGCATCAGCGCCGACCTGCCTTTCGCGCAGAAGCGTTTCTGCGCAGCCGAGGGGCTGGACAAGGTCGTGCCCGCCTCCACCTTCCGCAGTCCCGATTTCGGCACCGCCTACGGCACCACCCTGGTGGACGGTCCCCTGAAGGGCCTGCACGCCCGGGCGGTCGTGGTGTTGGACGAAAAGGGCAAGGTCATCCACACCCAGCTGGTCCCCGAGATCGGCCAGGAGCCCGACTACAGCGCGGCCCTGGCCGTCCTGTAGCTCCCTTCGTTCCTTCGACGCGCGGCCTCCCCCCGGAGGCCGCGCGTTTGTCCAGGCCTCACTCCGCCTGGAAGGCCGTCGCGGCGGTCTTGAGGGCCTCGGCCACGCTGGTCAGGTCGCGGGCCGTCAGCACCACCTCCGGCGCGGTGTTGGCGAGCTGGGCCGCGGCCAGCTGAACGGCGCCCGTGGCGGCGAGGCTGGCCTCCATCCGTCGGCTCACTTCCATGCTCACCGTGGACTGGTTCTCGGCGGCCTGATGGATCTCGCCGGCCACGGTCTCGATGTTCCCCAGGGCCGCGTCCACCGAGGCCATGGTCCTCGCCATCGTCTCCACCTGGGCCGCGCCCGTCCTCAGGGCAGCCCGGCTGGCCTCGACCAGGCTGGACACCTGGACCGCGGCCTTCTCGCTCTGCACGCTGATCTGGTGGAGACGGAGCGCGGTGTCGGGCGCGCGCGGCCCCTCCAGGATCTGCCTTCCGGACTGCGCCAGGGCCTGGATGGCCTGGGCCGACTCCACGGCCTGCTCCGTGCGCTGGACCACCGCCTCCAGCGCCGCCACGACGGCCTGGGCCTGGCGGGCCGTTTCCCGCACCTGGTTCCCTGCGGTGCGGCCCCCATCCAGCATGCTGTCGAGGCTGGCCTGTACCTGCAACACGGAGGCCTGGAGCTGGATCACCGCCGCGGCGACTTCCTCCGACGCCTCCCGCTGCACCCGGCTGCTCCGGGCCAGCTGCTGGGTCGCGGTGGACACCTGGCCGGCACTGGCGGAGAGGGCGGCTGCGCCCCCGGTCACCCGGCCCGCATGACCCTGCAGGCCCCGGACCAGCTCCCGCAGGCGGGCGCTCATGGCGTTGAAGGCGCCCGTCATGCGCCCGGTCTCATCGAAGCTCTGGACGGGCAGCTGGATGCGCAGATCGCCCCGTTCCATGCGGGCCATGCCCTCGGCCAGATCGTGGATGGGCTCGGTGATGAGCACCGTCGCCCGCCAGGTCCAGAGCAGCACCAGCAGGCCGAAGACGCCGAAACCGCCCACCAGCAGCCACCGCTGGGTGCGGGCCGCCCCCTCCAGCCCCTGGGCGTCCACGAGCATGTCCTGGTCCAGGCGGTCCTGGACCGCCTTGATGGCATCCAGGTGGCCACCGGCCGCACGGGCCCAGGCCGCGGGATCCTGGTCCAGCCGGCCCGCCTCACCCAGAGCCAGCAGGCGCTCGAATTCCGGCGCGAAGGGACCGGCCAGCGCCGTCCGGTAGGCGGCACGCAACGGCTCCGGCGCAGCGGCCAGGAAGGCCTCTCCCTGGGCTTTCTGGGCCTCAACAGCCGCCACCAGCCGGTCCTGCAGGCCCGGTCCGAAGGCCCCCTGGGAGAACGCGTTGGCCAGGATGGCCTGCGCCAGCCCCGCGGCCTCCTGGGCCTGCAGCAGGCTCAGGAAAGCATGGAAGCGGCCCTCCAGCGGTGTCCCCGCCGCCGGAAGCAGCAGCCGTCCCTCCAGCTGCACGAGGGCCTCCACTTCGCGGTTGTAGCCCTCGATCAAGGCCTGGGTGCCGCCCTGCCGGTCGGCCCGCTGCCGGAGCTGGGCCAGTTGCGCCTCATCGAGGACCGGGTGGGGGAGCAGGTTTCTCAAGCCCGCGTCCGGGTCCGCAACCGCGGCCTCCAGGGCCGCCCGCTGCCGGTCGGTCTCCTGGCGCGAGGCCAGCATCGCCCCCTGCTGGGAGGCGCCCTTCAGGCCCAGGTACAGGGCCGTATTGCCCGATTCCGCCTGGAGGGCATGGACCAGGCCCACCACCGCCCCCGAGGCGCTCGAGGCCGAGCGCAGCCGCTGCATGCGCGCCACCAGCCGCGTCTGCTGGGCCACCTGGAGGCCCGAGAGCAGCCCGCCGCCGACGACCGGGAGGAGGACCAGGCCGAGGAGCTTGATGCGGATCCGCACATGGATGAGGTCGAAGATCATGCGACACCTGAGTAAGGGGGAAACCCAGCATCAAGTGTGCAAGGATGGGGGCGCCCCCCGAACCCCTGTCGGGACAGAGTTGACACAAATCACCCGGACCTCTTTTTTACGATCCCGGGACCGTCACTCGTACCTCAAGGCATCGATGACATCCAGCCGCGCGGCCTTGAGGGCCGGGAGGAACCCCGCCACCACGCCCACGATGCCGCTGAAGCCCAGGCCGAGGATCACCGCCCAGTTCTGGATGACGGCGGGGATCTGGAATTTCTGCAGGATGGCGATGGTGGTGAAGGCGAACCCGACGCCGATGAGCCCTCCGAAGAAGGCGAGGACGACGGCCTCGGTGAGGAACTGCCAGAGGATGCTCCGCTGCGTGGCACCCAGGGCGCGCCGGATGCCGATCTCCCGCGTGCGTTCCGTGACGCTCACCAGCATGATGTTCGAGATCCCGATGCCGCCCACCACCAGCGAGATGCTGGCCGCCACCGCCAGCAGCGCCGTGAGGATGCCCGCCTGCTGCGTCTGCATCTGCACGATGTCGTCCTGCTTCCGGATCCGGAAGGGGGTGTCGTCCTTCGGCGTGAGTTTCATGCGCTGGCGGAGGAGGTCCGTGATCTCGGCCTGGGCCAGTTCCGCCTTGCCTTCCTGGGCGCTTACGATGAGGCGTTGGATCTTGTCCCGGCCCATGATCTTGTGCATGACCGTGGTGTAGGGCCCCACGATGAGATCGTCCTGGTCGCCGAACATGCCGGCCCCCTTCTTCTCCAGCACGCCCACGATCTGGAAGGGCAGGTTGCCGATCCGGATGGTCTGGCCCACGGGGTCCTCCCCATTGGGGAAGAGGTTGGTCTGGACGGTCTTGCCGATGACACAGATCTTGGCCTGGCCCCGCACCTCACTGTCCGTGAAGAAGCGGCCTTCCTCCAACTCCCAGCCCCGGATCTCCGGGAACTCCGTGTTGGTGCCCTGGATCTGCGTGACGTAATTGTTGTTCTGGAAGATGACCGGACGGGTGGTGGAAACCTGGGGCGTGGCCGCCACGACGCTTGAATCGGACAGTTCCTGCTCGATGAGGGGGGCGTCCGTTTCCAGGAGGATGTCGGCGCTGCCCATGGCCTGGGGCCCGAAGCGGCTCGTTCCCTGACCGGGGAAGATCATCAGCATGTTGGAGCCCATGTTCTGGATGAGGGCGATGGAGGCCTGCTTCGAGCCCTCTCCGATGCCGATCATGGCGATCACGGCCCCCACGCCCACGATGATGCCGAGCATGGTCAGGAAGGCCCGCGTCTTGTTCCGGGTGATGGCGAAAAGGGCCAGTTTCAGGAATTCCAGCAGAGCCATGGCGCCTCCCCCGGCCTAGTGCATGCCACGGGGGCCGCCCAGCGGCATGGGCCCGGAGCCATTCTTCTTGGCCTCCTCAACGCCGATCAGGATGGGCATTCCGGCCGTCAGGCCTTCGCCCGAAATCTCCGTGAACTGGCCATCCGAGATGCCCGCCTTTACCGAGATGACCTTCGGCTGCCCGTTCGCCAGCGTCCAGATGCGGTCCTCCCGCTTGGCCACCATCCCGCTGTTGACGGGCCCACTGGGATGCTGCTGGCCCTGCCCCGGGCCGCCGGGACGCGCGGCACCGGTCGCGGGTTTCTTGTCCTCCTTGATGAAGGCGGCGGGGTTGAACCGGAGCGCCGCATTCGGCACGCGAAGGACGTCCCGGCGCTGGTTCGTCATGATCGTCACATTGGCGGTCATGCCCGGCCGAAGGGCCAGGTTCCCACTGAAGACGGGCCCCCCCACCAGGCTGGCCCCGCCGGGGGTACGGGCGGCGGCCAGCCGACCCGCGGCGGAGAGCGGCACAGGCTTGGGAGCGGAACCGGCCTGGGCCCGCTCCGCCATGCGCGCCTTGAACCGCTGGAGAAACGCCTCCTTCGTGGTCCCCTCCGGCAGGCGGCCTTTCGCCCGCTCCCAGGCCTTCTCGGGATCCGTGTCGATGGGCCGGCCGGCCGCAGGGCCGGACGCCGCATCGGTGCCCGGCAGCGGCTCGTTGGGGACTTCCATGACCACGTTGTAGGTCACCACGTTGGAATTGGTGATGGGCTCCAGACGGACCTGACTCACGGTGGCCATGAACTGCTTCTCGGGCAGGCTGTCCACCGTGAAGTAACCCCGCTGCCCCACCTTCACCTGGTCAATGTCCGACTCGTCGATGGAGATCTGCACCTTCATCTTCGAGAGATCCTGGGCGATCTGGAACAGGTTGGGCGTGCTGAAACTGGCCGCCACGGTCTGGCCCACATCCGCCAGGCGGGAGATGACCACCCCATCCACCGGAGCCGTGATGTTGCAGTACCCCAGGTTGGCCTTGGCCCGATTCAGGGTGGCCTGGGCGGAACCGAGGTTCCCCTTGGCCGTTTTCAAGGCGGTGACCTTGGTGTCCAGGTCCTGGTCCGCCAGCAGCTTCGCTTCGGCCAGGCGCTTGCTGCGCTCATAGTCGGCCTTGGCGAAATCGTAGGCGGCCTGGGCCCGGAGCAGGCTGGCCTTCGCATCATCGAGCTGGGTCTGCATGACCGTGGGATCGATCTGGGCGATGAGCTGCCCCTTCTTGACCAGGCTGTTGTAGTCCACATAGAGGGCCGAGATGACGCCGGAGACCTGGGTGCCCACCGCCACCTGGACCATGGCATTCACGGTGCCCGTGGCGCTGATGCGCTGGGTGACGTTGCCCCGCTCAAGCTTGATGCTGCGCCACTTCACTTCGTCCTTCGGCTTCGCCGCGAAGTAGGTGATCACCCCGGCCACCGCCAGGACCCCGCCGCCGAGTCCGATCCACGCATTCCGCTTCATGACGTCGCTCTCCGGAATCTCAAGGGCCGGACATGGCCCGGCCTCCCACCATTGCATAACGATGTATAGATCACCAGAGGCTGGTTCCGGTTGAGGCGGGCGTGAAGAAAATTACCGGAGCAGCCCCAGCCCCTCCACGATGGCCCGGTGGGCGAACCCGTCCACCAGGAAGGCCTGCACGAAACCGCCCGCCAGCACGATGACGGCGGCGACCAGCACCGTGGCGCCGGCCAGGGGGGCATGCACCGCAGGCCGATCCGAAGCCAGGCGCTCGGCCTCGGCGCTGGGGGCCTGGAGGAAGAGGGCCACCAGGACGTGCAGGTAGTAGTAGACGCTCACCAGGCTCGCCAGGACGCCGAGGATGGCCAGACCCACATGGCCGGTCCCAACCAGTTCCTTGAAGATCATGTACTTGCCGTAGAACCCGCCCATGGGGGGAATGCCCGCCAGGCTCAGCATGAACACCGCGGCACAGAAGCCCATGGCGGGGCGCTTCCAGCCCAGGCCCCGCAGATCCTCGAAGGTGGTCCGGTCGCCGACCAGGCCGAAGGCCGTCAGGAGGCCGAAGGCGCCCATGTTCATGGCCAGGTAGATGACCAGATAGAACAGCACGCCGGTGTAGGCGGCGGGCGTGCCGGCCACGAAGCCCAGCATGAGGTAGCCCGCGTGGCTGATGCTGGAGTAGGCCAGCATGCGCTTCACGTTGGTCTGCACCAGGGCCGAGAGGTTGCCGACCACCAGGGTGAGCACCGCCAGGAAGGCCAGGGCGGCCTGCATGCGAATTCCGGCGGCGCCCATCGCCGCGAGGCTGACGGGGAAGATGCGGAGCAGGGCGATGAAGGCCACGCCCTTGGTCGCCACGGACATGAAGCCGGCGATGGGGTGAGGCGAGGACTCATAGGCGTCCGGCGTCCACTGGTGGAAGGGGACGGCCGACACCTTGAAGAGGAAGCCCAGCAGCAGCAGGGCCGCCCCCGCGAGCACCATGGGGTCGGAACCGAGACCCTGGGCCCGGATGGCGCTGGCGGCCACGGTCAGATCCAGGCTCCCGCCCATGCCGTAGAGCAGCACGCCCCCCATGAGGAAGCAGCTCGACGCCACCGCCCCTGTGAGGAAGTACTTCATGCCGCCCTCGGAACCCTCGGCCCGATTCCGCACCGTGGCCACCAGGGCGTAGAGGGGCAGGCTGAACAGTTCCAGCCCGAGGAACAGGACCAGGAAGTTGGAGGTGGCCGTGAAGAGCATCATGCCCGTCACGGAGAAGAGCAGCAGGGACAGGGTCTCCCCCTTCACCCAGCCCTCCTGGTGGAAGTGGTCCCAGGACTGGAGGATGGTCATGGCCGCGGCCACCAGCACGAAGATGCCGGCGAACTGGGCCAGGCGGTCCATGTGGAGCTGCTCGAAGCTGGGCTGGGCGCCCGTCATCCAGAGATCCGTGAGGTACCAGAAGCCTGCGGCCACGGCCAGCAACGCCGTCAGGTACATGGCGCCCCGGATCCACTTGGCGCCGGCCTGGTCCCGGTCGAGCGCCATCAGGGGGATCAGACAGGCGCCCAGGGCCGGGAGGAGCAGCGGCAGGAGGGCCGCCCACTGGCTGGGGGTGATGCTCATGGATGCACCTCGTGGGAGGCGGGGGCGGGCCCCTCGGGGGTGGCTTCGGCGGCGGGTCCCGCTGGTGCATCCGGCAGGGTCAGGGGCCGGATGGCCGGCGCCCCGACATCCTTCAGGAGCGCAGTCACGGGCGCCTCACTGGCGGCCACGAAGGTCTTCGGATGGATGCCCATCCAGAGGATGAGCACCACGATGGGCAGCATGACGGCGATCTCGCGGGCGTTCAGGTCGGTGTGCAGATGCTGGGTGCCGCTGTCCTCATCCTTGTTCTCGGGGCCCCAGAAGACCCGCTTGACCATCCACAGCATGTAGACGGCGCCCAGCACCACGCCGAGGGTGGCGATGATGGCGTAGGCCCGGCCCCAGCCGAAGCCGGAGAGGAAGGTCCCATTCAGGATCCAGAACTCGCCCACGAACCCGTTGGTGAGGGGCAGGCCGATGGAACTGAGGGTCACGATCAGGAAGAAGGTCGTGAAGATGGGCATCTTCACCGCCACCCCGCCGAAGTCCGCAATCATGCGGGTGTGGGCCCGGTCGTAGAGCATGCCCACCAGGAGGAAGAGCGCGCCGGTGCTGATGCCGTGGTTGAGCATCTGCAGGATGGCGCCCTGGGTGCCGATGACGGTCATGGAGGCCAGCCCCAGCATCACGAAGCCCATGTGGCTCACCGAGGAGTAGGCCACCAGCTTCTTGATGTCCCGCTGGACCATGGCCACCAGGGCCCCGTAGATGATGGCGATCACGCTCAGCAGCGCGAGGGGTTTGGCATAGTGCATGGCCGCCTGGGGGAACATCGGGATGGCGAACCGGATGAACCCGTACCCACCCAGCTTCAGCAGCACGCCCGCCAGAATGACGGAACCGGCCGTGGGCGCCTGCACATGGGCATCCGGCAGCCAGGTGTGGAGCGGAAAGAGAGGCACCTTGATGGCGAAGGCCACGGCGAAGGCGATGAACAGCCAGCACTGGACGGCGAAAGGCAGCGCCGTGGCAGCCTGGGCCATCACCGCCGGCGCAAAGCTGCCGGCCTTGCCCGCCAGGTAGAGCAGGGCCACCAGCCAGAGCAGAGAGCCGCTCAGGGTGTACAGGAAGAACTTGTTGGCGGCGTAGCGACGCTCGTCCCCGCCCCAGACCCCGATCATGAAGTACATCGGGATGAGCATGGCCTCCCAGAACAGGTAGAAGAGGAACAGGTCCTGGGCCACCAGGGCGCCCAGCATGCCGGTCTCCAGCAGGAGGAACAGGGCCGCGAAGGTGCCCATGCGGTCCTTCAGGCTGTTCCAGGTCCCCAGCATGGTGAGGGGCACGAGGAAGGTCGTGAGGATGACCAGCCAGAGATTCAGGCCATCCACGGCGAGGGCATAATCCACGGGCAGGCCCACCAGGGTGAACCAGGGGGCGTGCTCGGTGAGGAAGGTGCCCGCCTCGGGGGGGCGGCCCAGCAACCAGGCGAGGCTGAGCACGAAAACGGCGAGGGCGGCCAGCAGGCCCAGCAGCCGCGTGAGCTTGGCCACCGACTGCGGCAGGGCCATCAACAGCAGGCCCAGCAGGGCCGGCGCGAAGACCAGGAAGGTGAGGGGATGGGAGTTCAGCCAGGTCATCGCCCCACCTACTTCAGGAAGACATACAGGAGGACCGCGGCGCCCAGGGCCATGCTGAGCGCATAGTTGCGCACCCGGCCAGTCTGGAAGAGGGCGGTGAAGTCCCCGAAGACCCGGGCCAGGGCCCCCGGCAGGTTCACGCCCACGCCGTCGATGATGATCACGTCGAAGAGCTTCCACAGCAGGTTGCCGAACCAGCGGATGGGCCCGAGAATCACCAGCTCCACGCCCTCGTCCACGTAGTACTTGTTGAGCAGCACCTTGTGGATGAGCGGGAACTTCGCCGCCCGCGCCTCGGCCACGGCCAGGCCCTTCCGGTAGGTGAGGTAGCCGAAGACCGCGAAGCCGAGGCCCAGGATCGTGGAAACAGAGGCCAGGACCAGGGGCAGCTGGGCGCCGCCATGCTCGCCGTGGGCCGCGTGGAGTTGGCCGTAGGTCACGGCGGAGGCCAGCCATTCCCCGATGCGGAACTCGCCTCCAAAGGCCTTGGGCCAGCCCAGCCAGACCGCCAGGAGGGACCCCACGGCCAGCACCACCAGGGGCAGGGTCATGGTCGCGGGGCTCTCATGCGCATGATCGTGGGCGTGGTGGTCCCGCGGCTCGCCCAGGAAGGCCAGGGTGAAGAGGCGAAGCATGTAGAAGGCCGTGCAGCAGGCGGCAATCACGCCGATCACCCAGAGGGCCGGACTCTTGAGGTAGGCCAGGTAGAGGATCTCGTCCTTGCTGGCGAAGCCCGAGGTGCCGGGGAAGCCGATGATGGCCAGGGTGGCGGCCAGCATGGTCCAGAAGGTGATGGGCATCTTCGCCTTCAGCCCGCCCATCTTGAAGAGGTCCTGCTCGTGGTGCATGGCCAGGATCACACTCCCGGCGCCGAGGAAGAGGAGGGCCTTGAACCAGGCATGGGTGAAGACGTGGAAGAAGCCCGCGGCGAAACCGGAGGCGCCCAGGCCCAGGAACATGTAGCCCAGCTGGGAGACAGTGGAATAGGCC
Organism: Acidobacteriota bacterium; assembly: GCA_021802985.1. Taxonomy (GTDB): domain Bacteria; phylum Acidobacteriota; class Holophagae; order Holophagales; family Holophagaceae; genus Geothrix. The sequence goes on along the minus strand of JAJZQW010000006.1, from coordinate 18,798 downwards.
AGCACCTTCTTGATGTCGCGCTGCACCAGACCGATGGTGGCGGCGAAGAGGGCCGTGGCCGCGCCCACCCAGGCCACCACGTCCATGGTGATGGGGGCCAGGGTGAAGACGGGCGCCAGGCGGCAGATCATGTAGATGCCGCTGGTGACCATGGTGGCCGCGTGGATCAGGGCGCTGACGGGCGTGGGGCCGGCCATGGCGTCCGGCAGCCAGAGGTAGAGGGGCAGCTGGGCACTCTTGCCCGTGGCGCCCACGAAGAGCATGAGGGTGGCGAAGGTGAGGATGCCGAAGCCCGCTTCGGGGGCGAGATGCCCGGCCCGGATGAGGATGTCCCCCACCGTCAGGGTGCCGAAGGCCGCGAAGAGGACCATCATGCCGATGGCCACGCCCAGGTCGCCCACGCGGTTCATGAGGAAGGCCTTGAGGCCGGCGGCCGGCGCGAAATCCGTCTCGAAGTAGTAGCCGATGAGCAGGTAGGAGCAGAGGCCCACGCCCTCCCAGCCCACGAACATGAGCGGCAGGCTGGAGCCCAGCACGAGGGTCAGCATGAAGAACACGAAGAGGTTCATGTAGCTGAAGAAGCGCCCATAGCCCTCGTCGTCGTGCATGTAGCCCACGGAGTAGACGTGGATCAGGAAGCCGATGCCAGCCACCACCAGCATCATGGTGCCGCTCAGGGTGTCGATCACGAAGCCGAAGGGCACGCTCATGGTGCCCACGCCCATCCACTCGCCGAAGTTCAGCACCAGCCGGTGGTCCGGCAGGGCCTTCATGGCGAAGAAGGCGGAGATCGCCAGGATCAGGGAGCCGAGAACCGTCCCCAGGCCGACGAACGTGACCGCGCCCTTGCCGGCGCGCTTGCCCAGGATGCCGTTGAAGATCGAGCCCAGCAGGGGGAGGATCGGAATGAGCCAGTAGTAATTGTTCATCGCATCCTCATTGCTTCAGGCTGGCGGTCCGGTCCGAGTCGGTGGTATCCCGGTGCCGGTAGAGGCCGATAATCAGGGCCAGGCCCACCGCGGCTTCGCAGGCAGCCACGGCGATGATGAAGAGGTAGAAGACCGTGGCCTGAAGATCCCCGCCCCGGAACCGGGCGAAGGCCAGCAGGGCCACGTTGGCGGCATTGAGCATCAGCTCGACGCCCATGAACTGCATCAGCAGCGTGCGGCGCAGCAGCACCGCCGCCAGCCCGATGGCGAAGAGGAGGAGGGCCACCACCAGGTATCCCTGGAGGCCGCCGTGGAGGATCGCATCCATTCCGGTCATCGCATGCCCCTCACAGATTCCGTTTGGTCAGCGCGACAGCGCCCACCATGGCGGCCAGCAGCATGAGCCCCGCCACCTCGAAGCCCAGGAGGTGATCGGCAAAGAGCACCGCCCCCACGCCCTGCAAGGTCACCGCCGGGGACGTGGCCGCGCCGCGAACCGCCAGTTCCTGCACACCCTTGGAGGCCATCACCAGCTTCACGGCTCCGACCGCCAGTGCCAGGACCAGGGCCAGGGACAGCCAGCGCTGGATGGGGCGGGAGAATTCCGCCGCCTCTTCTTCGTGGCTGTTGAGCATCATGATGACGAAGAGGACCAGCACCATGATGGCGCCGCTGTAGACGATGATCTGCAGGGCCGCGGCCACGGGATTGGCCAGCAGCACGAAGAGCCCGGCGATGCCGAAGAACGCGGCGACCATGAAGAGGCCCGCCACGATGATGTTCTTCTGCAGCAGCATCCCCAGGGCGCCCAGGAGCGTGATGAGGGCAAAGGCCAGGAACATGGCGGCTCCTTTACGACGCGATGGGAGGAGTGATGGCACGGCGGGGCACCGTGGGAGTCGTGTCCTCGGTGATCCGCGCCTTGCCATCGGCCTCGGCGTAGGTGTTCATCAGGTCCCACTTGCCGTACTGCATGGACAGGCGATCGTAGGCGGCCACCTCGTAGTCGTTGCGCAGCCAGATGGCATCCTTGGGGCAGGCCTCCTCGCACATGCCGCAATAGATGCAGCGCAGCATGTCGATCTTGAAGACCTGGGGACGCTTCTCCTCGAAGCCCTGGGTGATGTTCAGGTCGCTGAACTCCTCGGCCTCGATGCTGATGCACCGGGCCGGGCAGGCCTCCGCGCACATGAAGCAGGCGACGCACTTGATGGCCCCATCCTCGAAACGCTTGAGCTCGTGCAGGCCGCGATAGCCGGCCGGCATCACCCGCTTCATCTCCGGGTACTGGACCGTGTAGCGCTTTGACGTCCGGGTGAAGAGCTGCCGGATGAAGTGCCGGAAGGTGATGCCCATGCCCTTCATGACCGGCCAGACGTAGGTGCGGTCCAGCCACGTCAGCTCGACCTTCTTGACGATGACACCCATGTCCCTCTCCTCAGTGGCCCTGGCTCATGCGCCAGGCGTGGAAGACCAGGTTGACCATGGACATCGGCAGCATCACCTTCCAGCCCAGGTGCATCAGCTGGTCGTAGCGGAACCGCGGCAGGGTCCAGCGGATCCACACGAAGACCCAGGCGAAGAACACCAGTTTCAGCACGAAGCTGGTGATCGACAGCGCCACCGTGGGGTTCTGCACGAAGGGCACCTGCCAGCCGCCGAAGTAGAGGGTCGCGATGAGGGCGGAGGCCGTCATCATGTGCCCGTATTCGGCGAGCGCCAGGAGGCTGAACTTCATGCTTCCGTACTCGGTGTTGAAGCCCGCCACGATCTCGCTCTCGCCCTCGGCGAAGTCGAAGGGGAGCCGGTTCGTCTCCGCGAACATGCAGGTGAAGAAGACGATGAATCCGAGGAAGTGCGGGACAACGTTCCAGTGCCAGGGCAGGTAGCCCTGGGCGGCGATGATGTCCTTCGGGTCGTAGCCGCCGGTGGTCATGAAGAGGGCGACCACGGCGAGGCTCATGCCGATCTCGTAGCTCACCATGGCCGCCGAGGCGCGCATGCCGCCGAGGATCGACCATTTGTTGTTGCTGGACCAGGCGGCCACCAGGACGCCGTAGACCGCCATGCCGCCGATGGCCAGGGGATAGAGCATGCCCATGCCATTGCCCGGATCCAGCACGGACAGGTGGTAGGTGGTGCCGCCGCTGACGAAGCTCCGGCCGAAGGGAATCACCGCGAAGCCCAGCATGGCGGGCACGAAGGCCAGGAACGGCGCCAGCCAGAACAGGCCCTTGTTGGCATCCGTGGGCGCCAGGTCCTCCTTGAAGAGGAACTTGAGGCCGTCGGCCAGGAGCTGCTGGAGGCCGATGATCCTGATCCTGCCGAAGAGGGCGGCCCGGTTGGGGCCGATCCGGTCCTGGATCATGGCCGATCCCCGGCGTTCCACCCAGGTGAAGACCGCCGCCAGGGTGAAGATGCCACCGAACACGATGACGATCTTCACCGCCATCCAGGCGATGGCGGGTGAGGTGTGAAGCAGGCTCGCGAGCGTGTCCATGGGCGGCTTCCCGGCAGGGCCTCCCGCAAGGACGCCCAACCCATCGAGCCTACCAGAGCCCCTGGCTTCCCGACATGAAGGGAAACAACGGGGCGGGAGGCCTTGCGACCTGAGTCACAGGCTCGCGGCTCGGGCGCCTACGCGCCCGAGGTAGAAAATCGGGTTCAGCCCTTGGCCTCGATCTTGCTCCAGGAATCCTTCAATCCCACGGTCCGGTTGAACACGGGGGCCCCCGGACGGCCCTCGGAATCCGCACAGAAGTAGCCCAGGCGCTCGAACTGGAGGCGGGTCCCGGGGACCACGTCCGCCAGGCCCGGCTCCACCCGGGCATCCGCGAGGACCTCCAGGGAGTCCGGGTTCAGGGTGTCCCGCCAATCCCCACCCTCGGCCACGTCCATGGGGTCCTCGGCCGTGAACAACCGGTCGTAGAGCCGGACCTCAGCCGGCACCGCATGGGCGGCCGACACCCAGTGGAGGGTCCCCTTCACCTTCCGGCCATCCGGGGCATCGCCGCCCAGGGAGGCCGGATCCCAGGTGCAGCGCAGCTCGATCACCGCCCCGGCTCCGTCACGAATCAGGTCCGTGCAGCGGACCAGGCAGGCCCCCTTGAGGCGCACCTCGGCCCCGGGGGCCAGGCGGAACCACTTCTTGGGCGCCTCCTCCCGGAAGTCATCCCGCTCGATAAGCACCTCCCGCCCGAAGGGCACCTTCCGGGTACCCAGGGAGGCATCCTCCGGGTGGTTGGGCAGGGTCAGCCAGTGGACCTCGCCCTCGGCCATGTTCTCGATGACCAGCCGGAGGGGGCGCAGCACCGCCAGGGCACGGGGGGCCTTCTTCTCCAGATCCTCCCGGATGGCGAACTCGAGCAGGCCCACGTCGATGACCGTGTCCCGCTTGGCCACGCCCACCCGCTCGGCGAAGGCCCGCAGGCTCTCGGGCGTGTACCCGCGGCGCCGCAGGCCGCAGATGGTGGGCATGCGGGGATCGTCCCAGGCCTTGACGTGGCCCTCCTGCACCAGCAGGAGGAGACGGCGCTTGCTCATCACCGTGTAGGTCAGGTTCAGCCGCGCGAACTCGATCTGGCGCGGCAGGGGCCGCTGGAAGAACCGGCCCGCCACGTCCTGCTCCAGAAACCATTCGTAGAGCGGGCGGTGATCCTCGAATTCCAGGGTGCAGATGGAATGGGTGATGGTCTCGATGGCATCGGACACGCCATGGGCGTAGTCGTACATCGGGTAGATCAGCCAGGCATCACCGGTCCGGTGGTGGTGGGCCCGGCGGATGCGGTACATGAGCGGATCCCGCAGGTTCATGTTGCCGCTGGCCATGTCGATCTTCGCCCGCAGCACCCGCGAACCGTCGGCGAACTCGCCGGCCTTCATGCGGCGGAACAGGTCCAGGTTCTCCGCGGGTGGCCGGTCCCGGTACGGGCTCGCCTTGCCGGGCACGTGGAAGTTGCCCCGGTACTCCCGAATCTCGGCCTCGGACAGATCGCAAACGTAGGCCTTGCCCTCCTGGACCAGGTACTCCGCATAGTCGTACAGGAACTGGAAGTAGTCCGACGCATAGTGCTCGCCCTTCCAGTCGAACCCCAGCCAGCGCACATCCTCCCGGATGGAATCCACGTATTCGACATCCTCCTTCTCCGGGTTGGTGTCGTCGAACCGCAGGTTCGTGGCCCCGCCGTACTTCGCCGCCAGGCCGAAGTTCAGGCAGATGCTCTTGGCATGGCCGATGTGCAGGTAGCCGTTCGGCTCCGGCGGAAAGCGCGTGAGCACCCGTCCCCCATGCTTCCCGGACGCGAGGTCGGCCTCGGCGATCTCCTCGATGAAGTGGAGGCTCTTGGATTCGGGGGTGGGCAGGTCAGCAGGCATCGGAACTCACCGGGAAAGGGGCGGGAACAGGAAGCTTCAAGATAGCCGGGAACCGGCGCCCTGGCTGGAGGGCCCTACTGCTCCCGGCCCTCACCCAGGGTCCACCAGGGGCAGTCCTCCAGGTCCGACACCATGAACCCCTGGTGCAGTTGGGAGATGCACTGGAAATGGGTGCCGGTGAGGGCGTGGAAGCCGGTGGTGACTTCGCCCGGCCCCGACTTCACCCCGAAATAGAACTCGGATTGTTCGAGCCCAAGCCGCAGGACCATTTCCTGGACGGCCTCACGGTGGTCGATGTCCGGGGGGATCCCCTGGATCACCTGGACAGTCTCGTTCGCGATGATGGTGGGGGCGTAGGCGGCCATGCCGTGGTCCTCCAGCACCGCCAGCGTGATGTGGGTGAACTCCGTGAGATCCATCACAGCCACCGCTCCACCCGGGCCACGACCTCGTCCCGTCCGGCGAGCAGCAGGGTGTCGAAGATGCCGGGACTGACGGGCTTTCCGCAGAGGGCGACGCGGAGGGCCTGGGCGAGATCCTTGGTCTTGAGGCCGTGCTTCTCGAGGATGGCGTTGAAGCCGGCCTCCAGGGCCTCGTGGGTGTAGTCGGTCAGGGCGCAGAGATCCCGCAGGGCGGGCTTGATGGCGTCCGTGAGGAACTTCTCCACGGCCTTGGCGTCGAACCCGGCGGGACGCTCGAAGGCGAAGCGCAGGGCCTCCGCCATCTCGACGAGCGACTTCCCCTTCTGGGTGCTGTGGATGGCCAGGGCCTTCCAGTCGTCGGACTTCCCGGACCAGGCCTCCGGAAGAAAGGAACGGAGGTGGGGCTCCAGTTCCTGCCAGGAGGCCCGCTGGATGAGCTTCTGGTTGATCCACTGGAGCTTGTCCATGTCGAAGCGGGCGGGGCTCTTCTGGCAGTCGGCGAGGTCGAAGAGCTGGATCATCTGTTCGTCCGTGAGCAGCTCCTCCTCGGCACTCTCCACGGCCTTCCCGTCGATCTTGGGGGTCCAGGAGAGGCGCGCCAGGGCCAGGCGCACGGCGGAGGGCAGGAAGCCCATCGCCTGGTACTCGGTGATGCTGGTGGCGCCATGGCGCTTGCTGAGCTTGGCGCCATCCTTGCCGAGGATCATGGGCACGTGGGCGAAGGTGGGCTGTTCGAAGCCGAAGGCCTGGTACAGGGCGATCTGCTTGGGCGTGTTGGCCACATGGTCGTCGCCGCGAATGACGTGGGTGACGCTCATGGACGTGTCGTCCACCACCACGCAGAAATTGTAGGTGGGGGTTCCGTCCGTGCGGGCCAGGATCCAGTCGTCCAGGCTGGTGGCCGGGAAGCGCAGCTCGCCCTTGATGAGATCCCGCAGGACGATGCAGTCCTCCTCCAGCCAGGGCTCTCCGCCCTGGGGCATCTTCAAGCGTACCGAGAAGGGCTGGCTGGCGTCATGGCCCGCCTCACGGCAGGTGCCGGGGTACTGGAAGATGCGCCCCTCCCGCTCCGCCTCAGCACGCGCGGCATCCAGGCTCTCCTTCGAACAGCGGCAGCGGTAGGCCCGGCCCTCGGCCAGCAGCTTCTCCAGGGCGGGCCGGTAGTGGCTCTCCAGGCGCTGCATCTGCCGGTAGGGGCCGTTCGGCCCGCGCCAGGCCTGGGGATCGCCGGGCACCGGGCCCTCGTCCCAGTCCAGCCCGCACCAGGCCATGCCGTCCTCGATGATGCGGATGTTGTCGTCCGTGCTGCGGGACAGGTCCGTGTCCTCGATGCGCAGGATGAAGGTGCCCTCATGCTTCCGGGCGAACAGCCAGCAGAACAGCGCCGTGCGGACGCCCCCGATGTGGAGCATTCCTGTGGGCGACGGGGCGAAGCGGGTGACGACCTTCTGGGACATGGACGAGCCTCGAATCCAAAGCTCCAGTGTGCCCGAATCAGTCCTCAGGCTTCAGTCTTCAGTCTTCAGTCCCCAGGATGAACCCGGCCCCACTGAGGACTCAGGACCGAAGTCTCACTTGATGTACAGCTTCAGCCTGATTTCGACAGGGGAATCGCCGCTGAAGAGGCTGCGGTCCAGCACCACGGGTACCTCGACCACGCTGCTGTGGGGCATGTGGGTGGGCTGGGGGGTGTGGGCCGCCTGGCCTGCGGCGTCCGCGGGGATCTCGTCGATCTCCTCCAGCAGTTCCCCGGCGGACAACTCCTCCACCTCCAGGGGGCTGGTGTGGGACAGGGGCTCGGGCGCAGGAACCTCGGCCATGAAGGCGGGCTCCTCCACCACCCCGCCGCCGTACTTCTCCGCCAGGTGCTTCAGCACCAGCCGCGCCACGCCGGTAAGGGTCTCCTTCACGCCCTCGCCCCGCATCGCGCAGGCCTCGAAGGTGGGGGCACCGAACAAGTTGACCTCCCGGTTCAGGATGGACACGGGCAACGCGTTGGGGGTGTCCCGCTTGTTCCACTGGATCACATGGGGGATCTTCGAGAGGTCCGTCCCCTGGTCCTTGAGGTTGGTGATGAGGTTCTGGAAGCTCTCTTTGTTGCTTTCCAGGGCCGGAGCCTGGGAATCGGCCACGAACACCACCGCGTCGGCGCCCCGAAGCACCAGCTTGCGGGTGGCGTCATAGAACACCTGGCCTGGCACCGTGTAGAGCTGGATGCGGGTCTTCATGCCCCGGATGGTGCCCAGCTCGATGGGCAGGAAATCGAAGAAGAGCGTGCGGTCCGTCTGGGTGGCCAGGGACAGCATCTTGCCCCGCCCGTCCTGGGGCAGGGTGTCGTAGACGTGCTGCAGGTTGGTGGTCTTGCCACAGAGGCCCGGACCGTAATAAACGATCTTGGCCGTCAGCTCCTTTGTGGCTGCATTGAAGAGCACCATGCCCCCTCCACCCGACCGGGATTACTCGCAGGTTGGCGGGTCCACAGCACCCCGTCAAGAAAGAACCGGCCCGGACGAAAGACACCTCTCCTTGCCACAGGTCTGGCGGGATGCGCTACACTTCCGGCCATCCCACTCCTTGAGGTTTCCATGGCCAAGCTGTTGGTACACGAAAGCGCAGGCATCCGCGAGTTCGAGATCGTGGATAACGAGGTTCATATGGGGCGGGAGCTGGACAACACCCTGCGCCTGCCGGACCCCAGCATCAGCCGCCACCACTGCGTGGTCCGCAAGGTGGCGGGGGGCTACGAGATTCAGGATCTCCAGAGCAGCAATGGCGTGCTCGTGAACGGTAGCCGGGTGCAGTCCTCCCCCCTGCGGGACGGCGATCGCATCACCTTAGGCCAGGTCCAACTTACCTTCCAGGATCCCCGGCCCGAGGTCAGCCCCACCGTGGCCATCAACCGGGAGGAGGCGCCCGCCGCGCCCCTGGGTACCGTCCGCATGTCCGCCGCGGAACTGGCCGCCATCCATGCCGGGGCCGCCCCGGAGCCGAAGATCGAACTCCAGGGCCAGGGCACCACCGGCCCTGTGGTCAACCAGCCCGCGCCGCCGCCGGTTCCGCCTGTGGCGCCGCCGCCCCAGCCCAAGGCCTTCGGGGAGTTCACCCATCCGGGGGGTGCCTCTGTCTACAACGGCCCCCTGCCCGGGTTCATCCTTCCGTATCTGCCCGACCTCCCCGATGACGCCCAGCCCACCGGCGAGCGGGGGGACTTCCTCACCCGGCTCGTGGCCGTTCTCATCGATGCGGCCCCCCTGGTGGCGCTCTGGGTGGTCATCTTCTTCCTGCAGCACATCCTTTTCTACATCCTTGGCCCCGGTGCCTGCCTCGTTGCCGTCCTGATCGGCCTGCTCCAATTGATCGTGGTCCTTGGCTACACGTGGCTCTTCATCCCCTATTGCTGGATCACCTTCGGGGCCAGCCCGGGCAAGCGGATGATGAAGCTGCGGGTCGTCCCCGAGGGCAATCCCACCGGCCATATCGATGTCAGCACCGCCGTGCTGCGGATGCTGGGCTACCTGGTGAATGGCGTGCTCCTGGGCCTGCCCTACCTGATCATCCTGGGCAACGAGCGGAAGGGCCTCCAGGACATCATCTCCAAGTCCCTGGTCATCAAGGTCGACCGCTGATGAGGAAGGGCATCCCGGAATCGGCGCCCGCGCGAGCGGGCGCCGCCCGTTTGGAGGCGGCATGATCCTCACCGGCCGGCAGATCCAGGAGGCCCGAGCCCAGGGACGGCTCCGCATCGATCCCTGGAACGACGCCCAGCTCAACCCCAACAGCTACAACTTGCGGCTGGGGGAAGATCTGGCGGTCTACACGGATCACGAACTCGACATGGCCAGGCCGAACGGCATCGAGTTCCTCAAGATCCCCGCGGAGGGCCTGCTGCTCCAGCCCGGAAAACTGTACCTCGGCCGCACCCTGGAATACACCGAAACCCACGGCATGGTACCCATGCTGGAGGGGCGCAGCAGCGTGGGGCGCCTGGGCCTCTTCGTCCATGTCACCGCGGGCTTCGGGGACATCGGTTTCTGCGGCTACTGGACCCTGGAAATCAGCTGCATCCAGCCCGTGCGCGTCTACGCCGGCGTGGCCATCTGCCAGATCTTCTACCACACCGTGAGCGGCGACTACGACAGCTACGAGACCGGGAAGTACCAGCGGAACTCGGGCATCCAGCCGTCGATGCTGTGGAAGGATTTTGTCAAGGGATAGCCCTGACCTATCCATGCACCGCCGTGGGCGCATCAGGGGCCCAGAGCACCTCGAAGGGACGGACCTTGTGCTCGATGTTCTTGAGGGCGAAGGGCTCCATCTCGCGGAGCTGATCCGGATCGATGAGTTCGGCCGTGCGGGGGCCCACCACGATCTGGCCGGGCTTGGCCACGCCGCTTTCCAGCCGTGAGGCCAGGTTCACGGTGCTGCCCATCACGGTGTAGTCCATGCGTTTCTCGCAGCCGATGTCGCCCGCGAAGGCTTCGCCACTGTTGATGCCGATGCGCATCCGCAGCTCGGGGTAGCCCGCGGGCCGCTCGGCGTTGAGGATGCAGAGCACCTCCTGCATGGCCACGGCGGCCTCCACCGCGTGCCGGGCATGGTCGGGATCGGGATTCGGCGCACCGAAGAAGGCCATGATGGCGTCGCCGATGTACTTGTCGAGGGTGCCCCCCCGATCGAAGATCTGGTCGGTCAGGGCCTCGAAGGTGCGATTCAGGATGCCTGCCAGGGTGAGGGGCTCCATGCCCTCGCTGATGCGGGTGAAGCCCGAGATGTCGGCGAAGAGTACGCTGATTTCGCAGCGCTGGGCCTGCAGGGCCGGCGCCTCCTTGTTCTGGCTGGATCTCAGGATCTGATCCACTACCGCCGGGCTGTGGTACCGCTCCAGCCGTCGGCGGAACTTGGCCTCTCGCTCGCGCTGGATGCCCACGGCGGCGAAGTTGGCCATGGCGCTCAGCAGGTGTTCGTCCTCCCGCTTGAAGCCGCCCTTGTTGAGGCTCGTCTCCAGGTAGATCACACCGAAGGCCTGCTCCTCCACGATGAGCGGAGCGCACAGCGCCGAGGTGATGCCATGGATCTTGATGCTCTCCCCGGCACTGAACCGGGGATCCATGCGGGCATCCGTGGTGAGGATGGCCACCCGGTCCGTCATGGCCGTGCGGGCGATGGTGCGGCTGATGGGGTTGGCATGGAGGCCGGGCTGCTCCTCCCAGACCAGCTCGGGCACCAGCTCTCCCGCGGCGTCCTTCAGCAGGATGAAGCCGCGCTGGCAGGGGATCTGGGCCGTCACCAGGCCCATCACGGATTCCAGCAGCTCGCTCAGACCCGCCGCCCGGAGCAGGGTCCCCGCCATGCTCGCCAGGCGCTGGAAGAGGGTGACGGCATCCGCCGCCAGATGCTGGCCGCTGGCCTGGGCCAGCATTTCGTTGATGCTGGCGTGGGGCACCAGGATCGAGCCCGAGGCGTCGAAGGCCCGGTCCTCGAGGGAAATGCGCGACACCGAAGCCTTGGGGGCCAGGACCTGGTTCAACCCCACCACGGTGGATTCCGGCTCCGACCCGCCCTCGGGCAACCACTTCACGAGGGCCTCGCCCAGCAGCACCGCATCGCCCGAGCGGAAGGGGGCGGGCTCCGTCAGGTGCGCACCGTTCAGGGTCGTGCCGTTCAGCGATTTCAGATCCTGGACGTAGGGAATGCCGTCCTTGAGGTAGATCCGGGCGTGGACCCGGCTCACGGCGTTGGCCTGGATGCGGATGGTGGCCTGGTCCCCCCGGCCGATGGTGAGCCCCTCCTCCGTCAGGGTCACCGGATGGTGCGCGCCATCGACCTGGAGAATGAGCTTCATGGAGGGTCCGGAAAGGGAGGATGAGTCTAGCACGTGGCTGCTGACTTCATCGGCAGGCGGCGGTATTCTATGAGGTTCACCCCCAGAGGGGTTCGGAGCCGTGTTGACCAAAGTCGGATTCATGTCCCTGGGCTGCCCCAAGAACCTCGTGGATTCCGAGGTCATGCTGGGGCACCTGCGCCTGAAGGGCTACCAGATCACCCCGGTGCTGGAGGAGGCCCAGGTGCTGGTGGTGAACACCTGCGGCTTCATCGACGCCGCCAAGCGGGAGAGCGTGGAGGCCATCCTCCAGGCCGCATCCATGAAACAGGGGGGCGTCTGCGAGAAGCTCATCGTGGCCGGGTGCCTGGTGGAGCGGTACCGGGACGAGCTGATGGCGGAGATGCCCGAGATCGACGCCTGCCTGGGCACCCGGGACATCGAGCAGATTGCCGAAGTCATCGGCGCCGGCGCCGCCTTCGAGCTGAATCCCAATCCCGACTACCTCTACACCGAGGCCAGCCCCCGGATGCTCACCACGCCCAAGGCCAGCGCCTACCTGAAGATCAGCGAGGGCTGCGATCACGCCTGCGCCTTCTGCGTGATCCCGCAGCTCCGGGGCGCCCAGCGCAGCCGCAGCATCGAGAGCGTCGTGACCGAGGCCCGCAACCTCGTGGCCCAGGGCGTCCTGGAGATCAGCCTCGTGGGCCAGGACACCACGGACTACGGGCGCGACTTCGGCGACCCGGATGCCCTCGAAAAACTCGTTCGCGCCCTCGGCCACGTGGAAGGCCTGCGCTGGTTCCGCATCCACTACGCCTATCCGAACCGGCTGACGGACGGCCTGTTGCACGCCATGGCCGAGACGCCGAACTGCGCGAAGTACCTCGACATGCCGCTCCAGCATGCCGACGCGGCCATCCTCAAGGCCATGGCCCGGGGCGGCAGCCGGGCCTCGTTCCTGAAGCTGGTGGAGAAGGTCCGCCGCATCGTGCCGGGCATCGCGATCCGCTCCAACTTCATCGTCGGCTTCCCCGGCGAGGATGAAGCCGCGTTCGGGGAGCTGAAGGCCTTCGTGCAGGAGGCCCGCTTCGACCATGTGGGCGTGTTCACTTACAGCCCCGAGGAGGGCACCTCCGCCTTCGGCCTGGGCGATCCCATTCCCAAGCGCACCAAGGAGGCCCGCAAGCGGCGCCTCCTGGAACTGCAGCAGAAGATCGCGCGGGAGAAGAACCAGGCGAAGGTAGGCCAAGTCATCGAGGTGCTGGTGGAGGGCGCCCACGAGGAGACCGATCTCATCGTGAAGGGCCGCCACCAGGGCCAGGCCCCCGACATCGACGGCAATGTGCTGCTCGTGGACGGCACGCCGCAGATCAACACCATCCAGCGCGTCCGCATCGTGAAGGCCCACGCCTACGATCTCATCGGCGAAGTGGAAGCGGGCGGCATCGAGGCCAGCACCGCGGCCTACGAACAGGCCTTCCGCGCAAAAAGGGGCTAACCGGGTCTTCGAAGGTCCTCGTAGGACTCCCCGAACCGTTCTCCGGGGATCTTTCATGCGCCAGCTGGCTTTGGCATGATCATGCCGGACGACAAAGGGGCCTCTTCACGAAGCTGGCCTACGCCATGCAGTTCTGAGAACGGGCTAGACTGGGCGGATGCTGGAGCTTCGCGACATCACCCGCGCCTACGAACTCGGCGGCGAACGTGCCGGTGTGTTCGGCGTGTCGATCGAGGTGCCCAGGGGCTGCCTCGCGGTGATTGCAGGGCCCTCGGGCTCGGGGAAGACCACCCTGCTGCAGGTGGCGGGCCTCCTGGATTCGCCGGACGAGGGCGAGGTGAGGCTGGACGGCGAACCCGTGTCGCGGCTGCCGGAGAAGGCCCGGTGCGATCTGCGCCTGCGCCGCCTGGGCTTCGTCTTCCAGGCCTTCAATCTGGTGCCGGTGCTGTCGGCCCTTGAAAACGTGATGCTGCCCCTGCAGCTCCAGGGCCTGGCTGAGCCGGAGGCCCGGAAGCGGGCCGAAGCCGCCCTCGATCGCGTGGGCCTCGCGGATCGACGGCACCACCGGCCCGGCCAGCTCATCGGCGGACAGCAGCAGCGGGTCGCCATCGCCCGGGCTCTGGCGCCGGAGCCGCTGCTGGTGCTGGCGGATGAGCCCACCGCCAGCCTCGACCATGCCCACGGCGGTCCCCTCATGGATCTCATGGCCGACCTGGCCCGGGAGCGCGGCACGGCATTCCTGGTCGCCAGCCACGACCCCGCCGTCATCGCCCGCGCCCACCGTGTCTTCCGCCTCGCCGACGGGCGGCTGGTGGAGGCCCCGTGATCCTCGCCCGGCTGGCCCTGCGGAACCTGCTGCGCCAGCGGCGGCGAACGGCGCTCACGCTCATGGTGGTGGTGGCGGGTTTCCTGGCCCTCAGCCTGGCCGGGGGCTTCATGGCCCAGACCTTCCAGGGCCTCTCGGACGCCGCCATCCGCGGCGGTCTGGGCCACCTGCAGGTGCTGCCAGCCGGGAACCTGGACGGGGACGAGGCCCAGAGCCTGGAACACGCCCTCCCTGACGGCGAGGCCCTGGCCGCGCGGCTGCGGCAGGATCCCGCCGTGGCCGAGGTGCTGCCCCGCATCCAGTTCATGGGCCTGCTCTCCAGCGGACCGCGCAGCGTGGCCTTTCTGGGCACCGCGGTGGATCCCGTCCGCGAGCCCCGGTTCATGGCCTCCCTGGACACCCTGAAGGACGGTGCGAAGGCACCCGGAGGGGCCGGCTCCCACTGGCTTTCGGCGGATCCCGCCGCCCGGGAGGTCATCCTCGGGACGGGCCTCGCGCGCGGTCTGGGGGCCTCGGTGGGCAGTTCGCTGACGCTCATGTCCACCACGAAGGACGGCGCCCTCAACGCCCTGGACGTGGAGGTGGTGGGCCTCCAGGACCTGGGCCTGAAGGAGCTGAACGACCGGGTGCTCACGGTGAGTCTGGCCACGGCCGCCCAACTGCTCGATGCGGGCCCCGCCCGCTCCCGCCTGTCCATCGTGCTGCGCCATCCCGCGGACACGGCGCGGGAGCAGCTCCGGCTCCAGGCCCTGCTGCCGGGGACGACGGTGAAGCCCTGGTTCGAGTTGGCCTCCTTCTACCGGCAGGTGAAGCTGCTCTACACCGCCATCTTCGGCTTCATGGGGCTGGTACTCTTCCTGGTGGTGCTGCTGGCCACGGCCAACACCCTGCTCATGTCCGTCATGGAACGGATCCGCGAGTTCGGCGTCCTGCGGGCCATGGGCCTACAGGCTGGACAGCTGCTGTCGCTGCTCCAATGGGAGGGCGCCTTCCTGGGCCTCCTGGGCAGCGCCCTGGGGCTGGTGGCCACCCTGCTGCTCCGCGCCGGCCTCAACGCCCTGCACCTGCAGATGCCCGCGCCACCCGGCACCAGTCACGGCTATGAGCTGGACATCCACTTCGTGCCCCTGGTCTACCTCGCCGCCGCCCTGGGCCTCCAGGCCACGATCCAGATCAGCGCCTTCTTCCCCGGCCTCAAGGCCGCGCGGCTGCGCATTGTGGAGGCGCTGAGACATGTATGAGTCCTCCCAAGGCCGGCTCCAGGCCATGAGCTCCCGCTCCAGCCTCTTCCTGCTCCTGCTTCTCCTGGCCTGCCCCCTCCATGCGGATGGTGTGGAGGCGGCCCTGGGGCTCGGGATCCTCCCCACCCGGCAGGAAAGGACGGGGGGCCCCGGCGGCGACACGGCCACCGCGCTCCAGCTGCGAGTCGGCTGGGACCGGTCGCCTTCCTACACCCGCATGACCCAGTGGCAGGCCCAGGTCCAGTCCGGTTCCAATCACGACCTGGGCTTCATCACCGCCGGTGGGGGCCTGCAGCAGAGCTGGTGGTCGGAGCACCACGGCGTGCAGGCGGCCCTCGGAGCGGAACTGCGCCTAGAGCGCTATGAGGGCCGGTCCAGCCTGGCCAGCGGACCCTCTCCCCTGGATGGGCAAACAGCCTGGATGGTGAGGCCCTGGGTCCGAGGCCAGGTGGGTTTCCGCGGCATCCTCCTTCCGCTTGGCTGGTACAACGCCGCCGACCTCCTGGCCGCGCTCACGCAGGGAGGGCGGTACACCCATCCCTTCACCCGCCTCGAAGTGGCCGTGCCGCTGTGGCACCAGGGCGGCGAGGGGCCAGGGGGCGACCTCCGGCACATGGCCCCCCGCTACGAGATCTCCGTCCAGTTCGGCATGCGCTTCGGGTACTGGCCCCGCGTCACGCCTTCGGTGCGGCCCTAGCCGTGGCCGTCGTGGCCCGGACCCCCGCTCCCAAGGCCCCCCGCTGGGCCTGGTGGCTTGCCACCGGCTTCGGCAGCGGCTACCTGCGGCCCGCGCCCGGCACCTGGGGCAGCCTTGCAGGGCTGCTGGCCTGGCTGGGCCTGATCCAGCTGACCCGGCCCTGGCCCGGCTCCGCGGCCCTGACCGTGCGACTCGCGGCGCCCCTCTTCCTCACGGTGATCGCCATCTGGGCCTCGGACCGGGTGGTGGTGGAGACGGGTGCGAAGGATCCCTCTTTCATCGTCGCCGACGAATGGGCCGGGCAGTGGTTCGCCCTCACGCCCCTGCTCTTCACCGGCGCCCTCCAGCCCCAGCCCTGGGGCCTGTGGCTCCTGCGGCTGGCGATCCCCTTCCTCCTGTTCCGCCTCTTCGACATCTGGAAGCCGGGCCCTGTGGACGCGGCGCAACGGCTGCCGGGGGGCCTGGGCGTGGTGATGGACGACGTGCTGGCGGGGCTGCTCGCGGGGTTGCTCACCTGGCCCCTGGACCTGTGGCTGGGGATGCGGTTCCTCGGGTAGCGGGACGCTTGGCTCGCCCCGAGGAATGACGTATGTTTCCTCTGCCCCCTGGAGCTCCCATGCGCCCCGTTCTGTTGGTTCTGCCCCTGCTGGCGGCCTTGCCCCTTTGTGCCCAGACCTGGGAGGCCTCGGTCCTCGGGGCCTGGCAAACCGCCACGAGTTCCACCTACTGGGACCAGGGCACGGCTTCCGCCTGGGGCCTGCGCGGCGCCTGGCTGGCCTCCCGCCAGGATGCGAGCCGCCTGAGGATCGAGGCGGCCTGGATGGCACCCGCTCGCTGGACCACCCAGGGGGCCGATGGCAGTCCAGCCGCGCTCCGGGCCCAGAGCGCCTCCGTGGGCGTGGCCCGGGAGACCTGGTTCATGGACGACCGGTTCTGCTGGAGTGTGGCCGCCGATCTGCGGACCACCTGGCTGGAATCCACCGTGGGGGCCGGTCCGAGGATGACCAATCACCTGCCCCAGCTCTGGATGCGACTGGGCCTGGGCCTCCGGATCTGGGCCTTCAACGGTCCCGACCGCCGCTCGGTGAACGAACCCGCCAGCTACGCGATCCTCCGCCTCGAACTGGGCGAGGCCGCGCCCCGGGGGCCCAGTTCCACCGACGAGCTGCTGCCCCAGCGGGAGGTCACCCTCGCCTGCGGTGTGCGGTTCTGATCAGCCGGCCGTCTCCGTGCGCAGCTGCCGCCACACCACCGGCTCGCTGAGGCGTCCCGCTTCATCAAAGTGGCGGCTCTCGATGAGGTAGCGGTAGCCCTGTTCGGTGAGGAACAGCTGCCGGTTCCGGGCGAACTCCTGCTCGGTGGTGTCGCGGCTGATGAGCGAGTAGAAGTAGCTCACGTTCCGGTCGTCCTTGGGCCGGAGGATACGGCCCAGGCGCTGGGCCTCCTCCTGCCTCGAGCCGAAGGTGCCGCTCACCTGGATGGCCACACTGGCGTCCGGCAGGTCGATGGCGAAATTGGCCACCTTGCTCACGATGAGCACCCGGAGCTGGCCCTCGCGGAACTGCTTGTACAGCACCTCGCGTTCCTTCTCCGGCGTCTGCCCCGTGAGCACGGGGGCGTTCAGCCGCTCGCCGATGATGCGCAGCTGCTCCAGGTACTGGCCGATGATGAGCACGTTGTCGTTCGGATGACCCGCCAGCAGCTCATCCACGACGGTCAGCTTGAGGCTGTTCTCCGAGGCGGTTCGGAAACGCTGGCGCTGGTCCGCCACGGCGTATTCCATGCGCTCCACCGTGGGCAGGGGGACCCGGATCTCCAGGCAGTGGGCCGTGGCGATGAAGCCTTCCTTCTCCAGCATCTTCCAGGGCACATCCACCCGCTTGGGCCCGATGAGGCTGAAGACGTCCTCCTCCTTGCCGTCCTCCCGCACCAGCGTGGCCGTGAGGCCGAGGCGGCGCTTGGCCTGGAGTTCCGCCACGGCGCGGAACACCGGCGCGGGCAGCATGTGCACTTCGTCGTAGATCACCAGGCCCCAGTTGGCGGCTGCGAAGAGCTTGAAGTGCTCGAAGGGGCCCGTCTTGCTCTTGCGATAGGTGAGGATCTGGTAGGTGGCGATGGTGACCGGCTTGATCTCCTTGGTGTCGCCCGTGTAGAGACCCACCTGATCGTCCGTCAGTGTGGTCTTGTCCAGCAGCTCTTGCTTCCACTGCTTCACGGCCGTGCCGTTCGTCGTCAGCACCAGGGTGTGGGTCTTCAGGCGCTCCATGCAGCCGATGCCGATGACGGTCTTGCCCGCGCCGCAGGGCAGCACCAGCACCCCCGCCCCACCGTCGGGGCCGCCGCCAGCGTGGAAGACATCCGCCGCGGCCTTCTGGTAGGGACGCAGGCCGAAGGGCTTGCCACTCTGCTTCAGGGTGGGGGCCAGCTCGAAGGGCAGCGGGTCGCCGGGCTTGTAGCCCGCCATGTCCTGGACCGGGTGGCCCAGGCGGATGAGCTGGAGCTTCACCTCGCCGCGCATGCCGCTGTTGAGGTAGATGCCCTTCTCGTCTGGATAGGGCTCGGCCAGGAGGCCCTGCAGGGACTTCTGGTTTTCCAGCTCCCAGAAGAGGCCCCGGTCATCCATCTCCAGGGCCAGCCGGTCGCCCTTGGCCACCAGGCGCAACCGGCCGTAGCGGGTACCGTGGTCCTCGATCTCCTGCAGCAGGTTCTGGGGCACCGGGAACTTGGACCAGTGGTCCAGCGTGTCCAGCATCTCCTGGCAGGAGACCCCGGAAGCCGAGGCGTTCCACAGGCTCAGGGGCGTGATGCGGTAGGTGTGGATGTGTTCAGGGCTCTTCACCAGCTCCGCGAAGCGCGCCAGTTCGTCCCGCACCTGTTCGAAGGCGGGATGGGCCACCTCCAGCAGCAGCGTCCGGTCGCTCTGTACGATCAGGGGATTGTCGGGGCGGAGGGCGATCACGGCAGCGGCGAGTCCAAACCTTTGAGCC
>JAJZQW010000005.1 GCA_021802985.1 Acidobacteriota bacterium | reverse complement strand
TCTTCTCAGCCTTCTTGGCTTCCTTCTTCTCGGCCTTCTTCTCTTCCGCGTTCATGGCCTTCTTCTCGGCAGGAGCGGCCTCGGCCTTCTTCGCGGCCTTCTTGGCAACGTGGTGCTTCTTGACCTTCTTCTCAGCCTTGGGAGCGGCCTCAGCCTTCTTCTCCTCGGCGGTCATGACGTGCTTCTTGGTCTCTTTCTTCTCAGCCTTCTTCTCGACCTTCTTCTCAACCTTTTCGGCCTTCTTGGGCTCAGGCTTCTTGGTCTCGGTGGCGAAGACGGGGCTGATCAACGCAGCGGCGATGAGCAGCGCGGCAAGCTTCTTCATGGTGTTCTCCTGGGGTATCCGGCACGGCCGGAATCAGGCTTCACATCAGCACGATTTGGGCCATTTTTTAAAATAACCAACCAAAAGACTTGACGATCTTGGTCATTACAAAACCCTGTCGCATCCTGCAACCTGTGGCAGGCTGCGACGGTCCCACCCCGTCCCCTATTCCCCCCCCTCGTGGAAGCCATAGCGCTTGAGCTTCCGGTAGAGGGTGGTGCGATCCACGCCGAGGACCTCGGCGATGCGCTGCTTCTCCCGGTGCCGACCCAGCAGGATCTGGATGTAACGGCGTTCCAGCTCATCCAGGGAGGGCCAGTCCTCGATCAGGGTGGGAACCTCGTCGCTGCCGCCGGACTGGCGGAGGGCCCGCTTCAGGACATCGGCCTGGATCTTGGCCGGCAGGTCATCCACGGTGATTTCCAGGCCGCGACTCAGCTGGGTGAGGTTCTCCACGGCGTTGGCCAGCTCCCTCACATTGCCGGGCCAGGAGTATTCCTCCAGCACGCGCCGGGTCTCCGGGTGCAGGTGGTAGGTCTGGTGGTCCTTCTGGGCGAACTCGGAGAGGAAGTGATCCAGGAGGGGCGGGATGTCCTCGGGGCGCTCGCGCAGGGCCGGCACAGCCAGCTCCACCACGCTCAGCCGGTAGTAGAGGTCCTCCCGGAAGGTGCCGGCCTTGACCATCTGCTGCAGGTCCCGGTTGGTGGCCGCGATGACGCGGGAATCCACCTTGATGGTGCGGTTTCCCCCCACCCGCCGGATCTCCTGCTCCTGGAGCACCCGGAGCAGCCGCACCTGGAAGTTCGGGCTCGTCTCGCCGATCTCGTCCAGGAAGATGGTGCCGCCGGAGGCCTCTTCGAAGAGGCCCGGTTTCTCCCCCACGGCCCCAGTGAAGGAGCCCTTCACGTGGCCGAACAGTTCGGATTCGAGCAGGGTTTCCGTGAGGGCTCCGCAGTTGACGGCCACGAAGGGCCGGTCGCGGCGATCGCTGGACAGGTGGATGCTGCGGGCCACCAGCTCTTTCCCCGTGCCGCTCTCCCCGGTGATGAGTACGGTCGCACGGCTGTTCTGCAGGCTGGCGATGGTCTTGTAGACGGCCATCATCTTCGGGCTGGAGCCGATCATCAGGCTGCGCTTCCCCTTGGGGGAGGCGGCCTTCTCCGTCCCATGGCCGCTGGACTGGCGCCGGGCCAAGGCGCGGGCCACCAGGGCCTTCAGCTCCTCGTTGTTCCAGGGCTTGCTGAGGAAGTCGAAGGCGCCCTCCCGGACGGCCTCGATGGCCGTTTCCAGGGTTCCAAAGCCCGAAAGGAGGATGGTGTCCACGCCGAGGGGCTTGGCTTCGCGCAGCAGGTCCAGCCCATCCTTCTTGGCCTCCAGGTTGATGTCCGACAGCAGCAGGTCGAAGGCTTCCTTGTGCAGCAGATCAATGGCCTTGTCCGGGTGGGTGGCCTTGACCACCTCCAGGCCCAGGGTCTCCAGGAGTTCCTCCAGGAACTCGCAGGTCTCCTTGCTGTCATCCACCACCAGCACTCGGGCCATGGCCCCTCCCAAGCAAGAAGTTACCTCAAACCGGGCTTCCGGCCGCAAGGGAGCGAGCGTATGCTCTGGGGCACCTATCCCGGAGAATTCCCATGCAGAAGCTTCTGCCCCTTGCCATTTCCGTGGCCCTGACGGGCCTCAGCCTCCTTGGAGGCGACCTCACCATCACCTCCCATATCACGGGCAAGGGCGCCCTGGCCAAGGATGGCTCCCAGATCCAGTACGTCAGTCCGACGCGGATGCGGGTCAGCAATGACGGCGCGAAGACCGACACCATGGTGGACTACGGGAACGAGGTCATCTACACCATCGACCACCAGAAGAAGGTCATCACGAAGATCACCTTCAAGGACATGCAGGAGGCCTTCCAGGCCATGGAGGACCAGATGGCCGGCATGCCCGAGATGGTGACCCGGATGATGTTCGGGGACACCTCCAACGTGAAGGTCGAACAGCTCGGGGCCGACACGGTGATGGGCCGCCCCTGCAAGAAGGTCCGGATCACCCTTGGGAAGATGGTGGAGGAGCTCAGCCTGGATCCCTCGCTCCAGTTCCCCATCAAGGACTACGCCAAGGCCATGAGCCTGGTGAACCGCATGCCGGGCTCCATGGGGGCCCTGTTCAAGCGGCTCTACCAGGAGATCGGCAAGCTCAAGGGCGTGCCCCTGCGGACCCACGTGACGGGCCTCATGGGCATGAACATCACCACCGAGGCCACCGCCGTCTCCACGGCCCCCATCCCCGACAGCGTGTGGGCCCTGCCCACCGGCTACACGATGAAAGACGGGGGAAAGGCGATGAAGGAGGGCATGGCGGGGCGGCACTAGCTAGACTGGATGGGGCCCCGCGCGGGCCCCTTCCTTTCGGATGCATCCCATGAGCCCACAGCCCGCAAAGCCCTCCTTCGATGACGGCCTCGACCGGCTGGAGGCCCTGGTGCAGCAGCTGGAATCCGGCAGCCTGAGCCTGGAGGAGGCCCTGGCCCGCTTCGAGGAGGGGGTCCAGCTCAGCCAGGCCCTGCAGCAGCATCTGGCCGAAGCCCAGCGGAAGGTGGAGGTCCTCAAGGCCGGCTTGGGCGGTGAATATCGCGCCGAGCCCCTGGCCGACCGGTCGCCCGAGGGCGGGAAGGACACCCTGTGAGCCAACCCGCCACGGCGGCGACGCAGGTCCAGGCGGACCTCGATCGCCTGCTCCCCCTGTTGGATGCCCGGCTCACGGCCCCCTTCCGCGACGGGGAGGCCGCGCGACTGGCGGAGGCCATGCGCTACAGCCTGGAGGCTGGCGGCAAGCGCGTGCGGCCCGTGCTCTGCCTGCTGGCGGCCGAGGCCGTGGGCGGGCCGGCCGAGGACGCCCTCTCGGGGGCGCTCGCCCTGGAATACGTCCACACCTATTCGCTGATCCACGACGACCTGCCGGCCATGGATGACGACGACCTGCGCCGGGGCCGCCCCACCAACCATAAGGTCTACGGCGAGGGCCACGCCATCCTGGCCGGGGACGGCCTGCTCACGGCGGCCTTCGGCGTCCTGGCCGCTGGCCCCGGCGATCCCGCCCGGCAACTGGAGGCCCTTGCCCTCCTGGCCGAGGCCGCGGGCTGGCGGGGCATGGTGGGCGGGCAGGCGCTCGATTTGGAGGGCGAGACCCTCGACCACTACGACCTGGACCACCTCCGTCTCATCCACCGCCTCAAGACCGGCGCCCTGCTGCGGGCCTCGCTGGAGATGGGCGCGGTCCTGGGTGGCGCGCGACCTGCGGAACGCCAGGCCCTCCGCGCCTACGGAGAGGCCATCGGCCTGGCCTTCCAGATCCAGGACGACATCCTGGATGCCACCGCCACGGACGCGGACCTGGGCAAGCGCGCCGGGAAAGATGCCGGGAGGGGTAAGATCACCTACCCGTCCCTCCTGGGCCTCGCTGGCGCCCGAAGGGCCCTGGAGGAAGCGACCGAGACCGCCCTATGTCAACTAGCATCCCTTCCCAACCGGAACTCCTTGGAAGCCTGGGCCCGCTACTTGGCCCAGCGGGGAAAGTAGGCCTGGCCGTGACCGACGCCCCCAGCCTCTACCCCCTGTTGGATTCCCTCGCGGCCCCCCAGCAGGTCCGGCACTTCACCCCCGCCCAGCTCGATCAGCTGGCGGCCGAGGTGCGGGCCTTCCTCATCGCGTCGGTGTCCGAGACGGGTGGCCACTTCAGCTCCAACCTCGGCACGGTCGAGCTGACCGTGGCCCTCTTCCACCACTTCGACTTCCTGCAGGACCGCATCGTCTGGGACGTGGGCCACCAGGCCTATCCCCACAAGATCCTCACGGGCCGCAAGGACCGCTTCCCCACCCTGCGCCAGCACCACGGCCTGTCCGGCTTCCTCAAGCGGGACGAGAGCCCCTACGACCACTTCGGCGCCGGGCACGCCAGCACCAGCATCTCCGCCGCGCTGGGCATGGCCAAGGCGCGGGACCTCCAGAAGCAGGATCACACCTGCATCGCCGTCATCGGGGATGGGTCCCTGACCGCCGGCATGGCCTTCGAGGCCCTCAACCAGGCGGGGTATCTGGTCGCGAAGAACTTCCTGGTGATCCTCAACGACAACGACATGAGCATCAACCCCAACGTGGGGTCCCTGCAGGGCTACTTGAACCAGATCATGTCGGGCCAGTACTACCATCGGTGGCGGGACCGCATCGAACACGCCATCAAGGCCATCCCGCTCGAGTCCGTGAGCAAGGGCGTGGCCAAGGCCGCCAAGTGGAGCGAGGAGAGCTTCAAGCGGCTCATGGTGCCGGGCCTGCTCTTCGAGGATCTCGGTTTCCGCTACATGGGCCCCGTCAACGGCCACGATGTGGGTGCCGTCTCCAAGGCCCTGACCGAGGCCAAGGAGAAGATGCAGGACGGTCCGGTACTGCTGCATGTGCAGACCAAGAAGGGCTACGGCTACGAGCCCGCGGTGCTGGATCCCCAGAAATGGCACGGTGTCACCGCCTTCGACGCCGAGGCCGGCGAGATCATCAAGGGCGCCGCCGACCCCGCGAAACCGGCCCCCCCGAGCTACACGTCGGTCTTCGGCAAGGCCCTGGTGGAACTGGCCCGCATCGACAAGAAGATCGTGGGCATCACCGCCGCGATGCTGGATGGCACGGGGCTGAACCTGCTCCAGAAGGCTTTCCCCGACCGCTGCTTCGATGTCGGCATCGCCGAACAGCATGCCGTGACCTTCGCCGCGGGCCTCGCGGCCCAGGGCATGCGACCCGTGGCGGCCATCTACTCAACTTTCCTCCAGCGGGGCTTCGATCAGGTGGCCCACGATGTGTGCATCCAGGATCTCCCCGTGACCTTCGCCCTGGATCGGGGCGGCATCGTGGGAGCCGATGGGCCCACCCATCACGGCCTCTACGACATGGCCTTCCTGCGCTGCCTGCCCAACATCGTGCTCATGGCCCCCAAGGACGAGAACGAACTGCGCCGGATGCTGATGACGGCCCTCTACTGCGGCCACCCGGCAGCCCTGCGCTACCCGCGGGGCAGCGGCCTCGGGGTGCCTCTGGAAGATCCCATCACGGCGCTCCCCGTGGGCAAGGGGGAGCTGCTGCGCGAGGGCTCGGACCTGTTCCTCTGCGCCATCGGCTCCATGGTGGATCCGGCCCTGCGTACCGCGGAAGTCCTGGCGGGGGAGGGCATCTCCTGCGCCGTGGTGAATGCCCGCTTCATCAAGCCCCTGGACGCCGATCTGATCGGCGCCTGGGCCCGACGGTGCCGGGCGGTGGTGACCCTGGAGGAGGGCTGCGCGCCCGGTGGGTTCAGCGCCGCGGTGGCCGAGGCCCTGGCGGACGGGGGACTGCTGCGCCCCCTGCTCCGTTGCGCCGTTCCTGACCACCTGGTCCACCACGGCGATCCCAAGCGGTTGCTTGAGGAAGAAGGTCTGAGTCCCACCAGCCTCCTCCGGCGCATCCGGGAATTCCACGGCACACTCAAGTAAAACCTTGCGCACAGGGCGGGAAATTCCTATGGTTTCACCTAACCCTAGGTTCTGTTTCCACACTGAGGAGTTCCGTGAGGCTTCGCCCGAGTCGTACCTTGACCTACAG
This sequence comes from Acidobacteriota bacterium, assembly GCA_021802985.1. Classification (GTDB taxonomy): domain Bacteria; phylum Acidobacteriota; class Holophagae; order Holophagales; family Holophagaceae; genus Geothrix. The sequence goes on along the minus strand of JAJZQW010000005.1, from coordinate 50,777 downwards.
TCTCCTGGCCGTGGCCACCGCCCTTCTGCCCGCTCAGGGATGGGATGCCGCCACCCAGGCGCAGGGCTGGGCGCGCCAGGACAAGGACGACTCCTTCACCTTCTACGATCCGGGTGCCAAGACGCTCCATACCTGGATGAAGGACGGGGGCGAACTCCGGGCCACCTCCCTGGGGCGGCTGGAGAATCCCCCCGGCAAGTGGATCATCGACCCCCGCAACAACGCCTGGGTGGTATCGGGCCCCACGCTCACCCAGGTGGATCCGAACGGGCGCATCGGCAGGACCCTCAAGCTGCCCGCCGAAGTGGGGAGCGTCTGCTGGGACACCAGGGGCTTCATCCTGTCCTACAAGACCCAGGAGCCCTACCTCGAGAAGCGACGGTACCTGGACGGGGACATCGTCTGGACCTTCGGCGCGAAACCCACCAACAAGGAGGCGCTTTCCACCCGGAACCTCCACCCCCTGGTGATGGATGACCTCGACCACATCCTCATGGGGAACGGCAACGACCTGAACCTGAGCATCATCGGCGCGGACACAGGCAAGAAGGAGGGGGAGACGACCCTCCGGCTCGGTCAGGACCCGGCCCCGGCGCTTGCGGGTGGATCCGTTGATCGCGGCCCACTCTGCCTCTGGAGCGGCAAGAACGTGGTCTTCGCCTCCCTCAATGCCGCGGATCTCCCGCCCGCCGCACGGGGCACCTTCCAGGGCCAGGTGCTGGCCCGCATCGACCTCACCACGTCCACGGTGGCCATCCTCCCCACGGGCTTGCCCGAGGATCATCTGCTGGTGGGTGTCCTCGAGGGCAGCGCCGTGTTCGTGAACCCCAAGGGCGGGCTGCTGCTGGTGGCGGTGAAGTAGGCGGACCTACTTTCCGGGGGCCAGCAGGCGCTCGCGATCCAGGTAGGGGATGGTGCGCCAGTTGTTCACGGCCGCCACGGTCAGGGTGGGCCGGGCCAGGACGTAGGCCAGCAACAGGTTCCGCTGCAGGGCCCGCGTTACCAGTTCCGGCTGGCCGGTGAACCCGATGGCCGCCATGTAGCCCCCGCCACCCCGCAGACGGTAGGTGCTGAGGGCCAGGGTGAAGCTCTCCTCTGGCCGCACGGGCCGACCCTGGTAACTGAGGCCCACCACGCGGCTGCCCACCGGCTTGCCCAGATCCAGGGCGTAGGTCACGCCATCCACCGTATCCACGTCATAGAAAGGGACCTCCCGATTGAAGAGCTCCGGCTGCCAGCTGAAGTTGTAGGCCCGGGCCGCATGCTCCAGGTAACGCCGGAGCTGGTCCCCCGTGATGCGGATGCGGGCCAGGCGGTTGTCGAAGGGAAGGAGAGCATAGAACTGCCGGACACTGGTGGGCCCCTTGGGGATGAAGATCCGAGGGTCTGAACAGGCGACGGCGGAGAGCTGGGCGCCCGTGGCCTGGCGTTGCACCTGGTGGAGCAGCTGGGCCAGGGGGGTGTCCTCCATGCGGGTCCACCGCGCGTCGAGATCCGTCAGCAGGTTGGTGACCGGTGTATCGAGGTAGCGGTTGGTGGCCGCCCGCAGGTCCGCCGTGAGCCGCAGGACTTCCGCATCCACCGGTGTGTCCGTATCGGGACGGAGCAGCCGCCCTTGCGAGGACAGCACCCGCCAATGGTCCCCTTCCTTCTGGAGGTCCAGGTTCACCACGGCCAGGGCCTGCCCGTAGGCCTGGGCCTGGAGGATGGGCACGCCCTTGTGCTCCGTCTGGATGGCCTGATGCGTGTGGCCCGTGAAGATGGCATCCAGGCCCGGCACCTGGTCCGCCAAGCGAAGCGCCTCGTTCTCGTCGCCCTCGCGGCCATCCACGGCACCCAGCCCCGAGTGCAGCAGGGCCACCACCACGTCCGCCTTCTCCTGGGCCTTGAGCTGGGGCACGAGCGTCTTGGCCGTGGCGACGATGTCCCGGAACCGCAGCCCAGCGTAGTTCTCGGGTTCCTCCATCCGGGGGATCGCCGGCGTGGTGAAGCCCAGCAGAAGCACCCGCACGCCCGCCACCGTGACGAGGGCGGAGGCCTGGAACGCTCCTCGGCCCTTGGCATCCACGGTGTTGGCCGAGAGGAAGGGGAACTTCGCCTCCTTCTCCGCTGAGCGGAGGACCTCCATCCCGAAGTTGTACTCGTGATTGCCCACCACCATGGCCGCATAGCCCAGGGCATTCATGATGGCGATGCTGGGCTCCGGCAGGTCGCGCCGGAGGACGTTGTGGACATAGTTGATGGGCTCGCCCTGGATCGTATCCCCGCAATCCACCAGGATCGTGTTGGGGTTTTCCGCCTGCTGGCGGTGGATGAGGGTGGCGATCTTGGCCCAACCCAGGTTCGCGGGCTGGAGGCTGTAGGTGTCCTCCGCCAGCACATGGCCATGCATGTCCGTGGTGCCAAGGATCTGAATCCGGGCCTCTTGGGCCTGGAGGCCCAAGGTGATCAACAGGATCCAGAACCAATGCCGCATGCAGCCTCCGGGACCGGCCGCCAACCCGTGGTTGGATGGGACCGTCTTCAAGGGTAAACTTTCCCCTCACCCAAGGATGCCCCCTCTTTCGGAGCCCCCCATGCAAGAAGTCCAGATCAAGGCCCCCAAGCACGAATTCACGTTGCTTTGCGACGACATCCGCCAGGAAATGGGCGGCAAGACCTCGCTGATGGGTCTGTACGACCACCACATCGTGGTGCCCCAGGTGCCCTTCACCCTGCCCAAGGTGTGTTTCTACACCCGCTTCTCGCGCATGGATGGCCAGTTCAAGTTCGGCTTCTCCATCGTCAGCCCCACCGGTGACCGCAAGGACGTGATCCGCGACAGCGACGTGCAGATCCCCGATGGCGCCAAGGAAGGCACCTTCAACGTCATCGCCAGCCCCTTCGAGGTGAGCGGCGAGGGCGTCTACGAGGTGATCATCGCCCTCACCAAGGGTCCTGATCGCTTCGAGTACGTCTACAAGTTCGCCATCTCCGACGCCGGCCGCCTCCAGGCCGAGTACGAGAAGGCCATGGCCGAGGGTGCCCAGGCTGGAAACTAGTCCTCAGCCTTCAGTCCTCAGTCCTCAGCCTTCAGTCCTCAGTCCTCAGTCCTCAGTGCGGCGCCCCGGTGGGGCGCCGTTGCTTTTAGACTGAAGACTGAGGACTGATCCCCGAGGACTTCCCGTGCCCAACCGCTACGCCAAGCAGCGTCTTTTTCTCGGCCGCGAGGCGGACGAGGCTTTGCGCTCGAAGCGGGTGGCCGTGCTGGGGCTCGGCGCCCTGGGCTCGGTCATCGCGCCCTGGCTGGCGCGGGCGGGCGTGGGGCACCTGACCCTCATCGACCGGGATCTGGTGGAAGCGAGCAACCTCCAGCGGCAGCTGCTCTATGGAGAGTCCGACCTGGGGCGGCCCAAGGCGGAGGTGGCGGCCCAGCGCCTGGCGGAAGCCAACTCCACCCTCGACCTGAGTCCCGTGGTGGCGGACCTCACCAGCGGCAACGCCCGGGAGCTGCTGGCGGGCTTCGACCTCATCTGCGATGGCACGGACAACTTCGAGGCCCGGTTCCTCATCAACGATGTGGCCATCCTCACCGGTACGCCCTGGATCTATGCCGGGGCCATCGGCGGCGAGGGCCTGGTGTGGCCGCTGAACCCACCGCGGACGCCGTGCCTCCGCTGCCTCCTCGAGGAGCCCCCCGCGGGTGGCGACGTGGATACCTGCGACAGCGCCGGCGTGCTGGGCCCGGCCGTGGGGGTCATCGGCAGCTGGGCCGCGCTGGAAGCGATCAAGGTGCTGACCGGGAAGACGCCCCACACCGACCTCGTGCGCTTCGATTTCTGGCAGGACGAACGCCAGTTCCTGAAGCCGCCGAGGACACGGTGCCGCTACTGCACAGAGCGAATCACCGAGTTCCTGGACGCCCGCTGGACCCTCAAGGCCAGCCCCCTCTGCGGCCTGGAGGGTGTGCAGATCCGCGTGAACCCACCGGGAAGGCTGGACCTCGACGCCCTGAAGACCCGCCTCGAAGCCCGCACCCGCGGCCCCTGGAAGCGGGCGGGGATGATGCTGAAGGGACACGAGGGCGCCGACGAGATCACCCTCTTCGCCGACGGCCGCGCCCTCGTGCATGGCCCCATGACCCCCGAGCGGGCACGGAGCTGGTACACCGAGGTGGTCGGGTGCTGAACGTCCTGCTCGCCTCCCGCAACGCCGGCAAGCTGCGCGAATTCGCGGAGCTGCTGCCGGTGTTCAGGCTCGTACCCTGGCCCGCGGAGGCGCCCGAGCTGCCGGAAACCGGCGCCTTTTTTCAGGACAACGCCCTGCAGAAGGCGGAGGCCGCCCGAACCTGGTGGCTGGCCCATGGCACGGAGCCCGTGGACGGTGTGCTGGCAGACGACTCGGGTCTCTGCGTGGACGCGCTGTGGGGCGGCCCCGGCGTGCTCTCCGCCCGCTTTGCGCCGGAGCTGCCCTCGTACCACGACAAGAATCGCCGCCTGCTGGCCATGCTGCCCGACAGCGCCGACCGGTGCGCCCGGTTCGTCTGCGTGCTGGCCTTCGCACCGATGCAGGGAGAGCCTTTCACCGTCGCCGGCGCCGTGGAGGGCAGCCTCGCTTCGGATCCCTGCGGCGAGCACGGCTTCGGCTACGACCCCATCTTCATCCCCGACGGCCACGACCACACCTTCGGCGAGCTGCCCGCCGAGGTGAAACACGCCCTCAGCCACCGGGGGCGGGCCTGCGTGGCGCTGCGGGAGCGGCTGGCGTGACGCAGGGGACAGGTCTCCCGAGCTTGAGGGCCTTGGGACGACCATCTCCCGTTCCGCCGCGAGCGCGGAGGAGGGGGCCGCCGCCATCGAGGCCGCCCATGCCGGCGCCGCCGGACGCGGGTTCGCCGTGGTGGCCGAGGGGGTGGCCCAGGATGCGGAAGCCCGCGAGGCCTTCCTGGTCCAGACCTATGCCCGTGACACCGGGGCCATCGTCAGCGTCATTTCCGTGCCCCTCTTCGTGGAGGGGGAACGCTATGGCGTGAGCCTGCTGGGATGGGAAGCGTGAGGGACGTCACCCGGACCGGGGCGAGCGCGGCAGGGCCCCTCCCCTTCACACCTGTCCGGCCTCGGCTTGATCCGTGGTCGTCGGGGTGCCAGCAACGGCCCCTTCGCTGAACCCCACCTCCCGCATCTTCACGGCGTCCTGATAGGCCGCGAGGATGGCGGTGCGGATGCGCAGGTAGGACGTTTCGGTGACCTTGGTGTTGAAGGTCAAGGTGGCCACCAGGTAGTCGCGGCCATCGGGCATGGTCTGGGGGGCGCTGACCTGGACCTGGGGCGGCATGATGGCGCAGGAGCTGCCCTCCCGCAGGCGGATGGACAGGGCATCACACCAGGCCTGGAGTTGCGGCAGGAGGGCCAGGCCCTGTTCCGGGGAGGCCACCATCACGCGGCCATAGAGCGTGAAGAAGAGGCGCAACTGGGGCGGATCGAAGGAATGGTTCAAGTAGCCCGACATGCTGGCGATCTGCTGGAAGTCCTTGAGCAGGGCCTGAAGCTTGGGGCTGGGCTGCAACAGGGCCATCAGCGTTTTCCGTAGCCGTACTTCGACACCAGCAGATCCAGGCGGCGGCGGGCGTCGTCGGAGACGTGCTCCGGGGCCGTAAAGAGGGCCGTCTTCAGGGCCTCGCCGCAGGCGCAGGGCCGGGGCGCACCCGAGAGACCGGGGATGGTCGCACGCAACAGCGCCTGGGCCTTGTCCACATTGGCGTGCATGACCTCCAGCACCGAGGCCGCGTCCACGGCCTCCTCGCCCTCCCGCCAGGCGTCGTAGTCCGTGACCAGGGCGAGGCAGGCGTAGCAGAGCTCCGCCTCCCGGGCCAGGCGCGCCTCCGTCACCTGCGTCATCCCGATGAGGTCCGCACCCCAGCTCTGGTGGAGGCGGCTTTCCGCGCGGGTGGAGAAGGCGGGGCCCTCCATGCAGACGTAGGTGGCGCCATCCTCCAGGGGCAGGCCCAGGCGCCGCCCGGCGGCCAGCAGCGTCTCCGAGAGGTGGGGGCAGGTGGGCTCGGCGAAGCCCACATGGGCCACCAGGCCCTCGCCGAAGAAGGTGTCCTGCCGGTGCTTCGTCTTGTCCACGAACTGTCGGGCCAGGCGCAGGTCGCCGGGCTTGTGGCGGGCCTGGAGGCTGCCCACGGCGGACACGGACACCAGCCGCTCGACGCCCAGATACTTCAGGGCCCAGAGGTTCGCCCGGTAGGGAACCTCCGTCGGCGTGAACCGGTGGCCCTCGCCGTGCCGAGCCAGGAAGGCCACGGGCGCGCCGTCCAGGGTGCCCAGGTGGACGGGGCCCGAGGGCTCCCCGAAGGGGGTCTGGATCAACTCCGTCCGGTCCAGGGCCAGCCCCGCCATCCGATAGAGTCCGCTGCCGCCGATGATGCCGATGGGTGCTTGCATAGGGTCATTCTACTTGCCTCCGGGCCGCCGCCGTGGAAACCTCAGGGTTCTGACATCGCGTGCTGGATGTTCGGGAAGCAGGTGAGATTCCTGCGCTGCCCCGCAACGGTATGCACCACGCCCTTCACCGGCGTGAGACCTCAAGCCCGAGCCACTGGGAATCGTCCCGGGAAGGCAAGGGGGGAGCCGCAAGGCCCCTGTCGCGTGCGAGCCCGGAGACCGGTCCACCACTTAACCCCCTGTCGCGGGCACAGGCCGGGCCAAGGTCCTTCCGGGACTCGCCCAGCTTCCGCGGCTTCATGCGTGGAGGCATGTATGGGTCCATCCCGGATCTCCTTCGTCCTGGCGGCCGTGTCCGCCCTTTCCCTCTCCGGCGCGGTGGATCCCGCCCCGCCGGCGCCCAAGGCGCCTTCCGAGGCCACCGTCACCGTCAGCGCGGAGGCCGCGCCCGTGGCCGTGACCCGTACGCCCGCGCCGGTCTTCGTCATCGAGGCCGAGGAGATCCAGCGCCTGGGCGCCCGTACCCTGGCCGACCTGATGGCGGCGGTCCAGCCCGGCGCCGTCATGCCCACCGGAGACGCCGGCGCCCAGGCCTCCGTCTTCCTCAACGGGACGCTCAGCCGCGATGTGGTGGTGCTGCTCGACGGCGTGCGCCTCAACGATCCCACGGCCCTGAGCCCCGACCTGGGGACCCTCAGCCTCACCGGCATCGAGCGGGTGGAGCTGGTCCTCGGCCCCGCCTCCGTCCTCTACGGCAGCGATGCCATCGGCGGCGTCATCGCCCTCACCAGCTATGGCCGCGGAGCCGAGGGCACCCACGGCCAGGCGGGCCTGAAGGGCGGCACGGACGACCTGCGCGGTGCCTCGGCCCGGGTGCAGGTGGCGGGCCGCGAGGGCTGGATCAGCGCCGGCGGCGAGGCCCTCCGCCAGGGCAACGGCTTCCCCAACGACACCTACCGCCAGGCCGGCGGCTTCCTGCGCCTGGGCACGAGACTGGGCGCGGCGGACCTCACGGCCTTCTACCGCAACGCCGGGCAGACGGCCTCCACTCCCTTCAGCACCACCGGGTATCCCTCCGTGCGCACCTACCAGCCCGACCGGGAGACCCACGCCCGCCAGGAGAGCTGGGGCGCCAGCCTGCGCTGGCCCCTGGGCCCCACGCTCCTCCTGGAGGACACGCTGCAGGCCCTCTCCGGCAGCACGGGGGATCCGGTGGACTTCACCCCCCGCGAGCAGACGCTCCGGGACTTCCGCCGGACCGAGGAGCAGCTGACCCTCCACTGGACGCCGGCGCCAGGCTTCCGCCTCTCCGGCCGCATGGAGGGTCGCGTGGACAGCAGCCACGCCCAGAACTACTACGACCCGAACACCTACGCCGCCACGCCCTACCGCGGCGAAGGCCATGACCTGGCCGGGGCGCTGGAACTGCGCTGGACGCTGGCGGAGGGCCTGGACTGGGTGGCCGGCCTGCGCCGCGATGGCGCCCACCGGGACCTCACCCGCCTGGACACCGGCGCACGGAGCCGGGTCGGCAGCGCCGAAGCAGGAACCTGGAGCACGGGCCTGAACTGGATCGTCGCCCCGGCCCTGCGCCTCTACGCCAGCGCCGGCCAAGGTTTCCGCGTGCCCAACACCGTCGAGTTCACCCTGAACGCCCAGGCCGAAACCCAGGACGGCACCGCCTACCCCCTGCTGCCGGAGCGCAGCCGCACCGTGCAGGTCGGCGCCACGGGCCAGTTCGCGGACCACTGGGAATACCGGCTGGAGGCCCAGCGGACCCGCGTCGAGAGCCTGCTGGCCTACGTCTACGACACCAGCTTCGCCTTCCCGCCCCTGTTCACCTCCCACTACGCCAATCAGGGCGCCATCCGGGCCCAGAGCGTCGAAGGTGCCCTCGGCTGGCGCGGCGGCGGCGACGTGGCCTACGGCTGGGATCTCGTCCTCCGCAGCCAGGAGACCCGCGACCTGGACCACAACACGGACGCGGACCGCTTCGGCACCCAGAACACGGCCATCCTGCGGCACCCCTTCTTCACCGCTGCCGCCTCGGCCTTCGTCCAGGGCGCGGCCTGGCGGGCGGACGTCCGGCTGGCGCACGTGGGGCCCCGCTACGACATCAATGACACCTCGTACGCGGTGCTCTCCACCGGCAAGCCCTACCGCGACCTGGTCGTGGGCGGGTCCTGGAACCCCCGCCATGACCTGACCCTGGCCCTGCGGGGTGAACACCTGCTCCAGCCGCGACAGACGGTGCAGGATTGGCGCTCCGGCCGCTACGATACGAACGGCGACGCGGCCCTGGTCTACGGCTTCCCGGCGCCCTTCCCCCGCTGGACCCTCGCCGCCACCTGGACGTTCTGATGCGCCGCCTCTGGCTCCTCCTCCTGCTGCTGGCCCTGTCCCCCCTCCGGGCGGCGGGGCCGCCGCAGCGGGTGGTGAGCCAGGCGGTGGGCACCGATGAGCTGCTGCTGGCCCTGGCCGACCCGGGCCAGATCGCCGCCCTGAGCAACCTGGGGCGCGATGCCCGCTACAGTCCCGTGGCCGGGGAGGCGAAGGCCTACCCCACCCTGAAGGACAGCGACGCGGAGAGCGTACTCTCCCACCGCCCCGACCTGGTGCTGGCCGCCAGCTTCACCCGCCCCGAGACCCTGGCCCTGCTCCGGCGGGCCGGGGTCCGGCTGCTGGTACTGGACCGCTTCGACACCCTGGAGGACGTCTACGCCGACCTGCGACTCCTGGGCCAAACGCTGGGCCATCCGGGACGCGCGGAGGCCCTCATCGCCCAGTGCCGGGCGCGCGTGGACGCCCTGGCCCAGCGGCTCAAGGGCGTGCGGCCCGTGCGCGTCCTCGCGGCCAGCATCTACCCCTTCACCGCCGGCGCCGGCACCACCTTCCAGGATCTCTGCGACCACGCCGGCGCCATCAATGTGGCCGCCGAGGCCGGCCTGAAGGGCCACCAGCCCACCCCCACGGAGCGGCTGCTCACCTGGAATGCCGAAGTGCTGGTGGCCGACGACGAGCCCGCCATCCGGGAACGGCTGGCGCAGATCCCCTCCTACCGGCTCCTGCCGGCCTTCCGGGCCGGACGGCTGGTGCTGCTCCCCGGCCCCCTGATGTCCAGCGTCTCGCACCACCGCATCGACGCCTACGAGCAGCTGGCCCGGGCCCTGCATCCTGACCGGTTCAAATGAGAGCCCGCCTCGCCCTGCCCCTGCTGATCGCGCTCCTCGTGGCGGCCTTCCTGGCCTCGCTGGCCATCGGCGAGTTGCGGCTCTCGGTGGCGCAGGTGATCGGTGCGCTCACGGGGCACGGCGGGGATGCCCTGGCCCGCACCGTCGTGCTGGACTTCCGCCTGCCGCGGACCCTCGTCGGACTGGCCGCCGGCGCGGCCCTGGGGGCCAGCGGCGTGGTGATGCAGGCCTTCTTCCGCAACCCCCTGGCCGATCCCGGCCTGCTGGGCGTGAGCAGCGGCGGGGCCCTGGGGGCCGTGGCCGTGCTGGCCCTGGGGCCTTCGCTGGGACTCGCCGCCGCCTCGATCTGGACCCTGCCCTTCGCCTCCATCCTGGGGGCCTTCGTCGCCACGGGGGCCGTGATGATGCTGGCTCAGCAGGGCGCGGGCACCGAGCGCCTCCTGCTCTCCGGCGTGGCCCTCAACGCCCTGCTGGGGGCCGGCACCAGCTTCCTGCTCATCCTGTCGGCGGGCCACTTCGAGGTGAACGCCCAGATCCTCTTCTGGCTCATGGGCGGCCTGGAGAACCGCAGCTGGGAACACGTCTGGATGGGCCTGCCCATCATCCTGCTGGGCTGCGCGCTGCTGCTGCCCATGGGCCGGGGCCTGAACCTGCTCAGCCTGGGCGAGCAGAGCGCCCAGAGTCTCGGGGTGGACGTGCGCCGCCTGCGCCGGCGGCTCATCGTGATCGCCACGGTGCTCACGGCCCTGGCCACCGCCATCGGGGGCATCATCGGCTTCGTGGGCCTGGTGGTACCCCACGTCCTGCGCCTGGCCTTCGGCCCCGACCATCGGCGGCTGCTGCCCTACGCCATGCTGGGCGGCGCCGCCTTCCTGTTGGTCTGCGACCTGGTGACGCGGATGTTCCCCATCGGGCTGCGGCTGGGCGTGGTCACCGCCGTGGTGGGCGGCCCCTTCTTCCTGTGGCTGCTGCGGAGGCCGCGATGAGACGAGTCCTCAGGCTTCAGTCCTCAGCCCTCAGGCAAAACAACGGGGACGTGCCATGACCCTCCCCGCCCTCCACGCCTCTGCCCTGACGGTCCCGGGCCGGCTGGCCGGCGTCTCCCTGGACCTGGGCCCCGGGGAGCTGGTGGCGGTGGTGGGGCCCAACGGCGCGGGGAAGTCCAGCCTGTTCCTGGCCCTGGCGGGGCTCCTGCCTGCCGAAGGAGAGGTCCATTGGCATGGACAACCCCTGTCCGATATTCCGTTCCAGGAGCGGGGGCGCCAGCTCGCTTGGGTGGGGCAGGAGGCCTTCTTCGATTTCGCCTTTTCGGTGCGGGATGTGGTGGCTCAGGGCCGCTATGCCTGGAATGACCATCCGGCAGGCGTGGCTGAGGCCCTGGCCACCATGGATCTCGAAGCCTTGGCCGATCGTCCCGTGACGCGCCTTTCGGGGGGCGAACGCCACCGCGTCATCCTGGCCCGGGCGCTCGCCACGGCCGCTCCGCTGCAGCTCTGGGACGAGCCTGTGGCCCAGCTGGATGTGCGCCATGCCCTGGAGGTCTACCGCCTAGCCCGGCAGCTTGCGGATGCGGGCGGAACCGTCGTGGTGAGCCTCCACGACATCCGTGCCGCCTACCGCTTCGACCGCGTGCTCGTCCTGGACCACGGCCACCTCGCAGGCAACGGAAAGCCCCACGACGTCCTCACCACCGGCCTCATCCGCACCGTCTTCCGCGTCGAGGCCACCTTCAAGGAATCCCTCGTGCCCGAGCTGCCGGAGGGGTGAGCGCCGTCACCCCTTCCGCCGCAGCACCCAGCTCAGCCCCACGGGCCCGGCCATGGTGGTGAGCAGCAGGGCGCCGACGATGCCGGCCTGGACCTCGGGGCTGAGCAGGGGCTGGCCGCCGAGGCTCAGTTGGGCGCCGGTGGCCACGAACACGAAGCCCACCTCGCCGCGGGGCACCATGCCCCAGCCCACCACGGCGGCACGGAAGCCGCGGCCGGCGGCGTAGCCCGCGATCCACTTCCCCAGCACGCCGAGGACCGCCAGCACACCGGCAAAAAGCAGCGTCCGGGGCGCCAGCAGGGCCGCGGGATCCACCCGGGCGCCCATGACCACGAAGAAGATGGGGGCGAGGGTGGTCACCAGGGGGTGCACCAAGGCCTCCAGCGTGTGGGACTCCCGCGCCTCCAGCACCTGGATGTGCGTGGGTTCCAGGATCAGCCCGGCGGCGTAGGCCCCGACGATGGGGGCCAGGCCCGCCAGGTTCCCCAGCCAGGCCAGCAGGAAGGCGAAGCCGAGGCCCAGGGGCAGCAGCAGCTGCTCGCCGCGGAAGCGGCTGGCGAGGTGGAACAGGTGGGGTGTGGCGCGTCGGCCCAGGGTGAGGGCGAGGGCCAGGAAGGCCAGGGCCAGGGCCAGGGTCCGGGCCAGGCCCACCCAGGGGAGGCTGCCGCCCGTGGAAGCCGCTGCGGCCAGCCCGCTCACCGCCACCAGCACCAGCAGACCCAGCACATCGTCGATGACGGCCGCACCCACGATCACGCGGCCCTCCGGGGACGCGGCGGCGTGCTTCTCCCGCAGCACCTGGGCGCTGATGCCGATGGAGGTGGCGCAGAGGCAGGCCCCGATGAAGAGATCCACCACCCAGGGCACGCCCACCGGCAGCAGCCACCAGGCGCCCAGGAGCCCCGCGGCCATGGGGGCGAACACGCCGAGGATGGCCACCCGCAGGGATGGGCCCCCCACCCGCATCATCTGGGGCACGGTGGATTCCAGGCCCACGGCGAACATGAGCACGAGGACACCGAGGCTGGCAAGCACTCCCACGGGCTCCGATGCGGCCACGTCCGGAAGGTGGGGGAACGCCTGGTGCAGCCCCGCCAGGGCGAGGCCGGCGCTGAGTTCGCCCGCCACCGTGGGCAGCTTCAGGCGGAGCGCCACCTCGCCGCCCAGCTTGGCCGCCAGCCAGATGAGGGCCAGGAGCAGCAGGGTGCCCGCGAAGGGATCGGAGACGAGGAGGGCGAGCGGCATGGGTTGTCCAGGATAACCCACGGCCTACGGCGCCCCCACCCGATAGGCTGGGACATGGTCTGGACCGATGTCGCCGCCTGGGGTTCCACCGCCGTGATGCTGGCGGGACTGATCCTCCTCCGCCGCCACTGGGCCCGCCTGCCCCTCCTGGATGCTGATCCTGCGCTGCCGGCGGATCCCCCATCCGTCTGCCTCTGCATCCCGGTGCGCAACGAGGCCCGCGAACTGGCTGCCGCCTTGGATTCCTGGCTGGCCCAGGACTACCCGGCGCTGCGGATCGTCGCCGTGGACGATGGGTCCACGGATGGCAGCACCGAGATCCTGCGCGGGCGCGAAGCCACGCAGCCCGCCCGTCTGCGGGTCCTGCGCAACGACCATCTGCCCCCGGGCTGGCTCGGGAAGAACCACGCCCTGCACCTGGCCTCGGAGCAGCCCGAGGCCCGTTCGGCCGACTGGCTGCTCTTCGCGGACGGCGACGTGCAGGCCTCGCCGGAGCTGCTGCGGCGGGCCCTGGCCTTCGCCCTTGGCCAGCCCACGGACATCCTGGCCCTGGTGCCGGCGGTGGACGTGGCGACACCGGGCGAGCGCCTGGCCCTGCCCCTGGCGGCCTCCGCCTTCCTCGTCTTGGTGCCGCCCCACCGGGTGCCCGATCCCCGCCATCCCGCCTTCTGCGGCGTGGGCGGCTTCACCCTGGTCCGGCGCTCGGCCTACGATGCCGTCGGCGGCCATGCGGGTGCGCCCCTGGAGGCCGTGGACGACATGATGCTGGCCCGGCGCGTGAAGCGGGCTGGCTACGTGAACCGGGTGGCCCTGGGTGGGCCCGACCTCCACCTCCGCATGTACCACGGCCTCTGGGACGTCATCCGCGCCATGCGGAAGAACGCCGCCGCCCTGCCCATCTGGTGGACCATCCCCCTCGCCCTGCCCCTGGCGATGGTCGTGGGGCTATCTCCCCTCTGGATGCCCTTCGCGGGTCACGGCGGTCTGGCCCTGCTGCTGTGGCTGCTGGTACCCGCCCTCGCGGGCGACGTGCAGCAGCGCATCACCGGCCTGCCCATGGATCTGCTCTGGGCCCTCTGGCCCCTGAACGCCCTCGTCATGGCCTGGGGCACCGCCTGGGCCTTCGTCGACCGGCTGCGGGGCGTGAACCACTGGCGCGGGCGGGACGTCAGTCTGCGGGGGTGAGTCATACCCCTTCGAACAGCCGCAGCGTCTCATCGAGCTTCCGCAGCGTGGCCAGGATGCGGAAGGGTTCCACGGCGATGTAGTCCACGGCCCCGGCGGCGACGGAGTGGTGGCGCTTCTTCGGTTCATCCTCCTCCGTGCCCAGCAGGAAGATGGGCAGGGTGCAGCCCTCCTTCTGGACCAGCTGGCGGCAGAGTTCCAGGGGGCTGGTGAGGCGCAGCTGGTTGTGGATGAGCACCATGCGAATGCGCCCCCACCCTTCGCCTCCGGCGACCGGGGCGATCTGGGCCCGCACGGGCCCCTTGATGTAGTCGAGGGCCACGAGGCCGAACTTGCGGCCCATGGCCTCGCCCAGCCGCCGCGCAAAGTCCTCCCGCTCGGTGAGCAGCAGCAGCACGGGGTCGCGGTCGACCACCAGCCGGGCCGCGGGCAGGGCCGCGCCCTGGACGGACCGGGCCAGGGCCTCCTTCAGCCCACGGGGACTGAAGTTGTCTTTGTCCTGCTGGGCCTGGATCCGCTGCTGATCCTGGATCCAGGCGCGGTAGCGCTCCAGCAGCTGGCCATCGGCCTGCTTCGTGAAGCGCAGGCCCACCAGATTCTCGCCGAAGTAGGCCACCGTCGTGGGGGCGCGCAGCCGCAGACCATCGTCCAGGGGGACATCCAGGAGCGACGCTTCGCCCATGCGGAGCAGTTCACGAATGTCCTGCTTGCTGTTGCGCAGGACCAGCTCCAGGCCCTCCTCGCCAAAGCTCTGGACCATGCCATCGATGAGCGCGCTGCGGGTGTTGGTGAAGGTGGCGGCATGGCTCTGGGCGGCGAAGCCGGGGATGAAGTCCGCCAGCCGGTGCATGTCCGAACGGCGGAGCACCCTCGGCACGGTGGCGAGGCAGGCTTCCACGCCCTCCATGACCTCCTCGCCCACCTGGGAGACCACGCACTCGTACTCCAACCCGCGGTCCCTGAACTTCAGGGCCAGGCTGTCGCCGGCCTTGAAGCCCCAGGCGGCGATGACCTCGTGTTCCATCCGGAAGGCGATGCGCTCCCCGTCCTCGGTGAGGATGGGAAAGCTGCCCTTCTGGGACTGGAAGGCCACGCCCAGCCGGGCCCCCTCCAGGCAGATCCGCTGGAGCACCATGCGGATGGCGACATCGTCCTCAAGGAGCGCAACCGACCGGACCATCTCAGTTCTCCACTTCCGCGACCGCGCCTGGGGGGAGCCACTGGGCCATGGCCCTGCGCAGGTCCTCCATCCGCACGGGCTTGGGGATGTAGTCGTCCATGCCGGCCTCGAGGCAGCGCTCCCGGTCGCCCACCATGGCATTCGCGGTCATGGCCACGATGGGGAGGCGCCGGCTGCCCCGCTCCCGCTCGCGGATCCGACGGGAGGCCTCGTACCCGTCCATCTCCGGCATCTGGCAGTCCATGAGCACCAGGTCGTAGGACACCCCCAGGAGGGCATCCAGCGCTTCCAGGCCCGTGGCGGCCACATCCACATCCAGCCCAAGCTTGGCCAGCATCTTCGCGGCCACCTTCTGGTTCACCAGGTTGTCCTCGGCCAGCAGCACCCGCACCATCACGGGCCCTCCGGGCCCCGGCACGGCCACTTCCCGCGCGGGTCCGCTGCCCGCCCCGAAGCCCGATTCCACCAACGCCCGCAGCTGGCCCGGGGAGAGCGGCAGCGACAGGAAGGCCTGGAGGCCCTTCGTTCGGGCGGCCTGGCGCAGCTCCGGCTCATAGAGGGGCGCGGCAAAGACCGTCTGGCAACCCTCCGGCATGGTCAGCGCCGTCCCGAGGCAGCGCGGCCCCAGGATCACCAGGTCCCCTGCGCGGCAGGTTTCGCGCGCCCAGCCCACCAGGGCCTCCCCTTCCAGCCCCTCGGGCCGGACGATGGGCGTGATATCCCAGGCCAGCAGCTGCTCAGCCACCACCCGCACGGACGCGGGGGGCAGGTCCACCAGGAGGACCCGGCGGACCGAGGGCTTCACCGGGACCGGGACCGAGCGCAGACCCAGGCGCAGGGTGAACCAGAAGGTGCTGCCCTGCCCGGGAACACTCGCCACGCCGATGCCCCCGCCCATGAGCTCCGCCAGCTTCTTCGAGATCGCCAGGCCCAGACCCGTGCCCCCGTATTTCCGGGTGGTGGTGCTGTCCCCCTGGAAGAAGGAACTGAAGAGCCGCTCCACCACCTCGGGCCGCATGCCGATGCCCGTGTCGCGGATCTCGAAGTGCAGGAGGAGATCCTCCGGGCCCACCGTCACGGGAACCACGCGCACCTCGACGGCTCCCTCCGCTGTGAACTTCAGGGCGTTGTCCAGGAGGTTCGTGAGGATCTGGCGCAGGCGGCCGGGATCGCCGGCCACCACCGGGGGCGTGGCGGGATCCACGAAGGCGCCCAGCTCCACCTGCTTCGCGTGGGCCTTGACGCCCAGCACGGCCATGACGTCCTCCAGCACACCCATGAGATTGAACTCGAGCGTCTCCAGCTCCAGCTTCCCGGCCTCGATCTTGGAGAAGTCGAGGATGTCGTTGATGAGGGTGAGCAGGGCCTCGCCACAGGAACGGACGGTCTCGGCGTATTGCCGCTGTTCGGGTTCCAGGGGGGAATCCAGCAGCAGGCCCGTCATGCCGATGATCCCGTTCATGGGCGTGCGGATCTCGTGGCTCATGTTGGCCAGGAATTCGCTTTTCAGGCCGGAGAGTTCCAGGGCCCGGTCCCGCGCCTGGGCCAGCTCCAGGTTCGTGGCCTCCAGCTCCCGCGCGGCCTCCTCCAGCTTCATCTGGGCCCGCCGCCGCTCGGTGATGTCGTGGTACTGCCACAGGTGGCCCAGGTAGTCCTCGCCCACCAGGATGGGGACAAAGTCCCGCGAGAGGATCCGGCCGTCCACCAGGTGGATCTCCTCGCCGATGGCCGGGGCCCGGCGTTCTAGCAGCTCCGCCTGCCGGTGCTCGAAGGCCTCCGGCGCCTCCAGCAGCGGCCGGCACTCGTTCAGCAGCTCCTCGGCCTCGCTCTCCACCAGGACGTGGGCCGGAACCGGAATCTGGAACATCCGGCAGAATTCCTCGTTCAGCAGGGCGATCTTCCGTCCCTCCGTCTCCACCAGGATGCCGGCCTGCATGTTCTCGATGAGGGCCCGCAGGCGGGAGGTGGCCATCCGAAGCACGATCTCCCCGTGCTTCCGCTCCGTGATGTCGTTGAGGGTGCCCGAAACGCCCACCACCAGCCCCGAAGCATCCAGGGTGATCCGCTGGTAGACCTCCACCCAGCGCACCTCGCCCCCCTTGGCCGCGAAGCGGAACTCGCCCTGGAAGGCGTTCTGCCCCGTGTCCAGGGCGTAGGTCAGCATGTTCAGGTAGCGGGGCTTGTCCGCCGGGTGGAGGTAGCCCAGGAAGGGGGTCCCCAGGCTCTCGGGCACCCCGTAGCCCGTGAGTTGCGTCCACGCCGGATTCAGCAGCGACCAGAGGCCGTGGCGGTCGATCTGGAAGAGCACTTCCTTCAGGTGATCCACCAGCACGCGGTAGCGCTCCGCCTCCTGGCGGGCCGCCTCTCCCCGGTCCGCCACCGTCTGCAGGAAGGCCTCCCAGGCCGGACCCTGAGGCAGGGGGACACCGGAGGCCTCCAGGGCCCGGAGGGGGTCCTCGAGAAAGGAGAGCCGGGCGGGGGCGAGGGTCGGGGGGGAGGGTTCCTTCGGCATGCCCCCCTCTCTTCGGGCGGAGGACCGTGCGACCTTTGATCGGCACCGGGGCTATCCTGGTGGCCCGAGGCTGGGGAATATTTTTCTTGTTTTTTTCGCTTTCTGCCCCATCCTTAGGTTCCGCCCCTCAGGAGAACCCATGGCCGCCGCCGAGCAAGATGACCGACTGAAAGCCCTGACCCGCACCGTCGCCGACATCGAGCGGGCCTTCGGCAAGGGCTCGATCATGAAGCTGGGCGACCGGATGAGCCCCTCCGAGGGCATCGAGGTCATCAGCACCGGATCCATCTCCCTGGATTCGGCCCTGGGTGTGGGCGGCGTACCCAAGGGGCGCGTCGTCGAAGTCTACGGCCCCGAGGCCAGCGGCAAGACCACCCTGGCCCTGCACATGGTGGCCCAGGCCCAGAAGAAGGGCGGGCTCGCCGCCTACATCGACGCCGAGCACGCCCTGGATCCCGAATACGCCCAGAAACTGGGCGTGGACGTGGCCAACCTGTTCATCAGCCAGCCCGACAGCGGCGAGCAGGCCCTGGAGATCTGCGACCAGCTGGTGCGCAGCGGCGCCCTGGACATCATCGTCATCGATTCCGTGGCCGCCCTGGTGCCCAAGGCCGAGATCGACGGCGAGATGGGCGACAGCCACGTCGGCCTCCAGGCCCGCCTCATGAGCCAGGCCCTGCGCAAGATGACCGCCACCATCAGCAAGACCCACACCTGCGTGGTCTTCATCAACCAGATCCGCATGAAGATCGGCGTGATGTTCGGCAGCCCCGAGACCACCACCGGCGGAAACGCGCTGAAGTTCTACGCCTCCGTGCGCCTCGACGTCCGCAGCATCCAGAGCATCAAGGGCAACACCGGCGATCCGCTGGTGGCCACCAAGGACGAGGACTCCTCCGTCATCGGCAAGAAGACCAAGGTCAAGGTCGTGAAGAACAAGGTCGCCCCGCCCCTGAAGGTGGCCACCTTCGACATCATGTATGGCGAAGGCATCAGCCGAACCAGCGAGCTGGTGGAGCTGGGCACCCAGCTGGAGATCATCCAGAAGAGCGGTTCCTGGTACAGCTACAAGGACAGCCGCCTGGGCCAGGGGGCGGAAAACGTGAAGAAGCTGTTCCAGGACAATCCCGAACTGGCCGACGAGGTCGAAGGCCAGATCCGCGAGCGGCTCGGCATGAAGGCCCTGGTCGAGGCCTAGCAACGCCCAACCATCCAGTCGCCTCCCATGGAAGGGGAAGGCAGGCGGTGGCGTCCCCCAGGGGCCGCCGCCGCCCATGCGTACGGCGCTCTCATACCAGTCCGCCGTCAATGATAGAGACCCACCACGGAGGCACCGAACCCACGGAGGTGGCACGGAGGCCTCCGTGTTCCTCCATGCATGGGCAGGCCGGAGGCCGCTTCCGGCTGCGCCGGAAGCCACGGGAGGCGCCGGGCGCGGATTCCCCCAAAAGGATCCGGGCCCGGCGCCTCCCGTGTGCCCGTGCTCCGTGGCTCCGTGGTGGATCCTTCATCATTGAAGGCAATCGGTATCAGCGCCGGTGGAACGGCGGCCGCATGGCTCGCTGCAGCCGGTCCGCCAGGGGCGATCCCCAGGCCCTCAGCCTGCCCAGCGCCGCCTCCGCCGCCTCCCAGCGTCGCAGGCGCACATTCGCCATTCCGTAATCCAACCACCATTCCGCCGACAGTGGACGGTACCGCAGCGCCACCGACAGAGCCTGGATCTCGGCCGACCAGTCCTCCATCTTCCGGCAGCACTCGGCCAGGCAACCCCAGGCCTGCACATCATCCGGCTTTGCCGCCAACCCGCGCCGGTAGGCTGCCGCCGCCGCCGGGAAGCGCTGGGCATTCAGCCGTGTGTTGCCCAGGTTCATCCACGCCAGGGCATAGCCCGGCTCGAGCCTCAGCGCCTCCTCGAAGGCGTGCTCGGATTCAGGGAACCGGTTCTGGGCGTCGAGGGCCACGCCCAGGTTGTTCCAGGTCCGGGCGTCCGGACGCAGGGCCAGGGCATGCCGGTAGGCCTGGACCGATTCCCGGGCCGCGGCTCCCTCCGGTTCCAGCCCACTCGCCGCGCCCCGCCGGACCGCCTGGTCCAGCGCAAGACCCAGGGAGAACCAGGCATCCGGACGCTGCGGTTCGGTGGCAATCCAGGCGCGGGCCGCGGGTTCCAAGGTGTCTGCGTTCCGCGGATCGTCCGACAGGGCCGAAAGGTAGTCCTCGGCTTGGGTGAGACCGGGACGCGCACCCTTCCCCAGGCCCTCGAGTGGCCGGGCCTCCAGGCCCCGCAGGCCCGCCAGGGAAATCGAGAAGCTCAGCCGTGGGCTTCGCTCTGCCGTGAAGGTGGTGAGGCCCAGCAACCGGCCTTGGGCATCGAACAGGCCCCCTCCGCTGGAACCTGGGTGCGTCTCCACGTCACTCTGGAGCAGCCACCCATCGCGGTAGTGCCACAGGGCCCGTAGGCGGCCGGAGGACACCATGGGGCCCCGGTCACCGGGAAATCCGATGGCGAAAACGGCCTCCCCCACCGGGGGCGCCTCGGGGCCCGGCTCGGCCGGCGGCAGGGGCAGCCCCGGCACCGTGAGCAGGCAGAGATCCAGGTCGGGATCCACCCGGATCCCCGTGGCCAGCCAGCTTTCCGCCCCCTGGACCACCGTGACGGACACCCCTGCGGCGGCCACATGGGCATTGGTGGCAACGAGCCCCGGGGCCACCACCACCCCACCCCCCATCCGATCGAGGTCCCCCTGGCCCATGCGCGCCCGTACCTTCACGAGGCTGGCCAGGGCCCGGGTCGTGCCGGACACGGGCGGTAGGGCTGGGGCCGGCGCCTCCTGAACCAGGCAGGGCAGCGCGGGAAGCATGCGCCTATTCCCCGTCCTGGACGCCCAGGCCCGCCCCGTGGAGATGCCGGGGCAGAATCGCCGTCGGCTGGGTGCTGAACTGGCTCTTTCCGGATGCCGTTTGCGGTCCGGCGATCGGGGATGGGGTCGGTGCGGGCACAGGTGCAGACGAAGGCGCGGGTGCAGAAACAGGAGCCTGGGGCCGGCCCGCCTGGGACGGCTGCTGGCGCCCAGCGGCCTGGGCCTGCATCGCCTTCACCTGCTCGGCGGTGGCGAAGCATTCCAGGCGGGCGAGCTGTTCGGCATCCGGAAAACCTTCGAAGCGAACCCGTCGAGGCCCCCAGATGGCCACCATCTCCCCCCGGAGCTCGGAAATCCGGGGAAGGGACTGGCGCCAGTAGAGGCCCAGGGGCTCGCCGCCTTCCGACACGAAGGCCACCAGTTCCGCCTCGGGCAGCAGGGCGGGCGCACCGGCCATCCAGGTGGCCACCGACAGCGACTTCCCTTGCTGGGTCTTCAGCAGCCCCACCGGGGCCGGACGGCCCAGGGCCGGATCCAGCTCGGTCTCCTGGGTCCGGATGGCCTCCAGCTGGTCGAGCTGCTTGAACTCCCGCTGGGGCCCGGACATGGGATGGGGTTCCTGGATGCGCGCGGTCATGAGCTGGTCGTCGATCCGCTCCAGCACGGCCGCCTGCAGGAGGGGCGCGCCCTCTTGAAGCGACCGGCCCACGGCATCCACCAGCTTCGGCAGGAGGATCTGCGGCGCGGCCAGCAGGAGCCCGGGGGTGGGAATGGCCAGGAAAGGATGCTGATCCTTGAAGAGGCGGTCCCAGGTCTCTGGCAGCAGGAGCCGTGCGGCGTCGTGGCCATCGCGCCAGGGGCCGCAGTAGATGCCCGAGGGCAGGCGTTCGAAGGCGCCCTCGGAGCGGTGCCGCAGGTTATCCAGCGCCTGGTCCTGAACGTCCGCTGTGGATTGATCCCAGAGACGGATCCAGGCGGCGGGCAGGGCCGTGTCCCCCAGCCGGATGCGCTGGCACAGGCCCTCGATGAAGAGGCGGTGCCACCGCCCCTCCCGTTCCGCGCGCCAGGTGGGCACCAGCTCGGGAAGCAGATGGTCCTGGGCCTCGTGCCAGGGGGGCGGCAGGGGCAGGCCGGCCCGGTGCAGTTCGGCCACCGCGTCCACCCAGGCCTCGCGCTCGAGGGCGTCCCGGTGGGCCTCGAAGGCCGGGGCCAGGGCCTCCAGGCCGGCCAGGTCCACCGGCACCGCCCGCGCCTCCAGCAGGGCCTCCAGGCCCAGAAGGGGCGCCTTGGGGGCGCGGCTGAGGAAGCGGTCGAATAGGCCCATTGCGGAGGATCCAATCAAACAGTCCATTCTGACCCATGAAAGGAATTTATGCTTGGACGAATGGAGCCGCTGGACACCCTCGGCCGCCCGCTCCGGGCGTTGCGCATGTCGGTCACGGACCGGTGCAACTTCCGATGTACCTACTGCATGCCCCGGGAGGTCTTCGGCCCGGACCATCCGTTCCTGCCCCGGGAGGCCCTGCTCAGCTTCGAAGAACTCACGCGGCTGGCGCGGATCTTCGTGGGCCTGGGGGTCGCAAAGATCCGGCTCACGGGCGGGGAACCGCTCCTGCGGCGGGACCTCCCCATCCTGGTCCGGATGCTGGCCGGCCTACCCGGCCTGGACGATCTCGCCCTCACCACCAATGGTTCAGGCCTGCCCGAAGCCGCTGTCCCGTTGCGGGCCGCGGGCCTGAAGCGGATCACCGTCAGCCTCGACACCCTGAAACCGGACCGCTTCCGCGCCCTCAGCGACACCACCGTGCCCCTTGCCCAGGTCCTGACGGGCATCGAGGCGGCCCGGGCCGCAGGCTTCGGCCCCCTCAAGCTCAACTGCGTCGTCCAGCGCGGCGTGAACGACGACGAGATTCTCGAGCTGGCGGCCTTCGCCCGGGAGGGCGGCCACAGCCTGCGCTTCATCGAGTTCATGGATGTGGGCACCACCAACGGCTGGCGCATGGATTCGGTGGTGGGCGCCGAGGAGGTCCGTCGCCGCCTGCACGCCGCCTGGCCCCTGGAGCCGACGGACGATCCGGCCGATGCCGTGGCCCGCACCTGGCGCTATCGCGATGGCCGCGGCGAGGTCGGACTCATCGGCTCGGTCACCACTCCGTTCTGCCAGGGCTGCGACCGGGCGCGCCTCTCGGCCGAGGGCCGGCTCTATACCTGCCTCTTCGCCGCAGAGGGCCTCGACCTCAAGGGATTCCTTCGCAGCGGCCACGGAGATGCCGATCTGGCCGCCCTGCTGACCTCCCGCTGGCAGCGCCGCGACGACCGCTACTCGGAACGGCGGCACAGCCAGACCCCCGGCCTGCCGAAGGTCGAGATGTCCCGCATCGGCGGCTGAACCGCCGTCCTGGCTGTGGCCCGCCAAGAGCGCCCGCTCAAGTACACTCCACCCCTCCATCACGCGCTGCACGAGGGGGATGGACGAAGGATCAGGCGGGGTCATCGGAACTCCTGAATGCAAAAACCCCCGAGCCGTGGGGTCTCGGGGGCGAGGATGGAAGCGGATCGGATCTAGACGCCGCCTACCTTCGCACCCTGGGTGCGAAAGCGAAAGCGGAAGGCGCGGCGGAGGGTCAGCATCTCAGGTCCAGTCACCTTGCCCGAAGGCGCCGGTATCCGCAACCCGTCAGGCGCCGAGATGGGCCAGGGCCTCGGCCAGGCAGGCGTCCCACACGTCGTCGGGGGTCTCTTCCAGGAAGAACTCGACGGCGTTCCCGGCGGGACGGGCCTCGGGGTGCAGGGACCAGGCGGCGAAGAGGGCATCCAGGGGGGCGGCGTCCAGGGGATTCCGCCGGTATTTGTGGGCCTTGCGGGCGCGGTCGAGGTCGGGGCCGCGCAGGCAGACGCCCTCCCGCTTGGTGGCCACGAAGGTGAAGGCCTGGACCCACTTGCCGTCCATGAGCTGGTTGAAGTGCAGGAAGGCGCCGTGGAGGCTGAGGCTCAGGTCCAGCACCCGGTGCTTGCCCTGCCACCGGCCGGCCCACTTGGCCAGGATGGCGGCGAGCCGGGCCCGCTCACTGGGATGGTGCAGGCCCCGCTGGGCGGAGGCGAGGAACTGCTCGGTGGTCTGGATCGGGTCGAGGGCTTCCAAGGGGCATACTCCAGCGTTCTCCACCCTACCTGGAGAAGGCACGTATGGACCGGCCGGAATTGGGATCGCGCTTGAAAATACAGCTACCATGGGGGCTTGGCCCCGACCCCCATGCCACCCGATCCCCTGAGCCCCGCGCCATCCAGTCCTCGGCCATGGGGGCTGGCGTTGCTGGTGCTGGCGGTGGGGCTCGTGGCCACCCTGGCGCTCTACCTGGCGGGCCGCCACGGGCTACATCAGCGGGACCAGGCCCGCATCAAGCGGTTCACAGACCGGGTGGAGCTGTCGCTCCGGAACCGCATGGGCCGGTACGAGGACATCGTGCGGGGGGCGCAGGGGTTCTTCTCCCTGGGCCGGGAAGTCTCCGCGGCGGAATGGCGGGACTACGTCGACCGCATGGATCTCCCCCACCGCCACCCCGGACTGACCAGCCTGGCCTACATCGTCCCGGTCCCCGCCCGGGAGCTGGAAGCCTACCTGGCCCGCCGGCCCCAGCTCACAGGCCGGTACCACCTTCCCCATGCGGATCCGATGCCGCTGCGGACCCCGGCGCAGGACGAGGATCGCCTCCTCATCGATCTCTGCGAACCCACCGCCCAGAGCCCCGGCGCCCTGGGCCTCGATGTGGGTGCCAGCCATACGCAGCACGTGGCGGCGGAGCGGGCACGGGACTCGGGGGGACCCGCCCTGTCCGGCCTGCTCTTCTTCACGGACGGCGAGCTGCGCCAGGAGGCCGTGGCCCTCTACCTGCCGGTGTACCGGACCCCGCTGCCGCCGGACACGCCCACGGCGCGCCAGGCGGCCCTCAAGGGCTGGGTTTCCGCCGGCATCCTCCTCCGTCCCCTGATGGAGGACATTCTCAAACAGGAGGACCAGGGACTCACCTTCGAGGTGGTGGACCCCTTCGCGGCGCAGGGCCCACGCTGGCTCTACATCAGCCCGGACTGGCCCACGGGCGCGGCCCCGGTGGCGGTGCACGACCTGAATTTCGAGGATCGGGACTGGCAGGTGCGGTACGCCCTCCGCCCGGGGTTCCCCGCTGCCGACGGACTGCACCACCCCGAATGGGTGCTGCTGGCCGGACTGGTCGTATCCCTCTCTCTGGCGGCGGGCATGGGCTCCCTCACCGGCACCCGGGCCCGCGCCCTGGACCTGGCCCACCACATGACCGGGTCCCTCCACCAGGCCCTGGCGCGCAACCGGAGCCACCTGCAATACACCCCCCTGGCCGTGATCGAGACGGATCCGGAATTCCGGATTCAGGAATGGAATCCCGCCGCCGAGCGCATCTTCGGCTACACCCGGGCCGAGATGCTGGGGCAGGATCCCCGGATGCTGGTCCCGGAGGACGGCCAGGCGGACCTTGAACCGCGGCGGAAGGCCCTGATGGAAGGACATGGCGAGGGCATCCGCATCACCCTCCCGATCCTCTGCCGGACCGGCCAGCGCCGCCTTTGTGATTGGACCATCACCGCATTGCGGGACGAGGACGGCCGCTTCGCCGGGGCGACCTTCCTGGCGGATGACATCACCGACCGCCAGCGCGCCGAGGACGCCCTCCGGCAGGCCCAGAAGCTCGAGAGCCTGGGGGTGCTGGCCGGGGGCATCGCCCACGACTTCAACAACCTCCTCACCGCCATCCTGGGCAACACCGAGGTGGCCCTGGAGCGGATCCCGGACGATCCCTGGCTCCGCGAGGCCCTCCAGCGCATCGAGTCCACCACCCAGCGGGGCGCGGACCTGGCCCGGCAACTGCTGGCCTACGCGGGCAAGGGGCACTTCGCCGTGAAGCCGCTGGACCTCAACCGCATCATCCAGCAGATGGGGGAACTGCTGACCGTCTCCATCTCCAAGAAGGTGGCCCTCTGCTACGACCTGCAGCCCGGGCTCCCGCCCGTGGAGGCCGACAGCGCCCAGTTCCAGCAGGTGGTGATGAACCTCGTCATCAACGCCTCCGAGGCCATCGGGGACCAGCCGGGCACCGTCACCCTGCGCACCCGCGCCGTGGAATACAGCCAGGCCGACTTGTCCGAGGGGTTCCCGGGCCAGGTGCTGGAACCCGGCCTCTTCGTCCGCATGGAGGTGGAGGACGACGGCTGCGGCATGGACGCCGAGACCATCGGGCGGATCTTCGATCCCTTCTTTTCCACCAAGTTCACCGGGCGGGGGCTGGGCCTCTCCGCCATGCTCGGCATCGTCCGGGGGCACCGGGCGGGCATCCACGTGGAGAGCCTGCCGGAGACGGGCACCACGTTCATCCTGCTCTTCCCCGCCAGCGAAGCCACCGTCTTCTCGGAGCCCGAGCGCCCCGGGGCGCCCCATCCGGTCGCGGGAACCATCCTGGTGGCCGATGATGAGGCCATCATCCGGGAGCTGGCCCGGGAAGCCCTGGAAGCAGCCGGGCTCGAGGTGATCGAGGCCCGCGACGGGCAGGAGGCCGTGGACCTGTTCCGGGAGCGGGCGGGACGGGTGGACCTGGTGCTTCTTGACATGACCATGCCGCGCATGGGCGGGGCTGAGGCCTTCCGCCTCATCCGTCAGATGGCCCCCTCGACCCGGATCCTCCTCACCAGCGGCTACACCCAGCAGGAGTCCCTGGACGCCCTGGCGGATCTCACCCCGGACGGCTTTCTCCAGAAACCCTTCCGGATCCGCGACCTGGTGGCCAAAGTGCGGGACGTGATGGCCCGCCCGAGGCGGGAATAAAATGCTCGGATAGGCAAACGCGCATAGATCAGGCTTTGGTAAACCGTGTGGTGGCAATGCTCTGTGCCCTGGATCACAAGTGCTCCTTGTTTAGTATTTAGACACAGAAAATGCGGACCGCACGGGCCATGCTGGAGAGATCTGGAGGCGTCCATGTCCGACTCGGCCACCCACCTGCTCACCCCTGAGAACCTGCCGACCCCGACCTGGCACGCCACCCATGCCGAAGCCATGGAGCGGCTCACCCGCATGGCCACGGCCCTGGGGGCAGGCGACTGGAAGGGGGTCGATGAGGGGGCCCGCTGGGTCTACGAGGTGCTCCGGCCCCACAACGAGGCCGAAGAGCGCGAGCTGTTCCCCCTGCTTGAGGAGATCGGGGCCGAGGCCCTCTACCAGCGGCTCTTCGAGGACCACCGCCAGATGTGGGATCTCACCCTCCAGCTCCTCTCCGAGATCGACGAGGGCCAGGCCCGGGCCCCCAAGTCCCTCACCCTGCTGGGCCAGCGGCTGGTGGACCTGGTGCGCGACCACATCGAGGCGGAGGAACAGCTCATGCTGCCCCTTCTCAAGGGCAAGTCCCTCTACGCCTCCGACGCCGAGACCCAGGACGGCTACCTGATCCTGGAGAAGAAGCTCATCGCCCCTGAGACCTGGTCCTTCATCGTGCAGGCCCCCCAGGTGGCCCGCGGCCGCAAGCCCGGCCAGTTCTTCATGGTCGCCCCCTTCCCCGAGAGCGAGCGCATCCCCCTCACCCTGGCGGGCGGCGACGCGCGGAAGGGCTACATCCACTTCATCATGCAGGAGGTGGGCGCCACCACGAAGGCCATGGGCCGCCTCAGCGCCGGCGACCGGCTCTTTGCCGTGGCGGGTCCCATGGGCACCCCCACCGAGCTGGTGGAAACGGGCACCATCGTCCTCATGGCCGGCGGCTACGGTTCCGCGGCCATCCTGCCCGCAGCCGAGGAACTCCATGCCCAGGGCCGCCGGGTCATCACGATCCTGGGCGGCCGCAGCAAGGAGCGCGTGCTGCTCACGGAGGAGCTCGGCGCGGCCTCCGCGGAACTGATCGTCACCACCGATGACGGCACCCTGGGCCGGAAGGGCCTCGTCACCGACGCCCTCAAGGACATCATCGCCCGCGAACCCATCGCTGAGGTGGTGGCTGTGGGCCCCCTGCCCATGATGCGGGCGGTCTCGGACCTGACGAAGCCCCACGGCATCTTCACCCTGGTGAGCCTCAACGCCCTCATGGTGGACGGCACGGGCATGTGCGGCGGCTGCCGCGTCTCCGTGGGGGGCGAGACCAAGTTCGCCTGCTTCGACGGCCCTGACTTCGACGGGCACAAGGTGGACTTCAACATGCTCCGCATGCGCTCGGACTGGTACAAGGCGGAAGAGCAGTGCGACCCCAGCGAGTGCAAGATCGGCCGGATGGCCGCCACTGGCCCCGTGGACTACACCAAGTACCTCAATGAGCCCGTCACGGACCTGGACTGGAAGAACCTCGACCTGAAGGCCATCAAGCCCAGCCAGAAGATGAAGATCCCTCGCCAGGAGATGGCCTGCCAGCCGCCGGAGCTGCGCGTGTGCAACTTCGACGAGGTCAGCCTGGGCCTCTCGCCCGAGCAGGCGAAACTCGAGGCGGCCCGCTGCATCATGTGCAAGCACCCGGCCTGCATCGAGGGCTGCCCGGTGAGCATCGACATCCCGGCCTTCCTGCAGCAGATCGTCAACGACGATCCCCAGGCCGCCGCACGGGTCATCAAGCAGAGCTCCTCGCTGGGCTCGGTCTGCGGCCGCGTCTGCCCCCAGGAGAAGCAGTGCGAGATCAAGTGCGTGGTGGGCATCAAGGGCCTGCCCGTCTCCATCGGGCGCCTGGAGCGGTTCGCCAGCGACAGCATGCTGGGCTCCCAGGAACTGCCGCCGGTCGAGCCGGCCACCGGGAAGACCGTGGCCGTGGTCGGGGCCGGTCCCGCGGGCCTCACCGTCGCGGGTGAGCTCGTCAAGAAGGGGCACCGGGTCACGGTCTATGACGCCCTCCACAAGCCGGGCGGCGTGATGCTCTACGGCATTCCCGAATTCCGCCTGCCCAACAAGATCGTGGACCAGGAAGTGGACACCCTGCGCCGCCTGGGCGTGACGTTCGTCATGAATACCCTGGTGGGCCGCAGCATGACCCTCGAGGATCTCCGCAAGGAGAACGATGCCATCTTCATGGGCACCGGCGCGGGCCTGCCCAAGATGATGGGCATTCCGGGCGAGGAGTTTAAGGGCGTCTACACCGCCAACGAGTTCCTCACGCGCATCAACCTCATGCGCGCCGACCTGTTTCCCGAATACACCACCCCCGTCACGGTCGGGAAGAACGTCATCATCGTGGGCGCGGGCAACACCGCCATGGACGCCGCCCGCGCGGCCCGCCGCATGGGTGCCGAGCATGTGACCGTGGTCTACCGCCGCACCGTCAAGGAGTCCACCGCCCGCAAGGAGGAGCTGGAGCACGCCATGGAAGAGGGCGTGGAGTTCAAGTTCCTCACCACCCCCGTGCAGCTCCTCGGCAACGAGAAGGGCTGGATGACCCACGCCGAATGCGCCGTCATGGAACTGGGCGAACCCGGCCCCGATGGCCGCCGCAGCCCCAAGATGACCGATGAACGGATCATGATCCCCTGCGAGACCCTCGTGGTGGCGCTGGGCTTCGACGTGAACCCCCTCATCGCCCAGACCGACAAGGGCCTCAAGACCCTCAAGGGCGGCGTGGTGGTGGTGGACAACGAGACCGGCGAGACCTCCCTGCCGGGCGTCTTCGCCGGCGGTGACGTCATCACTGGCGGCGCCACCGTGATCCTGGCCATGGGCCAGGGCCGCCGTGCGGCGGCGGCCATCCACCACCGGCTGATGGGCGAGCCCGTCCCCGTGTCCTGAGTCACGGATCGGACCAAGACGATCTATTTATCAGCTATCATCTCCACCAGTTAACTGTCCCGACCACCATCTCCGGGACCGTACCCCCGCGGATCCCGGGAGGAGCCACCCATGAGCCCAGCCACGAGCAACCGACGCATGCGCACCCTGGATGGGAACGAGGCCACGGCCTCGGTCGCCCACCGCGTCAGCGAGGTCATCGCCATCTACCCGATCACGCCCTCCTCGAACATGGGCGAGTGGGCGGACGAGTGGAGCTCCCAGGGCAAGGTCAACATCTGGAAGACCATCCCCTCGGTCATCGAGATGCAGTCCGAGGGTGGGGCCGCCGGCGCGGTCCACGGATCCCTCCAGGCCGGCAGCCTGACGACGACCTTCACGGCGTCCCAGGGCCTGCTGTTGATGATCCCCAACATGTACAAGATCGCCGGGGAGCTGACGCCCTTCTGCATGCACGTGACCGCACGCACCCTGGCCACGCATGCCCTGAGCATCTTCGGCGACCACTCGGACGTGATGTCCTGCCGGCCGACCGGGTTCTCCATGCTGTCCTCGGTCAGCGTGCAGCAGGCCCATGACTTCGCCGCCATCGCGCACGCCGCCACGCTCCGGGGCCGGGTGCCCATCCTGCACTTCTTCGATGGCTTCCGCACCAGCCACGAGATCGCCAAGATCGAGGAACTGACCGACGAGGACCTCAAGGTCATGGTTCCCGATGAACTGGTGGCCTCCTTCCGGAAGATGGCGCTCACGCCAGATCATCCGGTCCTGCGGGGCACGGCTCAGAATCCCGACACCTTCTTCCAGGCCCGCGAGGCCTGCACGCCCTACTACGAGGCCTTCCCCGCCATCGTGCAGCAGGAGATGGATCGTTTCGCCCAGCTCACCGGCCGCCAGTACCGGCTCTACGACTACTTCGGCCATCCGGAGGCCGAGCGCGTGCTGGTCATCATGGGGTCGGGCTGCGATACCACCCACGAATACGTGGAATGGGCCCAGAAGCAGAACGAGAAGGTGGGCGTCCTCAAGGTCCACCTCTACCGGCCCCTCGCCATCGCGGAATTCGTCCGCGCCCTGCCCGCCTCCGTCAAGAAGCTGGCCGTGCTGGACCGCTGCAAGGAGCCCGGCGCCCCCGCGGATCCCCTGCACCTGGATGTGATCGCCGCCCTGCGCCAGGGCCGCGAGGAAGGGCACACCACCCTCGATCCCGTGGTCGTGGGCGGCCGGTACGGCCTTTCCTCCAAGGAGTTCACGCCGGCCATGGTCAAGGCGGTCTTCGACAACCTGGCCCTGGCCCACCCGAAGAACCACTTCACCGTGGGCATCGTGGACGATATTAGCCACAGCTCGCTGACCTACGACCCCGCCTTCGACGTGGAACCGGCGGATGTCACCCGCGCCCTCTTCTTCGGCCTGGGCGCGGATGGCACGGTGGGCGCGAACAAGAACTCCATCAAGATCATCGCCGAGGAGACCTCCAACTACGGCCAGGGCTACTTCGTCTATGACTCCAAGAAGTCCGGCGCCATCACCATCAGCCATCTGCGCTTCGGGCCCCGACCCATCCGCAGCGCCTACCTGGTGACCAAGGCGAACTTCATCGCCTGCCACCAGACCAGCTTTCTCGACAAGTACGACATGCTCGAGGCCGCCGGTCCCGGCGCCACCTTCCTGCTGAACACGCCCCACGGCGCGGACCAGGTGTGGGACTCCCTCCCCCGGGAGGTCCAGCAGTCCATCGTCGACAAGAAGCTGAAGTTCTTCGTGATCGACGCCTACGATGTGGCCAAGGCCACGGGCATGGGCGTGCGCATCAACACGATCATGCAGACCTGCTTCTTCGCCATCTCCGGTGTGCTGCCCCGCGAGGAGGCCATCGAGCAGATCAAGAAGGCCATCAAGAAGACCTATGGCAAGAAGGGCGACGCGGTCGTGAAGCAGAACTTCGCCGCCGTGGACCACACCCTGGCCCACCTCTACGAGGTGAAGGTGCCGGGTACCGTCAGCGCGCTGCGGGTGATGCCCCCCACGGTCAGCGCCGAGGCTCCCGACTTCGTCCAGCGCGTCACGGCCGTGATGATGGAGGGCAAGGGCGACCTGCTCCCCGTCAGCGCCTTCCCCGTGGATGGCACCTGGCCCCTGGGCACCACCCAGTGGGAGAAGCGCAACATCGCCCTGGAAATCCCCGCGTGGGATTCGGGCATCTGCATCCAGTGCAACAAGTGCGTGATGGCCTGTCCCCACGCCGCCATCCGCGCCAAGGTCTACGATCCCTCCGAGCTCTCGGACGCCCCCGCCACCTTCAAGTCCGTGGACTACAAGGGGGCCGAGTACAAGGGCCAGAAATACACCCTCCAGGTGGCCCCCGAGGACTGCACCGGCTGCATGCTCTGCGTGGCGGTCTGCCCAGTCAAGGACAAGAGCAATCCCAAGCACAAGGCCATCGACATGGTGGACCAGGCTCCGCTCCGCGAGCCCGAGGCCGCCAACTACCGCTTCTTCCTCGACCTGCCCGAAGTGGATCGCACCACCGTCAAGCTCGACGTGAAGGGCTCCCAGTTCCTTGAGCCCCTCTTCGAATACAGCGGCGCCTGCTCGGGCTGCGGCGAAACGCCCTACCTCAAGCTGCTCACCCAGCTCTTCGGCGACCGCACCCTCATCGCCAATGCCACGGGCTGCTCCAGCATCTACGGCGGCAACCTGCCCACCACGCCCTACACCGTGAACAAGGATGGCCGCGGCCCCGCCTGGGCCAACAGCCTCTTCGAGGACAACGCGGAATTCGGCCTGGGCATGCGCCTCTCCGTGGACAAGCACCAGGAATTCGCCCTGGAGCTGCTCCACCGCCTGGCGCCCAGCCTCGGGGATGAGCTGGTGGCCGGCCTCGCCACCGCGAACCAGGCCACGGAGGCCGGCATCAAGGCCCAGCGCGAACGGGTCCTGGCCCTCCGGCAGAAGCTGGTGGCCCTGGCTGATCCCGAGGCCCGGATCCTGAACGACCTCGCTGACTACCTGGTGGACAAGAGCATCTGGATCGTCGGCGGTGACGGCTGGGCCTATGACATCGGCTACGGCGGCCTGGACCACGTCCTTGCCTCCGGCCGCAACGTGAACGTGCTGGTGCTCGACACGGAGGTCTACTCCAACACCGGCGGCCAGGCCTCGAAGTCCACGCCCATGGGTGCCAGCGCCAAGTTCGCCATCGCCGGCAAGAGCCTGCCCAAGAAGGACCTGAGCATGATCGCCATGACCTACGGCGGCATCTACGTCGCCAAGGTGGCCTTCGGTGCCCGGGACGCCCAGACCGTGAAGGCCTTCCAGGAAGCCGAGTCCTATCCCGGCCCCAGCCTCATCCTGGCCTACAGCCACTGCATCGCCCACGGCTACGACCTGTCCCTCGGCGCCGAACAGCAGAAGCTGGCCGTGGATTCCGGCCACTGGCCGCTCTTCCGCTTCGATCCCCGCCGCCTCGACCAGGGCGAAGTGCCGCTGCAGATGGACTCTCCGGCCCCGAAGATTCCCTTGGGTCAGTACGTCCGCAACGAGACGCGCTACCGCATGGTCGAGCAGCAGAACCCCGAGCACTTCAAGCAGCTGCTCGAGGCCGCCCAGCGCGAGACCACGAACCGCTACTCCGTCTACGAGCAACTCGCCAAGCTCTCGGTCGGCGCCAAGGGCCAGGAAGCCAAAGGAGAATGACCATGGATCTCTCCACCACCTACCTTGGCCTCAAGCTTCCGCATCCTTTGATGGTCGGCGCCTCGCCCCTGGTCGACGACATGGACATGGTGAAGCGCCTGGAGGATGCGGGCGCCGCGGCCATCGTGATGCACTCGCTTTTCGAGGAGCAGATCACCCGCGAAGCGCTGGGCACCATCATGGACATGGAGCTGCACGCGGGGTCCAACGCGGAGGCCCTGTCCTACTTCCCCAACCCGGACGAGTTCCGCCTGGGCCCCGAGAAATACCTCGAACAGCTCTGGCGCATCAAGAAGGCGGTGTCCGTCCCGGTCATCGCCTCCCTGAACGGCATCACCCCCGCCGGCTGGCTGCACCACGGGAAGCTCATGGAGGAGGCCGGCGCCGACGCCCTGGAGCTGAACGTCTACTACCTGGCCACGGATCCGGCCGAATCCGCCGCGGCCGTGGAGAAACGTACCCTGGATATCGTCCGGGCCGTGAAATCCGAGGTGAACATCCCCGTGGCGGTGAAGCTCTCGCCCTTCTTCTCGTCGCTGGCCCACTTCGCCGTGGAGCTGGAGGCAGCCGGTGCCGATGGCCTGGTGCTCTTCAACCGCTTCTACCAGCCTGATATCGACGTGGAGGCCCTGGAGGCCGTCCCGAGCCTCCAGCTCTCCGGCTCCTCGGATCTCCTGCTCCGTCTCCGTTGGCTGGCCGTGCTCCATGGGCACGTCAAGGGCAGCCTGGCCGTCACGGGCGGGGTGCATACGGGCCTGGATGCCCTCAAGGGCGTCATGGCCGGGGCCAGCGCCGTACAGATGGTTTCCGCCCTCCTGCTCCACGGCCCCGAACGCCTGTCCCAGGTCCGGGCCGAGCTGGCCGAATGGCTGGAGGAGCATGAATACGAATCCCTCCAGCAGTCCCTGGGCAGCATGAGTCTGCAGAAATGCCCCAATCCCCAGGCATTTACGCGCGCGAATTACATGCGGATCCTCAATGGCTGGAAACCCTGAGGGCTAGGATCGCTTTGTGCGGTTGATCACAACTCCTCAGTGAGATCGACCTCCAGATCGTCTATTATTCTGCATCGGCCTCCCCATATCATCCTGCGCAGGTGCCCATGCTTCCTTTGTCCCAATCCTCCGGCTACGCGGTCCTCGCCATGAGCTGCCTGGAAGATCCGGGCGGCAAGCCCACCCTGGTGGTGGACGTGGCCGCGCGCACCGGCTTTCCCCGGCCCTATCTGTCGAAGATGATCCACAAGCTGGCCAAGGTGGGCCTGGTGATGGCCAAGCGCGGCAACAAGGGCGGCGTGGTGCTGGCCCTGGCCGCCAAGGAGATCACCCTGGACCTCATCGCCGAGGCGGTGGATGGATCCGAATGGCGGAACAAGTGCCTGCTGGGCTTCTCGGAATGCTCGGACGAGCGGGCCTGTCCCGCCCACACCTTCTGGACCGCCGAGCGGGACCACATCCACCACTGCCTGAAGGGCATCACCCTTGAGGAGATCCGCACCTTCGAGCAGCAGAGTCGAACCTGGCGGCTGGCGGATGCGCTTCCCGAGAAGAAGGCCAAGCCCCGGGCCAAGAAGCCGGCCAAACCCGCGGCCAAGAAGCCCGCGGCTGCCGCGGCGAAACGCGCCACCAAGAAGGTCTGATCCAGCCCTAGTGGACGGCCATTAGCTTGTGCTCAGCGCGGCAGCGCTCTACGCCGGGATCGTGGTGCCGGTCCATGTCGGCCAGCGTGACGGCTTTCAAATGGGAGAGGATGTCCCCTCGGGTCTCGCCCCAGTATTCGTGGAGCACGCAGGGGGTCTCCGCAGTGCATCCCAGCAGGCCCAGCAGGCAGCGCTGCTGCCAGGCCGAGCCATCGATGGCCACCGACAGGTCCTCCAGGGTGATCTCATGGGCGGGCTTGGCCAGGACCACGCCCCCGTGGTGCCCGCGTCGGGCCGTCACCAGACCCTGTTTCGCCAGCCGGTGGATGAGCTTGGAGAGGTAGGAGCGCGGGATGCCGGTGAACTCGGCGATGGTTTCCACCAGGATGGGCTGGCCCCCGGGTTCATCCAGGCAGCGAAGCGCCCGCACTGCGTAGCCGGTGGTCTGGGAGAGTGGCAGCATGAGGACCTCCGGAAGAACCTGAAAATCGGCCTCACCTAAGAAGATCCGACGGTAAATTATAATGTCAATCTTCTTTGTGGGGCCGATGCCGCCTTTTTACCCAACCTCAATTCAAAACTCGAGCAGAGACGCTCCACGGAAGGTTTCTGCTGCTTTCCCTGTGACCGCAGACACAGCGGGGTTTCGAGGCGTTCCGTGTGATCCGCGACACGGGGCGCGGCCTGCATACTTCGGCCTTGGAAAACGTTGGAGGCATTCATGATTCAGAGCACCCTGGCCCTAGGCGTGGAGGCGGTCGGACAGGCCGCCTTCGACGCTGGCATCAAGGGCGCGTTCGGCTATCCGGGAACGCCGTCCACGGAGGGCTTCGAGTACGTTGAGGCCCTCATCCAGCAGGATGGGAAGGACCGCGTCGCCCAGTGGGCCACCAATGAGAAGGTCGCCTACGATCTGGCCCTGGGCATGAGCTATGCCGGGTACCGCAGCCTGGTGACCATGAAGCATGTGGGCTTGAACGTGGCCATGGACGCCTTCGCCAATTCCGCCCTCACCGGCGTCCAGGGGGGCCTGGTGCTCCTCGTGGCCGACGATCCGGGCATGCACAGCAGCCAGAATGAGCAGGACAGCCGCCGCCTGGCGGAGTTCGCCTGGCTGCCCTGCCTGGAGCCCAGCACCGTCCAGGAGGCCTACGATTTCACCCGGCGGGCCTTCGATCTGTCCGAGGCCCTCCAGGTCCCCGTGATGGTGCGCATCGTCACGCGCCTGGCCCACTGCCGGGCCCCCTTCCTCCGGCAGGAGGCCCTGGCCCCCGCCGGCATCGGCCTCACCCCGAAGGCACGCGTGCAGGACTGGGTGCTGATCCCCTCCAATGCCCGCCGTCGCTACGTGGATCTGTTGGCCAAGCAGCCCCGGATGCGCCAGGAGGCCGCCACCCTGAACCGGCTGGTTTCCGGAACAGGCCGCCGCGGCGTGGTCCTGGCGGGCCTGGGCCGAGCCTACTTCGGCCAGCTCCTGATCGAGCACCCGGAGCTGGCCGCCCTGCCCCGGCTGGAGGTGGCCGCCTATCCGCTGGACCCCGCCCTGGAACGCGCCTTCCTCGACCAGGTGGACGACGTCCTGGTCTTCGAGGAGGACTACCCCGTGCTGGAGGAGCGCCTCGGGTTGCGTGAGCGGGCCCAGGTCCGCGGCCGCCTGGATGGCGCCGTACCCCGCACCGGTGAGCTCTCCCCCCGCATCCTGAAGGACGCCCTCGGGCTGGCCACGCCGGACGGCAAGGGCGCGGCCGGGCTGGATCTCCCCGTCCGCGCCCCGCGCTTCTGCGACGGCTGCGGCCACGTGGATGCCTACGAGGCCCTCCAGGAGGCGCTGCGGAACGTCGGCGCACCCGAGGCCAGGGTCTTCGGCGACATCGGCTGCTACACCCTGGCCGCCCAGGAGCCCATGGCCGCCATCCACGCCGTGGTCGAGATGGGCGCCAGCATCAGCATGGCCGTGGGCGCCGCCTTCGCCGGTCAGACGCCCTCGGTGGCCGTCATCGGCGATTCCACCTTCGCCCACAGCGGCCTGCCCGCCCTCCTCACCGCGGCGGAATCCAAGGCCAACGTCACGGTGCTGGTGCTGGACAACCGCGTGGTGGGCATGACCGGCCAGCAGCCCAGCCAGGCCCTCGATCAGGTCGAACGCCTGGTGCTCGGCCTCGGCATCCCCGAGATCGATCTCCAGGTGCTCACGCCCCTGCCGAAACAGCACGCCGCCAACGTGACCGCCCTGGAAGCGGCCCTCCGCCATGAGGGCCCCTCGGTGGTGGTCTTCCGGCGGGAGTGCATCCAGTCCCTGCGCCGGGGCCTCCTCAAGGACCACGACCGGGCGGTCCGTGAACACCACACCTGCTCCGCGGAGGTCTGCTCATGAACGCGACCCGCATTCACGGCGTCGTCCTGTGCGGCGTGGGTGGACAGGGCGTCCTCTCCCTGGCCCAGATCCTTCAGGAGGCCCTCCGCCGGAGCGGCCTCCACGCCCTCCAGTCCGAGATCCACGGCATGAGCCAGCGGGGCGGCAGCGTGCATGCCCAGGTGTGCTACGCCGACCAGCCCATCAGCTCGCCGCTGATCGACGAGGGCTGCGCGGACCTCCTCATCGCGCTGGAGCCCCTGGAGGCCCTGCGCTACGTCGCCATGCTCCGCATCAGCGGGCACCTGGTGGTGGCCGAGGAACCTCTGCCGGACATGGAGGGCTACCCCCCCCTGGAGGATGTCCACGCCGCCCTGCGCGCGGTGACCGGGGCGCACCTGCTGGATACCGAGAGCCTCGCCCGGAAGCTCAACCACCGGCAGGCCGGTGGCATGGCCCTGCTGGGCATGGCCTCCCGCTTCCTCCCCGTGGCGGAGAAGATCTGGCGCGACGTCATCGCCCAGCGCTTCGAAGCCAAGGGTCCGCGGGTCACCGAGAAGAACCTCGAAGCCTTCGAGGCCGGTCGGCAGATGATCCCGGAAGGCGTGGAGGCCTGACATGGCGAAGACCAGCTGCTTCCTCCACGAGGAACGGGCCTACGGCCTGCTCGCCGCCGCCGGGCTCCGCGTGCCTCGCCACGGCTTCCTGGAGACCGGGCCCCTGCCCTTTGCAGCCGGCGAGCCCGTGGTGCTGAAGGGCATCGCGGACGAGCTCTGGCACAAGTCCGACAAGGGCGCCGTCCACTTCGGCCCCTTCGACGCCGCCGCCCTGCGCGCCGTGGCCGCCACCATGCGGGCCGGCGTGGAGTCGGAGCACCCCTGGATCGGTGGCCTGGTCTGCGAGAAGGTGGCCTTCAAGCGCCTCGCGGGCCTGCCCACGGAAGCCCTCGTTTCCCTCAAGCGCGACCCGGATGCGGGCTGGCTGGTGGTCTGCGGCATCGGCGGCCTGCAGGCCGATGCCTGGGCGGCGCTCGCACCTCCTCTCCTTTGGCCCCTGGCGCTGGCCACTCCGGAGCAAGCCCTGGCGGAACTGCGCGAACACTGGCTGGGCCGCACCTGGCTGGGCCTGCAACGCGGCACGGAGGCCCTCACGGATGAGGCGAAGCTGCTGGCCTTCCTGCAGGGCCTCTGGCGGGCCGCCGAGGGACTGGCGCGCGAGGGCGTGACGCTCCTGGAGCTGAACCCCGTGGTCCTGGATGCCGAGGGCCGGCCCACGGCCCTGGACGGCGTGGGCACACTGGCACCGGCCGCCGAGGCCCGCATCGCCACCCCGAATCCCGCCTGGTACCCCGCCCTCCTTTCCCCACGAAACGTGGTGCTGGCGGGTGTCTCCAGCCGCGAAGGCACCGTCGGCCGCATCATCCTGGAGAACCTCCAGAAAGCGAAGCTCCCCGTCGGCGCCCTGCGGCTGCTGAAGCCCGGCGTCTCGGAATTCCTGGGCCTCCCCTGCCTTGGCTCCGTGGCGGAATTGGCCTCGGCCCCCACGGACCAGCTCATCCTGTCGCTGCCCGCGCCGCAGACGGTCGAGGTCGTCGAGCAGCTCTGCCGCCAGGGCGGCGGCGCCACGGTGGTGTACCTCGTGGCCGGAGGTCTCGGCGATGGCGCCGACACCGAGGGACTGGGCCAGCGCCTGCTGGCCTGCCTGGACGCGCACCGCCGCGCCGGGAAGTGGACCCCCGCCCTGGTGGGCCCCAACGGCCTCGGCCTCTACAGCCCCGACCTGGATCTCAACACGCTCTTCATCCCGGGCATCAAGCTGCCCCTGTCCCCGAGGCCGGGCCACCTGGCCCTGGTGAGCCAGAGCGGCGCCTTCCTGATCACCCGCCTGAGCCGCCGGCCCGAGCTGGGCCTGCGGGCCGCCGTGGCCATCGGCAACCAGATGGACCTGCGTTGCTCGGATTTCCTGAAGGGCTTCGCCGCGGATCCCTCGGTGAAGGTGGTGGGCGCCTACCTGGAGGGCTTCGCGCCGGGTGATCTGGGCGCCACCGCCGAAGCCGCGCGCACCCTGCGCGCCGCGGGCCGCCGCGTGCTGCTCTACAAGGGCGGCCGCAGCCAGGCCGGCATGGCCGCCGCCAGCAGCCACACCGGCGCCCTGGCCGGGGATCATGCCCTGCAGGCCAGCGTGCTGCGCCGGTCCGGCGCCCTGCTGGCCGAGCGCCTGGAGGCCTTCGACGGCGCCCTCACCTGGCTCGGGGCCTATCCGAAGGTGCGCCCCCGGAAGGTGGCCATCATCACCAACGCCGGCTTCGAGGCCGTGGCCTCCGCCGACCTCATCTCCGGTCCCTTCGCCGGGGCCCACCTGACCGACGACCAGACCCGCGACCTGGAAGGCCTCCTGGAGACGCACGGCCTCAAGGGCCTGGTGGCCGCCCACCTGCCCCTGGATGTGACGCCCATGGCCGACGAGGCCGCCTACCTGGCCTGCGCCCGGCTGCTGACGCAGACCGAGGCCGACACCCTCGTCGTGGGCCTGGTGCCCCTCACCCGGCGCCTGGACACCACGGACCCTGCGGCCTT
This sequence comes from Acidobacteriota bacterium, assembly GCA_021802985.1. GTDB lineage: Bacteria > Acidobacteriota > Holophagae > Holophagales > Holophagaceae > Geothrix. Next base: position 11,374 of record JAJZQW010000005.1, on the reverse strand, counting down.
CGGCGCCTTCGCCCGCCAACTCGCCGACCTGGCCCGCACAAGCGGCAAGGGGCTCGGCGTGGCCGTGGAGGGCGGCGCCCTCTACGACGCCTACCGGCACGGCCTGCGGGAGGCCGGTCTCCCCGTCTTCCTCAGCATGGAGGAGGCCCTGGAGGGCCTGCGGCTCATCGCCTCCGAAGGCTGAAGCCCCTGCTCTGAGGCACCGCAAAGGCCTCAAAAAAGCTCTTGAATTGGCCTCAAAAAGCACAAAGGACACAAAGAAAACCGCGAAGTCGATGGTCTATCCGGAAGTATCGCTCCGCAAACATGGGCCCACACGTGTCCTGCCGATGCCCATCTATGCCATCTGCGTCATCTGCGGTTCCAGTTTTGGGTCTTGATTTTGAAGATGCCGGGCCGAGCTTCGCCGATAATAGAGGAAGGTGTTTCGGCCTCTCGCGCAGGAACAGGCTCCCGGCGACATCGCGCCTTCCCCATCTCAGCGCGGCCTCCGGATCTCCAGATCCGGTTGCAGTCTCGGCGGCGCTGAGTTTTTTGTGTCTTTTGTGGCCATGCTTCTTTTTTCTTTTTGCGGTTGGCGCTGCGGCGCGAAGGGGCCAGACTCTATTTCGGACCAAAGAGGCCTGAAATGACGAAAGCCCTTCCCCCTTGGCGTTCTCTCCTGCCCGCCGAGCATGGCACCTGGTTCATGCTGGCCTTCCCCCTGCTGCTGGGGCTCCTGCTGCGGCCCACCCCGGCGGGCCTGCTCCTGGCCCTCGCCGCCCTGGCCGTGTTCCTGTCCCGCCCCGCCCTGCGCCGGGTGGCCACGGGACAGCGGGATCCGCTTCAGCGGCGGGCGCTCCTCCTGTTCGGCCTCGTCGCCCTGATCCTGGGCGGTGGCGCCCTGGCGCTGGCGGGGCCCCGGCTCCTGCTGCCCCTGCTCCTCGCGGCGCCCCTCGCCGCCCTGGCCCTTCGCGCGGATTTCAGCCGCGCCGTGCGATCCCTGCCCGTGGAACTGACGGCCCAGGTCGCCTTCGGAGCCCTGGCCCCGGCCATCCTCTTGGCTGGCGGCGGTAGCCTGGCCCAGGGCGCCACCACCTGGCTGCTGGCCTCGCTGGTGGGCGGGGCGAACCTCGCCCACGTGCGGCGCTACCTGGGCCACGCCCACGGCCTGGCTGTCGCCGAACTCCGCCGCCGCTGGCTCCCCGTCCACGTCCTGCACCTGCTGCTGCTGGGGACCTCGGCCCTCCTGGTGGGCCCGCGCGGGATCGCCGGAATCCTCTGGACGGTCTGGGCGGGCCTGCTCTACCTTCGCGCCCTCCTGCCCTACCGGCCGATCCCGGCCCGGATCCTCGGCTGGCGCGAGGGGATCCTCAGCCTGGGGGGTCTCCTGCTCCTCTGGCGGGCCCTCCTTTGATCCCCATCACATGGTGTTGGACTCCGAAACCGGGGGGCCTGATTCTATAAATCAGAGAAGGGGTTCCTGAATGCTCTTCACCACCGCCACCGGCTATGCCCTGCGCGCCCTCGCGGGCCTCCCCGAAGATGGGAGCTTCTGCCTGGCGAAGGATCTGGCGGCGCGGCTGGGCATCCCCGGCCCCTATTTGGCGAAGATCCTCCAGGGCCTCGTCCAGGCGGACATGCTCGAATCCGTGCGGGGACCGAAGGGTGGCTTCCGGCTCACCCGGCCCGCCCACCGGATCACCGTGGGCGAGGTGGTCGTGGCCCTGGAGGGAGCGGACACCCTGGAGGGCTGCATCATGGGCTTCCCCACCTGCAGCGGCGATCATCCGTGCCCCCTGCACGAGGCCTGGGGCGCCGTGAAGACCCAGATCTCCAGCTCCATGACCGAGGCCACCATCCGCGATCTGCAGCTGATGGACCTGAAGCACCTGAAAGACGCCAAGGGGCACGCGGCGGTCAAGCCTTGATCGCCGCTTTTTTTGGTCTAATTTAGGACTGATTTATCTTTTTATTATTGACCTCCGGGTCCTTTCGGAGTCCAGCCATGTCCCTCAGCGGCCGCCTCGATCTCGAAGCCCGTCCCATCCTCGGGGCCAGCCTGACCACCCTCGCCCTGGTGGGCCTGGTGGCTCTGGGTAGCCGGGGTGGACGCTGGCTGGATCCCGCGCTGCTGGGCTACCTGGTGGCCGCCCTCTTCGCCTGCTTTGGCGTGGCCTACCGCTACTGGGCCTGGATCGAGCGGCCGGCCACGCGGATGTACTTCGGCCACACGATCCGCACCCTGCGCTCGAAGAAGGTCCTGGCCGCCCTGCCGCGGATGGGACTGCTGGCCCTGGACCAGCTGTTCCTCCAGCGGTTCATCGGAAAGCGCTCCCTCAAGCGCTGGGGCGCCCACGCCCTCATCGCCTGGGGCTGCCTGCTGGCCTTCGCCGTGACCTTCCCCCTCGTCTTCGGCTGGGTCCGCTTCACCTCCGCCGGGCTGGATGCCAGCCGCTACCAGGCCTGGTTCTTCGGCTTCCCCGCGGGTGCTTTTCCCCTGGGTTCCGTCGCGGCCTTTCTCACCTTCCACATGCTGGACTGGGCCGCGCTCATGGTCGTCGCCGGGTGCGCCCTTGCGTTCGTCCGCCGCCGGCAGGACGAGGGTGATTCCGCCACCCAGCGCTTCGACCTGGACCTGGCGCCGCTGCTGCTGCTCATCGCCGTGAGCGTGACGGGGCTGCTCCTCACCGTCTCCATCTCCTTCATGCAGGGCCGAAACTACGGGACCCTGGCCTTCCTCCACGAGCTGACGGTGATCCTCCTGCTGCTGAGCCTGCCCTTCGGCAAGCTCTTCCACATCGTGCAGCGCCCCGCCCAGCTGGGCGTGAGCCTCTACAAGGCGGAGGGCGAGGCGGAGGGCCGCGTGGCCTGCCGGAGCTGTGACGAGCCCTTCATCCGCGCCAACCAGCTGCGCGACCTGAAGGCCCTCTACGCCACGCTGGACCTGGGTGCGGCCATCCATGGCCACGGCGTCCACCACCTGGACCTCTGCCCCCGCTGCAAGCGGCGCCTGCTGGCCAAGGCCCAGTGGCAGCGCATGGGCGGGGCCTTCGATCCCTTCGCGGACCTGCCCGAGTGGGCGGAACCCATCGACGACCCCCAGAGCCTCCGGAGCTGAACCGCCATGGCCACCCTGCCCCAGACCCCCGACCAGCTCCGCACAGCCTTCGGCCCCCACCTGAACCTTGCCCCGCCGGATGGCTGGGACGCGGATCCCGTGCCCGACCGCCTGGTGGAGACCCACTGCTGCTTCTGCGGGCAGCAGTGCGGCATCAAGCTCAAGGTGAAGGACAACCGCGTCATCGGCTTTGATCCCTGGGAGGAATTCCCCTTCAACAAGGGCAAGCTCTGCCCCAAGGGCGTGAAGCGCTACCTCCAGGGCAACCACCCGGACCGCCTCACGAAGGCCCTGATGCGCATGCCGGAGGGCTTCCGCGAGACCGACTGGGAGACCGCCATGGCCCACACGGTGGCGAAGATCCAGGAGATCCAGGCGAAGCATGGCCGGGACGCCTTCGCCGTGCTGTCGGGCGTCTCCCTCACCAACGAGAAGAGCTACCACGTGGGCAAGTTCGCGCGGCTGGGCCTCCAGACGAAGAACCTCGACTACAACGGCCGCCTCTGCATGGTCAGCGCCGGCGCGGGCAACAAGAAAGCCTTCGGGTTGGACCGCGCCGCCAACAGCTGGGCGGACATCGAGGGCGCCGAGGTGATCTGGGTGGCCGGCTCCAACGTGGCCGAGTGCTCGCCCATCACCACGGACTACATCTGGCGGGCCCGGGACAAGGGCGCCAAGCTCATCGTCGTCGATCCCCGCATCACCCCCCTCGCCCGCACGGCGGACCTGGTGCTGCCCCTCAAGCCCGGCACGGATTCTGCCCTGACCAACGGCATCCTGCACCTGCTCCACAAGTGGGATCTCATCGACTGGGACTTCGTGAAGACCCACACGAACGGCTTCGAGCAGGCCCTCGAGACCGTGAAGGACTGCACCCCCGAGTGGACCAGCAAGATCACCGGCCTGCCCGTGGCGGCCATCGAGAAGGCCGCCCGGATGTGGGGCGAGGCCAAGACCAGTTTCCTCATGCACGCCCGGGGCATCGAGCACCAGAGCAAGGGCGTCGACAACGTGCTCGGTTGCATCAACATGGTGCTGGCCACGGGCCGCATCGGCCGGCCCAACTGCGGCTACGGCACCATCACCGGCCAGGGCAACGGCCAGGGCGGCCGCGAGCACGGCCACAAGTGCGACCAGCTGCCGGGCAACCGCGACATCGAGAACCCCGAGCACCGGAAGTACATCTGCGATGTGTGGGGCTGCACGGACGAGGAACTCCCGCACAAGGGGCAGAGCGCCCAGGAGATCATGAACGCCATCCATGCCGGCGAGATCAAGGGTCTGCTGCTGCTCTGCTTCAACCCCGTGGTGAGCCTGCCGGACAACCAGTTCACCGCCGAGGCCCTCGCGAAACTGGACTTCTTCGTCGTCCTGGATTTCTTCGCCTCGGAAAGCGCCCAGTACGCGGACGTGATCCTGCCCTCGGCCCTGCACGAGGAGGACGAGGGCACCAGCACTTCCGCCGAGGGCCGCGTCATCAAGATCAACAAGGCCGTGGAACCACCGGGCGATGCGCGACCCGACTGGGTCATCCTCAACGAGATCGCCCATCGCCTGGGCCGCGGGAAGTACTTCGACCACTTCACGAAGCCGGAGGACATCTTCAACGAGCTGCGGGTGGCCTCCAGGGGCGGCACCGCCGACTACTACGGCATCACCTACGAGAAGATCGAGAAGCACATGGGCATCTTCTGGCCCTGCCCCACGCTGGACCATCCCGGCACGCCCCGCCTCTTCGAAGGCGGCCAGTTCGCCCACCCCGACGGCAGGGCGACGTTCGTCCCCACGCCCTACCGGCCGCCCATGGAGGTGGTGGACGCGGAGTATCCCGTGTGGCTCACCTCGGGCCGCGTGGTCTTCCACTACCTCTCCGGCACCCAGACCCGCCGCATCGGCTGGCTGGTGGAGCAGTGCCCCCATCCCTACCTGGAGATCCACCCGAAGCTGGCGGAGAAGTACAGCGTGAAGGACGGCGATGCCGTCGAGATCACCAGCCGCCGCGGCAGCCTCGTGCTGCCCGCGAAGGTGGTGATGACCATCCGGCCCGACACGGTCTTCATCCCCTACCACTGGCCCGGGAACCTCGGCGCCAACCGGCTCACCGCCCGCCACCTGGATCCCGTCAGCAAGATCCCCGAGTTCAAGATCAGCGCCTGCCGCCTCCAGGTGACCACGCCGGATCGCCTCCCCGCCGAGCTCCGCGAACTCCAGCGCATGGCCTACGAGGCCCGGACCAATCAGGCGGCCCTTCCCGGACAGGTGTTCTGATGGCCCCCGAAGCGTACGGTCTCTTCCCGGAATCCGCGCCGTCGGCCGCCGATCCCCATATGCCCCTCACCAATTTCGACGAATGGGGTTTTTTTATCGATCCGAATCGCTGCATCGGCTGCCGAAGCTGCGTGGCGGCCTGCGCGGAGTGCGGCACGCACAAGGGCCGGCCCATGATCCACCTGGACGACATGGATCGCCTGTACTCGCCCCAGACGGCGCCCACGGTCTGCATGCACTGCGAGGACCCCATCTGTGCCCAGGTCTGCCCCGCGGACGCCATCAAGCGCAGCGAGGACGGCGTGGTGCATTCCAGCCAGAAGCCCCGCTGCATCGGCTGCCAGAACTGCGAGCTGAGCTGCCCCTTCGGCGTGCCCATCGTCTTCAGCGGCCTGGAGCAGATGCTGAAGTGCGACCTCTGCTACGACCGCACCTCGGAGGGCCTGAAGCCCATGTGCGCCACCGTCTGCCCCAGCCAGGCCCTGCTCTACGCCCCCAAGGCCGAGATCAGCCGGATGCGGTCCGCCCAGCCCGTGCGCGAGTTCCTCGTCGGCGGCCTTTCCGTGAAGACCAAGAACGCCCTCATGGTGCCGGATCCGGAAGCGCCCCTCTTCCTGGACGCGGCGCTGCTCATCGAAGGAGATTTCTGATGGCCTGGAAACGCGCCTTCCCCGTGGACCTGGCGGACGAGGGCCGGTTCTCCCGGCGCGAGTTCGCCCGCTTCCTGGCCCTGGTCTCCGCGGGCTTCACGGCCGGCCTCGGCTACCTGTGGCTGCGGAAGAAGCCCCTCGCCGGGGCCCCCGAGCCCGTGGGTCAGAAGGAGGCACCCATCGCCCTGGGCCTCGCGGCCGACCTGCGGCCCGGCCAGAGCCGCCTGTTCACCTTCCGGGATGCCCAGGACCGCTGCATCCTCCTGCGCACGCCCATGGGCGAACTCCGGGCCTACCGCCAGACCTGCACCCACCTGGGCTGCGCCGTGCGCTTCCGCAACGACCAGCTGGAGTGCCCCTGCCACGAGGGCTTCTTCGAGGTGGAGCGGGGCTTCCCGGTCCAGGGCCCCCCGACGCGTCCCCTGTCGGGCATCGCCCTGGAACTGCGCCCCGACGGCACCCTCTGGGCCGTGGGCGATCTGCCCAAGCCCACGGCGCTTCCCACCCGGGCCGGCGCCGCCTGCCCCCGCGATACCCGCATGGAGGTGGAGGCATGAGCCGTCCCGTCCAGTCCCGCCGTGGCCAGCTGGCCGACGCCGCCCTCGTGGTGGCCCTCTTGATCCTGGGCATCCAGGTCTACCTCTTCGAGACGGTCCTCCAGTCCGTGCTGGATGGGCAACGGGCCGTGCTGCCCGGCGCCTTCGCCGCGTCCCTGGTCCTGACGGCCATCGCCCTCTTCCTCGCCTTCAAGGTGCCCCGCATCGACGCAGGCCCCAAACACTGAACCCGCCTGGAGCATCCATGACATCCCCGACCCCCGACCGCCCACCGGCCCTCGAACTGCTGGAACCCCAGGTCACCCGCGGCCTCCTGGTCCGTTTCCGGCTCACCAGCCTGCTGTCCCGGTTTCCCGATCGCCAGCTCTGGGCCGCCTTCATGTTCATCAACGGCCTGCTCACCATCGGCCTGCTGGCGGGCCTGGCCATGCTGACCCGCACGCCCTTCGTCTTCCCATCCCTGGGGCCCACGGCCTTCCTGTTCTTCTTCACACCCACGCTGCCCACAGCCAGTCCCCGCCACACGATCTACGGCCACCTCATCGGCATTGTCTGTGGCTACGGCGCGCTCTGCCTCATGGGCCTCCAGCATGCCCCGCCGGCCATGGTCATGGGCGTGACCCCGGCCCGCATCGGCGCCGCGGCACTCTCCCTGGCCGCCACCGGCGCCCTGATGATCCTCTTCAAGGCCGCCCATCCACCCGCCGGCGCCACGACGCTCATCATCTCGCTGGGCATCATCACCAAGCCGCTGTCGCTGGCCATCATGCTGCTGGCCGTGGCCCTGCTGACGATCCAGGCCATCGTCATCAACCGCCTCGCGGGCATCGACTACCCGCTCTGGGCGAAGCGGGTGGCACCCGACATGGGCTGACCGTCTCCGCCCGGCCCGGCCACAATCGGGCATGGCGACGCCTGCCTTCGAAGCCTCCCCCGCCCCGCCCACCCTCGTCCTCGGGGGCGGCGTGGCGGGGCTGCTGTGCGCCTGGCACCTGCGGCGGCGGGGAATCCCGGTCGAGGTGTGGGAGGCCGCTGCCGCACCCGGCGGCTGGGTTCGCACCCAGGCCTGGGAGGGCGGACAGGCCGAATGGGGCCCCCAGGGCCTGCCCCTGCGGGCCGGGGACGCCACCGATCGCCTGCTGCGCGCCCTCGGCCTGTCCTTCGCGGAGGTGCCTCGCCTGCCGCGCTGGGCGGCCCTGGACGGCCGGCTGGTCCCCGTGCCGGCCCACGGTGGCGCCTTTCTCGTTTCACCGCTCCTGAGCCTCCCGGGGCGCCTCCGGCTGCTGGCGGGACTGGCGTGGCCCGTCCGTGCCCGCGACGACGAGAGCCTGGCCACCTGGACCCGACGCCGCTTCGGGACCGAGGTGGCCGAGCGGCTGCTGCCCCTCGCGGCACGGGGCCTCTTCGCCACGGCGGCCGAGGAGCTGGATGCGGCGATCCTGACCCGGCGCGCCGGTGCCCGGCAGGTGCGCCTTCCCGGAGGCATGGGCAGCCTGCCGCGCGCCCTGGCGCGGGACCTGGAGCTCCGCCCGGGGCTCCGGGCGCGGCGCCTCGAGCCCGTGCCCGGCGGCTGGCGCGTATCCGGCGACGGGCACGAGGCCCTCGCCGCGCGGGTGATCCTGGCCCTGCCCGCCTTCGAGGCCGCGGAACTTCTCGCGCCCCATGCTCCCGAAGCGGGAGCGGCCCTGCGGGAGATCCCCTACGTCTCCGTCGAAAACTGGCACTCGATCCATGCGGCCGTGCGGCCCCTGGCCTCGGGCCACGGCTTCCTGGTGCATCCCCGGGAGGGCAGCGATCTGCTGGGCTGCACCGTAGCCCACCCCGGGGTGGACGGGGCCCGCATGCACCTCCGCAGCTTCCTGCCCCTGGGCGCACGGCCCTGGTCCGCCGTGGACGCGGCCCTGCGGCGCTGGGTGCCGGAGCTGCCAGAGGCCCAGGCCATCCTTCGGCTGGAGGCCCCCCGGGCCCTGGCCGCGCCCCCGCCGGGGCAGCGGCACCGCCTGGCCCGCATCCTGGGCGCCCTGCCTCCGGGCCTGGACTGGGTAGCCGCGGCGCGCTTCGGCCAGGGCCTCGGCGCGCTCATCGCCGGGGTGGAGGCCCTCGTCACCCAGGGCGCCGAGAGTAGGATCGGGGGATGGCCATGAGCTGCGACCACCCGGACCTGCTGCCCCTGGAGGAGGCCCTCCGGTGCCTCTGGGAGGCCCTCCCGGCACCCCGCCTGGCGGAGGTGCGCGCGGACCGGGACGACCCCGCCACGGATCGCACCGCCATGGATGGCGTGGCCCTGCGCTCCGCCGATGGCCGCGCACCGCGCCGCATCCTGGGCACCCTCTTCGCCGGGGACGACCCGGCGGCCTTCCCGGTGGAGCCCGGCACCTGCGTGCGCATCATGACCGGCGCGGCCCTGCCGCCCGGGGCCGATGCCATCGTCCCCGTGGAGCAGCTCACGGAATCCGAGGGCGCGGTTCATCTCCGGGTGGACCCCACCTCCGGCGACCATGTGCGCGCCCGTGGCGAACAGGCCCGGTCCGGGGACCTCCTGCTGCGCGAGGGCGCTCCGCTCACCGCCGCCGCCCTGGGCCTGCGGGCCCAGGTGGGCCTGCCCGTGCCCGCCCCCGCGCGCATTCGCGTGGCCGTGGCGTCCACGGGGAACGAGCTGGTGACGGCACCCGCCGCGCATCAGATCCGTGATTCCAACGGCCCCATGCTGGCGGCCCTGGCCCATGCCCTGGGCGCTGAGGTCCTCCGCCGCCCCGCGCTGCCCGACGATCCGGCGGTCCTGGCCGCGGCCCTCTCGGCGCCGGATGGCGCCCGCATCCTGGTCACCTCCGGCGGCGTCAGCATGGGCGAGCACGACCACCTGCCCGCGGTGCTGGCGGGCCTGGGGGCGCAGATCCTCTTCCATCGCATCCGCCTCAAACCGGGCAAGCCCATGCTCGCCGCGCTGCTGGGGGACCGGCTCATCCTCGGCCTGCCGGGAAATCCCGTCTCCGCCTACTGCAACGCCCTGCTCTTCCTGCCCGTGGCCCTGGCGCGGCTCCAGGGCCTGCGCCCACCCGACCCCTGGCGATCGGGACGCCTCTCGGCGCGGGTGAACAACAAGGGCGACCGGCCCCTGCTGCACCCCTGCCGGATCGAGGCCGGGGAGCTCCAGCCCCTGCCCTCCAAGGGCTCCGGCGACCTCATCACCCTGGCCCAGGCCGACGCCTGCGCCTGGATCGAACCCGGCGGCCTGGAGGCGGGGGTGAAGACTCGCTACCTGATCGTGGTGTAGCCCCTGCTCCAAATCGCCTGCGGCGATTTGGAGGTAGAAAAAAAGCTTCCTCTATCTCCAAAACGCGAAGCGTTTTGGAGCAGGGCTCAGCCCTTGGCGTAGCGCTGGAGCTTGGCCAGATCGAGGATGCGCACGACGGGGAAGGTGCTCTGCGTGAGGCCCAGGTCCGTGAGCAGGCGCAGCGCCCGGCTGAAGGCCTCGCGGCTCGCGCCGATGCACTGGGCCAGGTCTTCCTGGGTCTCCTGGAACTCCACGATGGCCCGGGTCGGATTGGCTTCGTGGGCCTCGATGAGCAGCTGCGCCACGCGCTCGGGCACGCTGTGCAGGCTGAGGGTCTCCACCAGGGTCACCAGGTGGCGCACCTTGGCGGCAAAGTGCTGGATGAGCATCTCGGCCACTTCGGGATGGTGGTGGACCACCTGGCGGAGGGGGCCCGCGGGAATGAGCCAGCACTCCGTCTCGCCATGGGACTCGGCGCTGGAGGCGATGGGCACACCATCGAAGACGGGAACCTCGCCCACACAATCCCCCACCTTGAGGAATTGGAGGACCTGCACCCGGCCCCGGCCGTCCGTGCGGAAGACCTTGAGACCGCCCTTCACCACCACGTAGGCGCCGGGGATCTGGTCGCCCTGGGTATAGACGCGGGCGCCATCGGGGAATCGACGCAGTTCGGCAATGCCGGCCAGCTCTTCGGCCGCGGCCATGGACAGGCCCGCGAGGAACTCGATTCGTCTCAGGTTCAGGACGGCTTGAGGCATGGGACTCCACGACGCAACAGCAAAGTTTCGCACAAAAAGCCCCGCCTTGTGACCCCAGTCACGCAGAGGATGCCAAGGTAATGAACATCCCCGCTGGTTTGTAACAGTTCCGACTTGGCGGCTTGCAAGAAAAATGGCCCCGGGGGCAGAAGCCAACCCGGGGCCAGGGCTTGGCCAGGGAGCGGGGGGCTACTTCACCCGCTCCATGTAGGTGCGGTCCGCCGTGTTCACGCGGATCTTCTGCCCCGCCTCCATGTAGGGGGGCACCCCCACGGTGATGCCGTTGTCCAGCTTGGCGGGCTTGTAGGACCCGGTGGCGTTGGCGTTCTTCATGACCGGATCGGTCTCCATGATCGTCAGCACCACGCTGGGCGGCAGGGTGGCGCCCATGGGCTGGCCCTCGTAGAACTCGATCTCCACCTGCATGTTGGGCTCGAGGAAGACCAGGCCATCGCCCAGGACCTCCTTGCTCACTTCCAGCTGCTCGTAGGTCTCGTTGTTCATGAAGACGAGATTGCCGCCGTCGTCGTAGAGGTATTCCAGCATGTGCTGCTCGAGGCTGGCCTTGTCCACCTTGTCGGAGCTGCCGAAGCGGTTCTCCCGGTTGATGCCGTCCTTGAGCCGCTTCATCTTCACCTGCACCCGGGCCGGCAGGTTGCCGGGCGTCTGGTGCTCGGTGCTGATCACGCGGCAGAGTTCGTTCTCGAAGTTGACGATCATCCCGGCGCGGACCTGGGTGGCGAGGATCAAGGGCATGGGGGCTC
>JAJZQW010000072.1 GCA_021802985.1 Acidobacteriota bacterium | reverse complement strand
TTCGGGCTGATCGGGTCCCAAAGTTGGGCGCTTTGGCTTGAGTGGTGGACGCTCAAGTGGACCCAAAATTCGGATTTCAGCGTACGACGCTCAAGTTAGGCAGCGCTGCCGGAAAGACACAACCAAGCAGAAGGTCTAAGGTCCATATTACCAATAATATTCTTTATTATCAACTATTAACGACTCATGCCAACCCAAGCATAACCAAAATAACAAAACTCGAAATCAGGTTTGGGGGTGACCTCAACGGGGGTTCGAATCCCTCTCTCTCCGCCAGAATGCGCCCGCCCTCGGCGGGCGTGCTTGCGTGAGGCGGAGATTATGGGTTCGGAGTCCCGGAATCGGGGTCGGGTCCGACGGACCCAGGCTGTGAACCGTCGAAATGATTCTCTGAGACGGGGTAGGCCGCGACTGGCCATGGAGCCTGAAACGGCGCGGGTTTGGGACGGCTTCCACGGGAAGCCGGTCTTGCAGAAAGATTGCGCGGCGGGCTGCGCTCTGCGGCGCATGTCCGTCAAAAAGAATGGATTATTTGGTTGCCCTGGAGGCTGGATCGAGCGTCCCGTTTCGTTGCCTCAAAAAGAATGGAACACCGTTCACTGGACCACGTCAGCCGACGCGGCAATGGGGTCGAAACACCGTGTTGACGGTCGTTTGGACCAGAGGGTCTACCAAACGCACTCGATGTCGTTCGAGGCCAGGAGGCTCCGGCCCACCCAGCAGACGCACCCGAGGACGACCTGGTCGAGGCTGATCCCGCCTAGCTCAAGGATGGTGGGCATGTAGAAGCGGTTGTCGGGGAGGAGGAGCAGCAGCTGGTCGTTCTTCGCCAGCCGGATGCGCCTCAGCCGGACATCGTTGTCCTGGGGCGACTGCCTGACGAGGTAGATGCCGTTGTCCTTCGGGTAACCCCGCCCCTCCCTTGAGGTGTTGATCAGCACGCGCTCCGTGCTGAGGATCGTCGGCTCCATCGACTCATCCCGGCAGCGAAAGAAGAAGAGGTGCTCTTCGGAGCCGCCGCCCGAGTTCCGGAGCAGCTCGCGAGCCAGATCCCGGCCTATGACATGGGTGGGCGAGTGGGGCGCCGGCTCATGGATCTCACCAGAGGTGGCGTAGATCGAGGTCTCGTCAATCTCTGGCCGGACAATGAAGGGCGGTTCGTGGGACTCGTCGGCGGCCACCAGGCCGTCGTCGGGATGCTCCACCCAGGGAGCCCCCTCCCCATGGAGCAGCCACGACCAAGAGATTCCCCAGTTCACTTGGATGGCCTGGGCCAGAGATGTGCTGATCTCCGTCTTCCCCTTTTCCCAGTTCCAGACGACGGCTTTCGCATAGCCCATCGGAGTCCCGAACTCATCCTGCGTTTTCCCTAGAGCCTTCCTGGCGGTCTTCAGCCGGAACGCGGGGGAATCTGTGGAGACGGGAGAAGTCATAATTTTGAGCCAGCTAGCTTGACGACCTTAGTTTTGAGACTAGCATTGGGGTAGTCACCCTTAGATGACTAAGGGAGTCGGAGTCAAAGATGCCATCCGAAAAGCCTGCACGCAAGCGGGCGGCCTACGGCCTGCCCCCGAGTGTCCAATCCATCCTCGCCACGGCTGCCGACGTGCAGCAGATGGTCAGTCACGGAATCAACCCGGATGGATCCCTCAAACCCGAGGCCATCCGGGCGCTCCTGAAGCTGAAGGGCGTCAATGTGAAGGCCCTGGCCGAGACCCACGGCTACTCGGACCCCTACTTCCACCAGGTCATCAACCGGGAATACAAGGATGCCCGCGTGGAGGACGTAATCGCCGAGGCCCTAGGGCTCTTGGCGGATCGGATCTGGGGCCGCCAGTCCGAGCCGGCCGCCTGACGCAATGGGAGCCCGCGCACTCGCCATCCCGGCATCAGGCGACACGGTGTCGCCTGAATGTCGCCTGATTTCAGGCGACACAGCCGACATCCCCTGTGGATCAGCCGACAGCGCCAAAGCCGCGCTGGAGCAACTTCCGGGCAATCCACCCTCCTACTCTGCCCACGAGGCGGCGTCGCCTGAGTGTCGTCTGTTCTCCACGGCCGAGGCCGCCGAGTTGGCCGGTTTGAGCGAGCGGTCCATCCAGAGGGCCATCACCTCTAAAAGGCTGGCGGCTGAGCCGGTCGTCGCCACATCGGGACGCAGGGCTGGCCGAATCAATTACCAGGTACAGGGCGATGCGCTCTTTGACTTGTTCCCCCAGGCCCGCGCCGCCTACGAGGCCCGCATCCTCCAGGCCGAGGTTGTTGCCACGCCCGGGCCCCGCATCAAGCGGGACCCCCAGCAGGTCGTGCTCCGGGCCAACCCGGAGGCGCTCCAGCGGGCCCGCCGGGTGCAGGAGGCCCGCCTGCGGCTGCTGGAGCAGACCCGTCTCATCCTGGCTGGCCAAGGTGCGCCGCGCCGCTCCGTGAAGAAGGGCCTGCCCGGCCCGGTGCGCCAGGCGGCCCTGGCTTGGCTGCTGACGGCCCCCGAGGCCGAGGACGTCCGCCAGGTGCTGGGGGAGACCCCCAGCACCAGCACCCTCAACCGGTGGTGGGCGGCCCTGGCCGAGGATCCCTCCGGTGAGGCTCTGCGCCCCCTGTGGAGCGCCTGCGGCCGACCCCGCAAGGTGGAGCAGGATCCCCAGCTGCTGGACAAGATCGCCGGGGCCTTTGCCCACACCGGCAGCTTCGCTCTCGCGGCGGAGCACCTGCAAAAGGAAGGCACGGCCATCAGCGAGGCCACCCTGCGGCGGGTGGTGAGCGGCCTGGACCCCGCCATCCGCATGGGGTTGAGGTTCGGCGCCCGGAAGTCCCAGACCGACCTGGGGCCCTACGTCCGCCGCCGCCCCAGCCTACCCTTCCAGTGTTGGAGCATCGACGGCCACACGGAAGACTCGCTCTGGCGCTGGGACGTGCCCCTCCCGGGCGAGACCCTCAGTCCCTTCCGCCCCACCATCTACACGGTCCGCGACGTCGGATCGGGCGCTCTGCTGGCCCAGATCGTGGGTCAGGGCCTCAACCGCTACCTGCCTTTCATGGCCATCGCCATGGCCATCCTGCGGACGGGCGTGATCCCCGAGACCATCCAGTCCGACAACGGTTCCGAGGTGAAGAACCGCCTGTTCATGGGCGACGACGACACCGTTGGCTACTTCGCCCAGCTTGGCATGGGCTGGAAAGACGGCGAGGCCCTTTGGCGCGGGGCCTTGCCCTACAACTCCCGGTCCAAGCCGGTGGAGCGGGACTTCCTGAACCTCAAGCAGCGGTTCTCGGCCCTGCTGCCCACCTTTACAGGTGGCAACCCCAGCGCCCGCCCTGGCGACCCCCTCAATGAGGCCCTCCGCCAGGGGCAGGTCGGAACCATCCAGGACCTGCGCGGCCTCCTAGAGGAGTTCCGGGAGGCGGAGCTGGACCGCATCCGGACCCTGCATGGCCGGAAGATCCACCCCCGCCAGGCCCTGGAGCAGGCCCGGGAACAGCTGGCCCGAGAGCTGGGCCCTGACCATCCCCGCTTCATCCGCGCCGGCGAGGAATGGCGTGTTCTGCCGGGCCTCAAGGCACGGAAGGAGCGCGGCGCCGTCACCTGCCGGATCGAGGGGCAGGTGCTGCGCTACGACGCCCCCGTGCTGCATACGGTCGAGGCCGAGGGCCTGACGGTGCGGATCTCCCCCTGGGATCTGGCCAAGGCCTGGCTCTGCCGGGGTGGCGAGCTGCTGGACGTCCTCACCTACATCCCGGACGGCCCCGCGCTGGGGGAGGAGGAGCGCAACCTGATCGCCCTGCGCATCATGCAGACCACCAAGAGCCGCCAGGTGGCCGTCCTGAAGCGGGCCGAGCGCGAGAAGGAACGCATCCGCGAGGCCGAAGGATTCCTGATCGGCCGTCCCGCCCTGAAGAACGTGCCCCAGCCCCCCATCGAGGTCAACGACCTCACCGAAGAGCAGCTCCGCCGGGCCGGAGAGCAGCGGGCCGAGCTGGGCCTCCCGGAACAGCCCGTGCCGCATGCCATCCCCGAGCCCGAGGCCTCCATCCCCCAGGGCCGGGCCGCCATCAAGGACCGCCTGGACTGGTGCCGCTACATGGCCACCAATCCCGCCGATGCCGACGAGGCCGAACGCCGCGACTTCCAACGCTACCTCGACCAGAACCCTCTGGTCCGCCAGCAGCTGGGCATCCCTGCCTAGCCCAACCCCAACCATTCCTTCGGGAGGAGGATCCTTGCACCAGCAATTCTGCCACACCGTCAGCAACGTCACCCGGCTCCTGGCCGGCGTGAGCATCGTCCAGGAACGAGGGGCCGTCGAGGCCTGCCTGATGCTGGTGACCGGCCAGCCCGGCCTCGGCAAGACCGAGACCGTGGGCTGGTATGTCACCCAGCAGCCCTACGCCATCTACCTTCGCGCCAAGAGCGGATGGACGCGCCACTGGTTTCTCAACGACCTCCTGGCCGAGCTGGGCGAGGCCCCGGCCCGCTTGACGGAGGACATGTTCAAGCAGGCCCTGGCCGCCCTGGCCCGCAAGCCCTACGTGCTGGTGGTGGACGAGGTCGAGCACGCCCTGGCCGACACCCGCGTGCTGGAGGCCATCCGCGACTTCTCCGACCTGCTGAGGCTCCCCACCGTGCTGGTGGGCATGGCCGAGGTCCGGAACAAGATCGCCCGGCACCCCCAGGTCCAGAGCCGGATCGCCACCATCGTCACCTTCCAGCCCGCCACCCTGGAGGACATCAAGGCCACGTCCGCCATGCTCCTGGAGGGCGGCGTCTCCATCACCGACGACGTGGCCGAGCTGATCCACACCCGGTCGGAGGGCCGCATGAGGCTCGTCCTCAACGGCCTTGCCGCCTGTGAGCGGGTGGCCCGGCTTCGCAAGGTCAAGACGGTGGGACTGGCCGAGGTCAAGGATGTGGACCTGGTCCACGACTGGCAGGCCAAGAAGGCCCAGCCCCTGAAGCCCCTGGCCAAGGTGGCCCAGCCGTGACGGCGGATCGCGTCCTCAAGGCCCTGGTGCCCCATTTGGAGCGCCTCGGAGGTCGGGTGTCCCTGCGCGACCTGGCCGAGCATCTGGGCCAGACCACCCAACAGGTCCGCTTCACCCTGTATCCCCTCATGGAGCGGGGGCTGGTGAGGCGCTGTTGGAAGGGGGTCTATGCCATCACCCCCGAGGGCCTGAAGCACCTCGAAGCCGGGAAGACGATCACCAGCGGCCCCAAGGGGCCCCACGCCCCATCGCCCTTCGCCCCCTCCACCCTGCGCTCTCGGCTCTGGCGGGCCCTCCGCCTGAAGCGGGTCGCCTCGGTGGACGAGCTGCTGGTGCTGGCGGCCAAGGGGAACGAAGGCAACGCCCGTGAGGATGCCCGGCGCTACCTGAACGCCCTGGCCAAGGCCGGCATCCTCGATCCGGCCTACACCCGCAGCGGTCCCCAGCGCTGGCTGCTCCTTCGGGATACGGGGCCCCTGGCCCCTCAGTGGAACAAGCGCCAGAGGCGGGTCTTCGATCCTAACGAGGGGGTGAGCCATGACCTGGCTTGACCTCCTGGAATCGGCCGTGGCGGCCCGTGGCCAGGCAGCGGTGGCCCGAGAACTGGGCTACTCCCCCACCACCCTCAGCCTCGTCCGCCGGGGCCGCTACCCGGGCGGCACCGACCGCATCGAAGCCCGGGTGCTCCAGGTCCTCGGCGACGTTGCCTGCCCCTTCCTGAACCAGACCATCCCGACCAGCCAGTGCAGGCGCACCAGCCTGGCTCCCGTCCCCACCTCCAACCCCAAGGCCCTCCAGCACTGGTCGGCCTGCCGGTCCTGCCCCCACTTCCCAGGAGACAAAGCATGAGCTTCGAGCCCTCCCCCCGTCTGGCGGCCTTCGCCTCCGCGGCCTACACCGCCCAGCACGCCATCACCCTCATCACCGACCACACCAGCACCGAGACCGCCTGTGACGCGATGCGGGAGGCCATTCTGCGCTCGCTGCCCCTCAGCAACGGCGAGCTGGCCCTGGCCTCCCTCATGCGCGACCAGGAAGACTGCCCGCCTCCGACCATTCCCCGCCTCCTGTACGACCTCCAGGCCAAGCTCTCCGAGCTTCGCCTGAGCGGGAGCCTGGTCGCGTGAAGGCCCTGGCCTGGGCCATCGCCCCTCTCTGGCTGCCCCTGCTGGGCGCCCTCCACCTTCGGGACGCCTGGCGCCGCTGGCACCACCGCTACCCCGTCTGTCGCCTTTAACCCCCACCTCAAGGAGCATGCATGTCCACGAAAATCCCCGACGGCTTCCGGGAAGACGCCAAGGGCCGCCTGGTGCCCGTCGAGACCATCAAGGAGGTCGATCTGGCCCGCGACGAGCTGGTGACTGCCCTCGTCAAGGCCGCCGAGCAGCATTCCACCAACCTGGCCGTCTTCAAGGCCGAGGCTATGGCCACCATCGACACCTTCATCGCCGAGTCCATGGCCCGCTTCAAGGCCAAGGTGGGCGGGGTGAAGGGCAACGTCACTCTGCTGAGCTTCGACGGGCGCTACAAGGTCCAGGTCCAGATCCAGGACCACATCGCCTTCGACGAGCGGCTCCAGGCCGCCAAGGTGCTGATCGACAAGTGCATCGCCAAGTGGGGGGAAGGCGCCGACGCCAAGCTGATGGCCCTGGTGAACTACGCCTTCGAGGTGGACAAGGAGGGCAAGCTCAGCCCCACCCGCATCCTGTCCCTTCGCCGCCTGGATGTGGACGACAAGAACTGGAAGCGGGCCATGGAGGCCATCGGCGACTCCATCACCATCACCGGGTCCAAGGCTTACCTGCGCTTCTACAAGCGGGTGGGGCAGTCCGATCAGTACACCCCCGTTCCCCTCGACGTGGCGGAGCTGTGATGACGAGGGTGCCCGCCGAAGACCGCTCCATGGCCCGGATCTACGTATCCGGGTCCTATTCCGCCCCCACGCCCGCAGGCGTGGAAGGTCACATCCGCGCCGCGAAGGCCTGGACCACCTACCTGGCCGAGCTGGGCTACGCCCCGATCTGCCCCTACACCAACATCCCCGAGATCGGCCGCCTCGGCTACGAGGACATCATGGCCGTGGACTTCATCCTCCTGCGGGCCTGCGACGGGATCTTCATGCTGCCCGGGTGGGAGAAGAGCCCGGGCGCCGTCCGGGAGCGGGTGTTCGCCTTGAAGGAGGGCATCCCCGTCTTCGAGTCCCTGGACGACCTGCTCCGCGCTCCCCTTTGGCGCCAGACGCTGCCCTTCCATGGGGAAGCCTGCCATGCGTGAGTCCGCCACCGCCGAGCTGCTGCCCGTCCTCATCCGGATTCAGGGCCGGGACTACACCTGGGAGCCGGGGCAAGGCCTCGATCCCGAGGCCGTCCTCACCCTGACCCGGTTCATCTGGCGGGAAGCCCTGCGCTATGCCGGCCCCGGCGCCAAGGTCGGGCTGACCGTCGAGGACCTGGTCCAGGAGGGCCGGCATGGGGCGCTGGTGGCAGCTCGGCGGTTCGACCCAGAGAAGGGGCAGCGGTTCATCACCTATGCCGTGTGGTGGATCCGCTGCCGCCTGCTGGAGGCGTTGCGGAAGCATGTCGTCACCATTCCCCGCGAGGTCATCTACACGCTTAGGGCCACGGGCGAGATCCCCGGGGTGTGCAGCCTCGACATGCCGGTTCTTGAGGATGGGACCCCGCTCGGCGCATGCCTGGCTGGGTCCGAGGATGCCAGCACCGCCGAGGGCGCGGTGGCCGCCATGGAAGTTCGTCGCCTGCTCAAGCTGCTCAAGCCCAGGGAGCGGCACATCCTCATCCGGCGGTTCGGCCTTGGCCAGCCTGCCGAAACCCTGGACGCCATCGGCATCAGCCTGGGCATGAGCCGCGAGCGCGTCCGCCAACTGGAGAGCCTGGCCCTCGGCCGGCTCAGGAACGCCATCGCCCGCAAGGGCTGAACGGGAGGGTTCATGGCGCAGCATGCAGTCCAGATCACCATCGACGACGTCATCCGCCAGAAGAAGCGGGAGGAGCGGAAGGCGGAGCAGGAGGCTCGCGAGCTTCGGCGCCAGCGCCGGGCCGCCACGGCCGGGACTCCCCTGCTCCAGGAGGCCGCCTGCGCGGGCGAGGAGGCGTCCCATGGCTAAGAAACGGTCCCCGGAAGAAGTGGTCCGCTGGAGGGCCACGCCGCTGGGCGAGTCGGCTCATGCCAAGGGCGGGCGTTGCGTGGGTTCCTTCTGGAAATCGGGGGGGGGCAAATTCTTTGCCACCTATCACCGGATCGAGCCCTTTGCAGGCCCCTTCAACGGCCCCTCCGAGGCCCGGGGATGGGTGGAAGACCAGGCCCGTGCCGAGTTCCAGGTGACGCGATGAGCCTCCAACACGCTGCCATCGAACTGCTCGACTACGCCGCCAAGACCCTGGGAGGCCTGGCCGAAGGCGACATCCGGCCCGAGGACTGCCGCTTCGCCAGCGCCAAGCTGGGGCAGGCCGCCAAGCGCCTGCGGGTCGAACCCTGCCGGCCCGAGGATGTCCAGGAGACCTTCAACCTGATGAACCAGGCCCGGCCCCAGCTCCAGGCCCTCCGCGACATGCGGCTCCCGGAGCACTTCGATGGCTGGGTGACCGTCGCCTGCGAGGCCTTCAACGCCACCCTCGACCTTCTGGACGGCCTGAAGGCCTACCAGAAGGTGCGGCTCGACCAGCCCGAGGCCAGGAGCCTCAAGCTGGGCCTGCGGAAGCTCCTGCCCGCCGGGTGGTGGGGCAGCCATGTCTGAGGACCGCCGCATTCTCGACCTCCGCCAGGAGCTGGCCGAGCTGAGGGATCCCGGCCCCCAGGATCCCCAAGGCTACGCCCTCTACCAGAGCATCCGCCAAAGCCTCGTGAACGACCTGGCGGAGCTGGGGGCCACGCCCGAGCCGCCTGCGGCCCCCGCCCGCCGTCCCATCCCCTTCCAGATCCATCGGGCGTCGTCCAAGCCCATCCCCCAGGAGGTGCGCCATGCCGACAGCCCCGGGAAAGCCGGGGCGCCTGGCGCCGCCTCCCAACCCGAGGAACCCATGCCCCAACCCGCGCCGGCCGAACCCACGGCCGCTCCCCAGGAGCTGCTCGACATGCTCCTCCTCAAGCTCGTCAACGCCACGGGGGAAGCCGCCACGGCCCCTGACAAGAAGGCCTTCCTCCAGGCCCGAGGGCGCGTTTACCAGCACCGGAACGAGATCGCCAAGCTCGTGAAGGCCCATGGGCTGGAGGAGCCCACCCTTCCCGAGATCCCGGTCAATCCCTGGGCCCGCGGTTCCAGTAGGCCCGCGGCTTCTCCTTCAGGGCAAGACGCCCCCCCCCAGCACTTGGAGGCACAGTCCCCGCAACCTCCGGAGGCCGCCATGCCGCCTGAGGCGGTGGTCATCGACCGCGAGGGCCGCACCACGCCACTCCAACGCCTGGGCTCCTTCCCGCCACCGGAGAACCAGGCCCTGCCCGAAGCCGCGGCCCGCCTGCGGGCGCTCCGGGCCCAGGCCCTGGAAGTCCTGCCGCTTTGCGAAGGCCTGGACCGGGAGGCGGCCTACGCCGTCCGCCACCAGGTGGACCTCCTCGCCGACGTGCTGGCCATGGCCGACCGCCTGGCTCGGGAGGCTTCGTGATGCGCCTCGACCGCCGCACCCACACCCGCTTCCGGATCCTGTTCATCGACGTGGCGGATCTCTGGTTCCGCATTCTCCGCCCCCGCATCTTCGGGGGGGCGGCATGAAGCTCCTCTGGATCGACACCGAGACGGGCGGCCTGGATCCCTCTCGCCACAGCCTGCTGAGCCTGGGCCTGGTGGCCACGCTCCCCGACGGGGGCCAGGCCGTCACCGAGGTGCTCTTCCGCCATCCCACCTACGAGGTGGACGCCGAGGCCATGGCCGTCAACCGCATCGACCTGGTGCGCCATCACCAGCAGGCCCGGGAGCCCCAGGAGGCGGTCCGGGCCCTCGAAGCCTTCCTGACCGCGCACCTCGCGGGGCCCGAGAAGATCCACTTCGCCGGACACAACGTGGCCTTCGACATCGGCTTCCTGATGCCCTTCCTGCGCCGCCATGCCCCCCACCTGGTGGACCGCTTCAACCACCGCACCCTGGACACCATGAGCCTGGCCCTGGCCCTCCAACAGGCCGGCGTGCTCCCCCAGGGCAGCATGGGCCTGTCCGCCCTCCTGGAGCACTACGGGATCCACCTCCCGCCCCAGCTCCGCCACACGGCCCTCGGGGATGCCAGCGCCACGGAGCGGCTCTACCACCGCATGATCGCGGACTTCCGGCTGGCTCGGCTATGACCGGCCTCCGAATCCGCCCCCAGGCCAACAAGCTGCTCTTCCTCCCCGCCGGCGTCAGCGCCACCTGGCGCCAGCGCAAGGGCGGCAGGCAGCCCTACTTCGAATACCAGGTGCTCTGGGCCGACGATCAGGGCCGTCCGAGGATCCGCCACTTCTACGTGGGCGTCGAGCCCACCCCCATCCACCGTCAGCTCGTGCGACTGAAGGCCATCGCCTTCCGGGTGGCCTACGAGCTGAGGCGCCGCGAACCCAACCTCCAAACATTCTGAAAGGCATCCCATGATGGTCCGACCCAGCATCATCCTCGACGAGAACACCCAGGACACGGCCGCTCCCGCCGTTCGCAGCCTTAGGCGCGGCGGCCTCATGATGGCCGTGCTGAAGGCCATGGCCAAGCCCCTGGCCCAGCGCCAGGCCGAGAAGGCGCCCGCCCCCGCGCCGGAGCGGAAGCCCGTCAACCGCCACGAGCGGAGGAAGGCCTCAGCCCTGGCGCGGCGGGGGCTGCGATGAGCTTGACCGGGGGGAAGATCGAAATCACCCACGCCGCCTTCGACGTACTCGCCGAGCGCCGCCGTCAGGTCGAGTCCCAAGGTTGGACGCCAGAACATGACGATCAGCACCTGGCCGGAGAACTGGCTGACGCCGCCGCCTGCTATGCCATGGCCGGTGGGGGTACCGTCATGTTCGGGCGTGCCGTCCTCACCTTCCAGGACGAAGGCCACGCGGTATGGCCTTGGAGGGTGGAGGCATGGAAGCCCAGCACGGACCCGGATGAGGTCGCCGCCAAAAGGCGCAACCTGGTCAAGGCCGGAGCCCTGATCCTGGCCGAGATCGAGCGCCTGGACCGTCTGAGGGGCATTCGATGAACCATACCGCCACCGCCTATGGCTTCCTGAGGAAGTTCGAGGCCGAGAACTTCGACCAGGACGCCTTCCTCAGCAACCTGACCAGCATCCTCCGGGTGGCCTACGCTCGCGGCTACCACGCCGCCGAGGACGAGCTGGAGGATCAGGGCCGGCTGGATTCGGGGGAGATGGAGAAGCTGAAACGCCTGGAGAAATGGCAGGGCCGCACGGTGGACCAGCTCCGCCGGTTCTTCGACGCCCGCGCCGGCCGCATCCAGGCGGATCCCGACCGGGAGTTGGAGGCCGTCCTGGAGCTGGCGAACGCCGGCGCCTTCATGGCGAATCAATCCGCGCCGGTGCTGGCATGAGAGGCGCGATCGGGTTCCTTCGGAGCTTGGGATGGATGGAATGGCTGCTGGCCGCCGCCATTGCCACGATGGTCGGCGCGGTGGCCTTCACGGGAATCGCCGCCATTGTGGCGGCCAGGCAATCGCAATCCTTCCGCGCTGACGCATCTGGGAAGAGCTATCAGGCCCTCGTGATGGAACTCGGCCCCCCCACCGACAGGGAAGCCTTCCCGGATGGGACCGAGGTCCTATGCTGGCGGAAATACCACGAGGCGACCACCACCCTGGTCATGAGCGGGAAGGTGGTGGTGCCCATCCACCATCCGGCTTACACCTCGGGGTGGAAGGCCATCCTGCGTGGCGGTCGATGCATCCGTATGGATGAGATGTGAATAGAGCGGCCTAACGCAAAGCTAACCGGCCCCGCCGTGGGCCAGAAAGGAACGACATGAGCGAGGAAACGAAGGCGGGGTCCGAGTTGAGCGCACGGTTGGGCGTGGCGGAACTCACAGGTGAAGACCTCAAGAAATTGGCGAACCTGCTGAATTTCTGTGCGAACGAGCTGCCCTTGGAGTTCAGGCAGGAAGCCGAGGATGCCCGCCATCTGGAATCCCTGCTTGGGATGCGCTGGGGCCAGATCAATGCCACCACGCGGGAGCCTGGTTTCGTGCGGAATCCCAACCCATCGGCTCCGCCCTGGGAAAGAGAGAAGTGGCCGAAGTAGCGCCCAACGCCCCGCATAACCGGCCCCAGCGCAGGGCCGGACCCATCAGAAACCACTTCGCACCCGCGCTGGGGTCCGAGTTGATGCAGAGGTTAGACGCATGGCAAAAGCGGTTATCACTATCGAGGACACAAATGAAGGGATGATCCACGCAACAATCGAATTCGAGCCCGCAGTCAAGACCCATGGAGACTGCTCTGATGCGCAATATGCGGCCCTGAAGTGCCTGGAGGCCATCGGTAAAATGGCGGGCGATGAAGAGGATTTTGAGGACGGTTTATAGCGTCTAACAACCCAAGCTGACCGGCCCTGCCGGAGAAAGGAACCGAGATGACGAACCAGAACGCACCCGAGGCAGGGTCCGAGTCGAGCGCCGTGGTTAGGCGCGTTCTCCACCTGACCCTCAAAAAGACGTGGTTTGACATGATCGCCAGCGGGGAGAAGCGGGAGGAATACCGAGAGATGAAGCCGTATTGGAACACACTAGTGTCCGGTTAAAAGTCAAACAATGGCAACTGTTTAGAGAAGGTGTCTTCGTGAATCGGGATTTCCTCCTTCGCAAAGGCGCGCCGGAGCTCGATTTTCTCGAAAACGGAGACCGACAG
>JAJZQW010000071.1 GCA_021802985.1 Acidobacteriota bacterium | reverse complement strand
AGTAATCAGATATTCCATAAATCATGAAAGCCAGCAAATAATAGATAGTCATTATTGCTAAAAGTATTAACAATGCTTTTTGATTTGTTTTTTCAAATTCAATTCCTAGTGTAGAAATTTTGGTTGGTAAAACACCAATTTCAACGATCGCAACACCTAACAAGCTAATGCCCAATAAAAATTTCCGCTCCTGCCTGGTCTCGGCACTCAGGGGATCCAGCAAGAGATGATCCCGATTGTTGTCAGTAGGCATTCGCGCACCTGTGATCTAACTTTTGAATTAGGGAATCGCTGTAATGCGAAATTACCACCGGTTCATCAAGGATTCTCGGCAAGCATCTTCAACCCGAACAGCCGCCCTGTCCACCCTTCCTCATTCCATCGGTGTCCATCCGCTTTTATCGGTGTTCATCTGTGTTCATCGGTGGTTCCTTTCTTCTTTTTTCATTTTCCAGGATTCGCCGGGGCATCGCGTTTGTACCACGACGCCTGGCCGTACACCGGCTTCACTTTCTGTTCCAGCGCATCGAGCTGGGCTGCGTTCAGGGGCAGGAAGTCGCGGGCGATGCGGACGTTCTCTTCGAGCTGGGCCACGTTGTCCACGCCGATGATGACGGTACTCACGGGGTGGCTCAGGGTGTAGCGCATGGCCTCCTTCATGGTGAGGGTGCCGGGGCGGTCGTGCCGGGCCGTGCCGCGCTGTCGGTCGGGGGGCGGGGGCTGGACGCCAGCGAGGAGGCGACCCCGGGCGGGGATCTTCATGCCGATGATGCCCATCCCCTTCTCCACGGCCAGGGGCAGCAGGTCCTTCGTGAAGGGGTGGCGGTGGGGATCCGCGGCGTTGAAGGCCATGAGCACGGTATCGAAGGGGAAGCGGCGGATGGCCTCGGCCAGCACGTCGGGATCGGTGTGGCCGGTGATGCCCAGGAAGCGCACCAGCTTCTGGTCGCGGGCCTTCTGGAAGGCCTCGAGGGCGCCGCCCTTGGCGAAGACCTTCTCCACATCGTCCATGGTGCTCATGGCATGGAGCTGCCAGAGGTCCACGTGATCGGTCTTCAGCAGCGTCAGCGAGCGGTCCAGCAGGCGCAGGGAGCCCTCCGCCGTGCGGTCGTGGGTCTTGGTGGCGAGGAAGGCCTCGTGGCGGCGGTGCTGCATCACGGCGCCCAGGTACTGCTCGCTCCAGCGGGCCTCGCCGCCGTAGCGGGCGGAGGTGTCCAGGTAGTTCACGCCTAAATCCAGGGCCCGCTCGATGATGGGAATGGCGACCCTTTCGTTGTGCGGCTGCTCGATGGCCGCCTGCCCACCGAGGCTGAAGAGCCCCACGCGATGGCCCGTGCGGCCAAGGTTGCGCGTGGGCATGGCGCCCGCGGTGGCCGGGTTCCAGGGCGCGCCCGCGGTGGGAAGGGCCCTCACCGCAGCCTCTTCCGCCGCGCCGAGGCGCTGGGCCACCAGCCCCGCCGCCGCCGCCGCGCCCAGTTTCAGGAGCCCGCGGCGATCGAGGCCGCCCTCGGATCCGTACCGGAAACCCCCCTGATCGGCCATGGTGCTCTCCTCTGAATGATGAGCTATCGATCCATTATCGCGCCGCCAGGAAGGCCTCCACCTGCGCCAGCAGGTCGGTCGTGTCGTCATAGACCGCCAGGGCGGCCAGGGGCGAGGGATTGCCCGTGAGCATCTTGCTCACCCGCACATCGGCCCGGTGGCAACAGAGCACCGGCTTGCCCCGCTCCAGGGCGTAGGCGATTTCGAAGCCCACGCCGTGGGAAGGCGTGCTGACTTCCGCCACCACAACCTCGCAGGCCCGCAGCCAATCGGTGTCCCGTTCGAAGACTACCTGGGGGTTGAGTCCGGCGTCCTGGGCCATGGCCTCGGGATGGGCCAGGTGGGCCGTGAGGACCCGGTGCCCCCGGGCCTCGAGGTACGCCACCAGGGCCGCCACGAAGGGCTGGTCCTTCCGGCCGCCGGTGAGGGAACAGGAAACGTAGATGTCCACCGCTACTTCCTCGTCAGCTCGTCCGCGAGGCGGCCGGCATCCATGACCTTCCGCATGGCTTCCAGGATGGCGCGGGCGTCCGTGGCCACCGCACGCTTGGTGTCGGCGTCGTAGACGTAGTAGCCGCCCTGGCCCTCGTAGACGCTGTCGAAGTTGATGCCCACGAACTCGCCCTTCGTGTTCACCACGGGGCTGCCGCTGTTGCCGCCCACGGTGTCGCAGGCGTAGATGAAGTTGAAGGGGGTGGTCAGGTCCAGCTTCGCTTCCCGGTCCAGCCAGCGCTGGGGCAGCGTCCAGGCGCCACCCTCCGCGGCCAAGGCATTGCCGCCCCAGCCCAGGTAGCGGTCGTACATCCCCATGAAGGTGGTGAAGGGCTGAGCCAGGGTGCCGCTGCCATTGGCGTAGGTGGCCACGGGACCGTAGCCCAGGCGCAGGGTGAAGGTGGCATCGGGGTACTGGCTCTTCCCCAGGACCTTGAACCGCGCCTCCGCGATGCGGCCGCCCTGCTCCGTGAACACGCCGGTAACCTCGTCCTCCATGCGCTTCCGGATCGCGCGGTTGAAGGGATCGAGCGTCCGCGCCAGCCGGAGCATGGGATCGGCGCTGGCCTCCATCGCCGCCTTCCCGCCCCCCAGGAGCGCCTTGCGCACGGCGGGATCGTCCAGCTTCGTGCCGTTCACCGCGGCCTTCGCCACGGCCTCCGGCGACTGGCCGCCCAGCAGGGCCTTCACGAAGGGGTGGTCGGCGCCCAGCTCGTCCTTCGCGGCGCGCAGGTCGGCGGCCAACAGGACGGCGTCGATGGGCTTCTCGATGGGGCGCGGCGACAGCAGCCGCGACCGCGTGGCCTGGAGGTTGCCATCGCTGAACTCGGTGAGGCGCCGGGCCGAGGGCTTCGCGGCTTCGTCGGCCAGGCGCACGAGGGTGAGGGCGTGATTCAGGAGGGCCACCCGGCCGGGGCCGACCAGCGCGGCCTCCTTCAGCAGGGCCCTCTGGCGGTCCACCGCCTGGGCGATGCGGTCCCAGCTCGCGCCGGCCCGGGCGGCCAGGGCCGGATCTTTCGCCACGGCAGCCCTCAGCTCCGCCTCGGCGGCAGCTTGTTTCTGGAGGTTCGCAGGCTTGGCCAGGCCCAGGAGCTGGCCGGACAGGCGCTTGACGCCGTTCTCGATGCCGTAGATGGGCGCCGCGGCCAGCCGGGCGGCCTCGGGCGAGGTGGCGGCGAAGGCCTGCAAGGCCGACTTCTGGCGCTCCAGAAGGTGGAGCTGGAAGGGGATGCCGGTGTCCCGGGCGTAGACCATCTGGGCGTGGGTGAGCTGGCGGTAGGTGATGCCCGGATGACCGGAGATGAAGGTCAGCTCGCCGATGGCCACGCCCTTCGGACTGAAGGGCAGGAAGGCCTCGGGGTGGTAGGGCTTGCCGTCCACGTAGACGCGGAAGAGGGAGAAGTCCAGGTTGTGGCGGGGCCAGGTGTAGTTGTCGGGGTCGCCGCCGAAGGCCGCCACCTGCAGCTCCGGCGCGGCCACCAGGCGCACGTCGTCGAACTTCCGGTAGCGGTAGAGCCAGTACTCGCCGCCCTGGTAGAGGGTCACGGGCTCGCACACGAGGCCGGTGCGGGCCTCCTCGGCCCTGCGGAGCTCGCCGAGGGCGTTGCGCCGGACGCTCAGCGCATCCTTGTCCGCCGTGCCCGGTTTCACGGCGGCGTTGACGCGCGCGGTCACGTCCTCGCTGGACACCAGCTCCATGAGCTCCAGGCCAGGGGCCTTCAACTCATGGGCCTGATCGGGGGCAGCAAAGCCATCCTTCACGTAGTCGGCCTTGGCGCTGGAGAGCTGGGCGATGACGCCGCGGCCGACGTGGTGGTTGGTGATGACGAGGCCGTCAGCGCTCACGAAGGCGCCCGTGCCGCCGGGGAAACGCACCGTGGCCAACTGCAGGCGATGCAGCCAGGCCGCGTCCGGCGCGAAGCCGTACTTGGCCTGGATCTGTTTCACGGGCACGTTGTCGAAGGTCCACATGCCCTCGTCGGCGCGGAGGGCCGGCAGGGCGGACACGAGCAGGAGGGCGAGGACGGTCAATCGCACAAAAACTCCCAAGAGAAGCCATCCACAGATTCCACAGATTCCACAGATTCAAAAGCGAACTGAATCTGTGAAATCTGTGGATAGAAATGCTTTTCCGCTATTTTCCAGACAACTCGGCGGCGAGGGCCTTGGCGCCGTAGACCTTGTTCAGGGCCTCGAGGATGGCCCGGGCGTCCACGGAGACGCCGCGGTTCACCTTCTCGTCGTAGAAGTAGTTGCCGGGCAGGCTCTCGATGTTGCCGTCGAAGATGAGGCCCACCAGTTCGCCCTTCTTGTCCACCACGGGGGAACCGGAATTGCCGCCGATGATGTCCACGGCGTGGACGAAATCGAAGGGCGTGGACATGTTCAGGGCCTTGCGCTTCTCCACCCACCGCTTGGGCAGCTCCCAGGCGCCGTCGTGGGCCTTCGCCGCGTTGCCGCCCCACCCGTCATAGCGGTCGAAGAGCCCGCCGAAGGTGGTGAAGGGCTGGATGAGGGTGCCATTGCCGGGGTAGCCCTCGACGGGTCCGTAGGTCAGACGCAGGGTGAACGTGGCATCGGGATAGGTGGACTTGCCGAAGACCGCGAAGCGCACCTTGGCGATGCGGCTGGCGTTTTCGGAGATCACGGAGGTGACCTCGTCCTCCTGCTTCTTGCGGAGCTCCCGCCCAAGGGGATCGAGCTTCCGGGCCAGAAGAATCATCGGGTCGGTGCTCTTCTCGATGGCCGGCATGCCCCCCGCCAGCAGGGCCATGCGGACCTTGGGATCGGCCAGCTTGGACCCGGCCACGGCGGCCTGGGCGACC
Source organism: Acidobacteriota bacterium (assembly GCA_021802985.1). Classification (GTDB taxonomy): domain Bacteria; phylum Acidobacteriota; class Holophagae; order Holophagales; family Holophagaceae; genus Geothrix. Next base: position 8,423 of record JAJZQW010000071.1, on the reverse strand, counting down.
TGGGCCGGGGTCTTCCCGTCGAGCATGGCCTTCACGTAGGGATGATCCGCCCCCAGTTCCCTCTGGGCCTCTTCGAGCCCGCGGGTGAAGAGGAAGGTTTCCTGCGCCGGGAAGAAGGGTGCCTGAATGCCGAGGCGGCGCTTGGTGTTGGCCAGGTTGGCGTCGCTGTATTCGGGCAGGCGCTGATCGCTGGGCTTGGCCCCCTCCTCGGCGATCCGCACCAGGGCAAGCCCGTAGCCGAGCAGCGTGGAGTGGGCGGTGTTGACGTAGGCGCTCTCCTTGGCCAGTGCCTTCGCCTTGGGTATCACCTGGGCGATGCGGTCCCAGCTGTCGCCGGCCTCGGCCTTGAGGACGGGATCCTGGCTCACCTTGGTGCGCAGCTCCTGCTCCGCCTTCTGGATGCGGGCCATGGCGTCGACGTCCTTCAGCCCCGAAAGGTAGCCGTTGATCGCCTTCAGGCTGTTCTCGATACCGAAGATCTGGGTGTTGACCTGGCGGGCGGCCTCGGGCGAGGTCTTCGCGTAGCCCAGCAGGGCCTCCTTGTACTGCTCGAGGGAGGCAAGCCGCTGGGGGATGGCGAAGTCCCGGGCGAAGGTCATCTGGGCCACGGTGTCCTGGCGGTTGGTGCGGCCGGGGTGCCCGGTGACGAAGGTGAGATCCCCAGCCTTCAGGCCGCCGTGGGTCCAGTGCAGGAAGTTCTTCGGGTGGTAGGGCTTCCCGTTCTCGTAGACGCGGAAAATGGAGAAGTCCAGGTTGTGGCGGGGGAAGGTGAAGTTGTCGTAGTCGCCGCCGAAGAAGGCGATCTGCTGCTCGGGGGCGAAGACCAGACGGACATCCGTGTGCTTCTGGTAGCTGTAGATCCAGTGCTCGCCACCCTGGTAGAGGTTCACGTGCTCACAGGTGAGGCCCGATTTCAGCTGCATCTCCTGCTTGATCTTCTCGATCTCGATTTCGCGGGCCTTCTGGGCCTCCTGCTCGGGCATGCCGGGCTTCACGGCCTTGTTTACCCGATCCGTGACGTTGTCCATGGCCATGAGCGTGACGACTTCCAGGCCCGGCACCTTGATCTCCTGCTTCCGGGTGGCGGCGGAGAAGCCGTTCTTCACATAGTCGTGATCCTTGTCGCTCACCCGCTGGATCCAGCCGCGGCCCACGTGGTGGTTCGTGAGCACCAGGCCATCGGCGCTCACGAAGGAGCCGGAGCCGCCGGGGAAGCGCAGGGCCGACAGGCGGACATGGTCCAGCCAGGCCTGATCCGGGGCCCAGCCGTACTTGGCCTGGATCGCCTTGGTCGGCAGGTTGTCGAAGGTCCACATGCCCTCCTCGGAGCGGAGGGAGGTGCCGGCCAGGACGAAGGCCAGCAGGGGCAGGGCAAGGGATCGGAAGCGGGGTCGCATGGGGTCTCCGGGATGATGGATGCGACCATCGTATCACTAAGTATATAAAAATAAAATGACCTAAAGGTTGATTTTGTAATCAACCCAAGCGGGCCGCACCCTGGCGCCTTCTCTGGCCATGACACCCGGCCCACCTTCCCCCGTGACGCTCATCACTTTTGGATCCGGAGGTATTGAATATTATTTCATTGAGACTCATTCTCGCACAATGCGATGCCTGACCGATTCCCTCCTGATCCTTTTCTTTCTGGCGACCGCGGCTGGACTGCAGGCCCAGCAGCCGAAGGAGGCTCCCATTCAGGACAATTCCTTCCTGCTGGAGGAGGCCTACAACCAGGAGCCGGGAGTCGTCCAGCACATCTCGACCTTCACCCGCCTGCAGCAGAGCGGGGACTGGGTCTACACCTTCACCGAGGAGTGGCCCGTGGGCGGCCTGGCCCATCAGGTGAGCCTCACGCTGCCGATGCAGCGCCTCGCCTCATCCCCCGACGGGGGCCGCCGCGGGTTGGGGGATGTGGCGCTGAACTATCGGTACCAGGCTCTCGGCAACGGGGAGGCCACGGTGGCTTTCGCCCCCCGCCTCTCGCTGCTGCTGCCCACGGGTAACCAACGCCAGGGCCGCGGGAACGGCCACCTGGGCCTCCAGGCCAACCTCCCCTTGAGCGTGGTGCTGCAGGCGCACGTCGTCTCACACGTCAACCTGGGCTATACCTACACACCCGATGCCCAGGACCTTGTGGGCAACCAGGCGGACATCTCCACCTGGAACCTGGGCCAGAGCGTCATCTGGCTAGCCCGCCAGGACCTGAACCTGATGCTCGAATTCGCCTACACCCGCGGCAACGTGGTGGCGGGCCCGGGCGTCCGCAAGCGTGCCCAGAGCGCCTACGCTGCGCCGGGGATCCGCTGGGCCTGGAACCTGCCCAAGGGCCTTCAGGTGGTGCCTGGCCTTGCAGCCTTGATCGGCGTGGGGCCCAGCCGGGGAGAGAGGGGGATCTTCCTCTACCTCAGCTTTGAACACCCACTGAAGTAGCTCAGAACGTCAGCTTGAGGTGGGCCGCCCAGGTGCGGGGCGGAATGACGTGGGTGCCTCCGAAGGTGCTGAGGAAGTTGTAGAGGCCCTTCTCATCGGTGGCGTTCAGCAGATCCACCCCTGCCGACAATCGCTGTCCCTGCTTCAGCTTCCAGTCCTGGCCAACGTTGAGATCCAGGACAGTCCTCGGTTTGATGCGGTAGTTCAGGCCCACCAGGCTGTCGTGCTCGGCCCGCACGTAGGGAATGCCGAAGGCGTAGTCGGGATTTCCGACGACCGTGGTGGGATCGCCCGCCTCCAGGCCCGAGTCGTGCCGGACGACGGCCTGGGCGAAGAAGCTTCCCCGCTCGTACTTCAGGCCGAACTGGGCGGTGAGCTTCTGATCGTGGTCGATGAGGTACGGCGTCCCGTCGGGCCCGTTGATGGTGGGGTTGGCGGAATCCAGGCCCCCGATGGTCGGGCTGTAGAAGAGCGTCCGGACGGTGCCTGCGCTGAGGTAGGTGGACCAGCCCTTGATCGGGACCGTGTCCACCCGGAGGTCCATCCCGTGGAAGCGGCCCTTCCAGGCGGAGACCGGAAAGAGAATGCCCGTGTTCAGGAACTGGCTGTTGTCGGCGGCGTTGCGGCTGTCCTTCCACCAGTAGTCCAGGCTGACGCGGGCCGCCTGGCCGAGCTGCTGATCCGCGCCCACCAGGTAGCTGTCCTGCGTCTCCCCCCGGAGCTGGGGGACCGGCGTGGCCGACTGGGTGACCAGGGACCAGATGGTCTGGGAGGTCGAGAAGGCGAGGTTCTCGTTCTCCGGCGTGATGAGCAGCCGGTCGTAGACCGCCCGGAGGACGGTCCCCACGCCGGAAATCGTGTAGGTGAGCCCCAGGCGGGGCTGCAGCTCGTTCTGCGTGAAGTTCCGCCCCTTGTAGCTATCGTAGCGGAGGCCCATGGAGAGGTTCCAGCGCCCGGCGGCCAGATCGTCCTGGACGTAGGCCGAGGCCAGCGAGGGCGTGAACCCGTCCACGAAGCGCAGGATGTTCCCGCCGCCGGCGGCGGTGTAGGGGTACAGCGGGTCGGTGGGACCCGTGACCTGCGCGGGGTCGGTGATGGCCAGGGCGAGGCGCTCGTGAAGGGGGTAGCGGACGTACTGGAGGCCCACCTTCATGGCATTGCCGCCGTTCCGCTGGGTGTAGGAGACCAGGGCGCCCTCGTTGTCCAGGCGCCGGTCGGACCGCACCCAGAAGGGCGTGTCCGGTCCGCCCTCGCTGAAGCCGGGCTGGAGGTCGCGGGTGGGATCCAGGCGCGCGGTGGAACCCCGGTAGAAGATCGCCGCGTCCAGGCTCCGGTTCGCATCCAGCAGGTGGGTCCACCCCAGATTCAGGTTGGTGTCCGTGTTGTGGACCCGCTGGTCCTGCCCCGCCGCCTGCTGGGAGGCCAGGTTCGCCACGTCCCGGTCCGTGGTGCCTCCGCTGGCGGAGAAGCGCAGCATGTCGCTGGCGCCCAGCAGCCAGTCGAAGCGGCTGAAGAGCCGACCCGTGGTCCCGTGGTTGTGCAGGTTCTCGAAGTTCACCGGGTCCAGGAACCGGTCGCTCTCCGAGGCGGCCCCCGTCACAAAGTAGCCGAAGGCGGCGGTCCCCCCCCGGGCCCCGAAGCCCAGTTCATGGGTGTTGAAGCGGGAGGCGCCGATCGACACATCCCCCTGGAAGGCCCGGGCCGAGCCCAGGCCGGACTTGCTGGTGAGGTTCACCACCGCCGCCGGCTTCCCGCCGTATTCGGCGCTCACGCCGCCTGTGATCACCTCCATGCTCTCCACCTGGGAAGGGTCCAGGGAGTTCGAGAAGGTGGACTGCACCTGGTCCGTGATGGGGATGCCATCCACCACATAGGTCACCTGCCCGTGGCTGCCCCGGAAGTGGAAGCGCCCGTTCTCGTCCTGGATGAACCCCGGGGTGGTGAGCAGGACGCTCTCCATGGCCCGGCTCGACACCGCGGTGGGGATCTTCTCGATGGTGGACTGGTCGATGTCCAGGTGGGCCGAGGGGTGGGCCTCCACCAGGGATACGCTGTCGTCCACCGCCACCGTGGCCGAGGCCCGACTGGCCTTCAGGCTCAGGTTCAGTTCCATCGGCAGGCTCGAGTGCAGGGAGATGTTCCGATGCAGTTCCTGCATCCCCGGAGCCTCCACTTCCAGGTGGTAGTCGCTGAAGGGGACGTTGTAGATCAAGTAGGCCCCCGCGGCGTCCGTCACCACCGCCTGCCGGAACCCGGAGACCCGGTTCTCGATACGGACCTGGGCCTTGGCCACGGGCTTGCCCTGGTCGTCCAGCACCCGCCCCATCAGGCCACCGCTGGAGGCCGCGGCCGCCATCAGCGCCGGAGCCGCAGCCAGGATGAGGAGCAGACGCGATCCGGACCCATTTCTCAACATGCTCAAACTCCCACTTGAAACCATTTTCCAAGTAGAGGGCGCCCTTCGTCAATGAAAACGTTTTCCATTAATGACCCACCCTTCCACTAAACTAAACCATCAGCGCAGGTCCCCGAAGCCTGTGCATCGTATGCCCGCCCGGGAGGCCTTTGACATGAAGCGGAAGCAGCTGTTGATCCTCGGAGGGGGGCTCGCCCTTCTCCTCATTCTGGGACTGAGCCTCGCGGGCCTGCGGGACAAGGGCATGCTCGTGCAAGTGGCGCCCGTGGGCCGGGAAAACCTCCAGGCCAAGGTGAGCGCCAACGGGACGATCCAGGCCGTCACCAAGGCGGACATCTCGGCCAACGTGATCGGCCAGGTCACCCGCCTCGCCGTGAAGGAGGGGGATCTGGTCAAGAAGGGCCAGTTCCTCATGGAGATCGATCCCCGGAACGCCCGGGCCAACGCAGACGCCATGCAGGCCAGCCTGCAGGCTGCCCAGTCCCAGGTCGACTCGGCGAGCGCCAACCTGGCGCAGACGAAGTCGGACTTCGACCGGGCCAAGGCCAACCGGGCCGCCGGCATCATCTCCGCGGCGGACTTCGAGCGGGCCCGCACCGCCTTCGAGACCGCCCAGGCGGACCAGAAGACCGCCCAGCGCCGCATGGACCAGGCTCGGGCCAATGTCAGCCAGTCCCATGTGGGCCTTGGCTACTCGACCATCACCGCCCCCATGGATGGCGTGGTGACGGCCCGGCGCATCGAGTTGGGCGAGACCGCGGTCCCCGGCATCCAGAACCAGGCCGGCACGGTGCTGCTCACCATCTCGGACATGAGCAAGGTCGAGGCCGAAATGGAAGTGGACGAGGCCTCCATTCCCACCGTGAAGCTGGGCCAGGAGGCCCAGGTCCGCATCGATGCCTATCCCAACCAGGTCTTCCAGGGCCAGGTCACCGAAGTGGGCGGCAGCCCCATCCTCAAGACCAGCGTGAACGACGCCACCAAGTTCAAGGTGAAGGTGTGGATCAAGAATCCGCCCCTCACCATCAAGCCCGGCCTGTCCGCGCAGGCCGACATCTTCACCGGCAGCCGGGACCAGGCCCTGGCCATCCCCTTCCAGGCCCTCGTCATGCGGGACATCAAGCCCAAGCCCGGCGAGTCTATCAAGCCCGGAGCCCCGCGCGAGGAAGAGGGCGTCTACCTCATCGAATCTGGCAAGGCCAAGTTCGTGCCCGTGAAGACCGGCCTCATGGGTGATCTGTCCGTCGAGGTGCTCTCCGGCCTGAAGGGCGGCGAAACGCTCATCACCGGGCCCAACCGGGCGCTGCGGGAGTTGAAGGGCGGCGAGAGCGTGCAGGCCGACAAGACCCACAAGAAAGACGACGCCAAGCGGGCCGGCTGATCATGAATCCCGCCGAACTCTTCCGCCTGGCCCTGCGAGCCATCCGGGCCCATACCCTGCGCAGCTTCCTCACCCTGCTGGGCGTCATCATCGGCGTCGCCACCATCGTGGCCGTGGTGGGCGTCATCTCCGGCCTGAACACCTACGTGAAAGAGAAGATCATCGTCCTGGCGCCGGACGTGTATGTGGTCGAGAAGTTCGGCATCATCCGCAGCCGGAAGGAATTCCTCGACGCCATCAAGCGCCCGCCCATCACCTGGCAGGAGTACCAGCGGCTCTCCAGCGGCATCCTCCAGGAGTCCTCCCAGGTCTCCGCAGGGGCAGGCAACACCATGCCGGTGAGCTACGAGGACCACCACCTCGACACCATCTCCATCAACGGCGTCACCCCCAATTTCGCAGACCTGTTCCGCCTGGATCTCGAATCCGGGCGCTTCTTCTCCGAGAACGAGAGCGAGGCCTCCCAGCATGTCGCCATCATCGGCGCGGATACCCGCGAGGAGCTGTTCCCCCACCTGGATCCCATCGGACGGACCATGCTCATCCGGGGGCTGCCGTTCACCGTCATCGGCCTCATGCCCAAGCAGGGCAAGAGCATCGGCTTCAACCAGGACGGGCGCATCTACATTCCGCTCACGGTCTACCGCAAGAACTTCATGGCCGCCAACGAGAGCCTGGAGCTCGAGATCAAGGCCAGGAACGGCGTGGAGGGCCTGGATGCCTCCATGGACGAGGTGCGGGCCCTGTTCCGCGCCATGCGCCACACCAGCTTCAACCGCCCCGATCCCTTCGGCATCATCACCCAGGAGAGCCTTCAGCAGCTCTGGAAAACCATCAGCAGCGCTGCCTTCGTCCTGCTCATGCTGATCAGCAGCGTGAGCCTCGGCGTGGGCGGCATCGTGATCATGAACATCATGCTGGTGAGCGTGGTGGAACGCACCCAGGAGATCGGCGTCCGCATGGCCCTCGGGGCCCGCAAGCGCGACATCCGCCGGCAGTTCCTCCTGGAGGCTGCGCTCCTCTCCGCCGCGGGCGGCGTCATCGGCGTGCTCATCGGCGCCATCGGGGCCTGGACCGTCCGCGCCCTGGCCGGGTTCCCGGCCCAGATCACGCCCGGCATCGTGTTCACCGGCATCGCCCTGAGCACCCTGGTGGGCCTGGCGGCGGGCTTCCTGCCGGCCTACCGGGCCTCCAACCTCGTCATCATTGACGCCATCCGGGCGGAGTAGGAGCGGCCATGGCGGATCGCGTCAAGCGCATCGGGTTCCGGGGCATCGGCCGGGAGAACATCCGGTTCGCCTTCCGGGCCATGGTGGCCCAGAAGCTGCGGAGCTTCCTCACCCTGCTGGGCATCGTGGCCGGCGTGGCCACGGTCATCGCCATGGTGAGTTTCGTGTCCGGGTTCAACAATGCCATCACCGAAAGTTTCTCCGCCTTCGGCACCACCCTCGTCCAGTTCCAGAAGTATGAGCAACGCTTCGGCGGCGGGCGCCTGCCGGAAGATCAGAAGCGGCGGCGCAACCTCACCATCGCGGACGCGGAGGCCCTGAAGCGGACGGCCACCCTGGCCGCCGCCGTGTCCGAGGAGCGCTACCTCCGCGGCACGGACGCCGCGAACCTCAGCATCAAGAGCCCCGAAGGCCAGGAGGCCAACGGCCCCAATTTCGGGGGCACCAACCCCGACTACGCGCCCGCCAACAATGCCTTCATCCAGGATGGCCGGTTCTTCGTGGATGCGGATGTGACCCACGCCTCGCGCACCTGCGTGATCGGGGCCCAGACCGCCGAGGCGCTGTTCGGCAAGCGGGATCCCATCGGCCGCCCCGTGCTCGTCAACGGGAACAGCTTCACCGTTATCGGCCTGCTGGAGAAGAAGGGCAGCTTCCTGGGCGGGGATGCGGACAACATCCTGCTCATCCCCATCAGCACCTTCGACGAGATGTTTCCCCAGGTGAAGAACGGCGGCGGCGACACCATCCACATCGCCACGGTCCCCAAGGATCCCAAGCGGATGTACGACATGATGGACCAGGAAGTGGCCATCCTCCGCGCCCGCCGGGGCCTGACGGCGAATCAGCCCAATGATTTCGCCATCTTCACCAGCGAGGCCCAGCTGAAGACCTTCCAGCAGATCACCGGCGGCATCGCCGGAGCCATGATCCTCATCGCCGCCATCGCGCTGCTGGTCGGCGGCGT
>JAJZQW010000004.1 GCA_021802985.1 Acidobacteriota bacterium | reverse complement strand
CGAGGCCCAGGATGGGCCGAGTGCGGATGATTCAGACCCCAGACGAGGCCCCCGCAAGGGGGCCTTGTCGTGCCGGGGATCACAACCCGGAAGGGCCCGGACCGCCAGTGACCCCGGCTGGCCCTGCAACATGCTGACTCACGGGGCATTCTTGTCTCCGTGGCCGCCCCATTCCTGGATCGCCGGGCAGGACGCGGGATTGCGGGCCGGGTACTCTTGCAAAGCGGGGTGAAATCATGTTGATGGCTCCTCGCGGCGTTGGATAAACTCATACGCAAACAACGGCAGGTCAAAGCCCTACCCGCTACGGCCCCGATCTGCTCCATCCTCCCTCACCCTCCGGCCCCCTCGCCGGAACCCAGGGAGTCATGCGGGGCCCCCTTCTGCGAGGGTTTCCGCCGCCCAGATCCCGCACCCGAAGCCCGTCATCCAAAGGAAGCTCCATGAGCGAACTTACCCGGAAGGAAGTGGTCTTCATCCTCAAGTCGGGGAAGAACTTCCAGCGCACGGACCTGAGCGGCCTCGACCTTCGGGGCTTCGATTTCTCCGGGGCAAATCTCTCCGAAGCGAACCTGGCGGGCGCCATCCTGAACCAGACCCAGATGCGGGGGGCGAACCTTGCGGGCGCAGACCTCCGGTTGGCAAACCTGGATGAGGCCGACATGGAGGGGGCGAATCTGAGCCGGGCCCGGATGGCCGGGGTGAATCTTTCCGGCGCCAACCTGTCCCGGGCGGATCTGAGCTTCTTCGACATCCAGCAGTACGAGCCCACCACCCTCCCCAACCTTGCCGGTGCCAACCTGTCCGGTGCCATGCTTGCGGGCGTAACACTTACCGGCGTGGACCTGAGCGGCAAGGATCTGCGTGGGGCCAATCTCAGCGGCGCGGACCTCCGGCAGACCGTGCTCGAAGGGGCCAACCTCCAGGGCGCCGACCTGGCCAAGGCCAACCTCGTGGGTGCCAACCTCGCCAAGGCCAACTTCTCCGGTGCCAGCCTCCAGGGCAGCACCCTCGGCGGCGCGAACCTGAATCTGGCCAACCTGGCGGGTGCGAACCTCTCGGATGCGGATCTCCACTGGGCCAGCCTCACGGAGGCGAACCTTGAGGGCGCCAACCTGAGTCAGGCGAACCTGAAGGGCACCAACCTCTCCGGGGCCAACCTGGTGGGTGCGGACCTGCGCCACCTGGACATCCTGAAATACGAGAAGGGGGATGTGCCCAAGCTCAAGGGCGCGAACCTCAGCGGTGCGAACCTCAGCGGCACGAACCTGCGGGGCATGGACCTGGGTCACACGAACCTGAGCCGTGCGGACCTCAGCGGCGCCACGCTGCGCCAGGCCAACCTGGAAAGCGCGGATCTCCGCGAAGCCAACCTGAAGGGTGCCGACCTCGGCGAGAGCAACCTCAGCAGTTCTGTCCTCGCGAGCGCCAATCTCGGTGCGGCCCAGCTGGGCGGCGCCGTGCTGAGCAATTCAGACCTGCGCGGTACCGACCTGACCGGCGCGGACCTCCGCGAAATCAACCTGAGCGGGGCCAACCTCAGCGGGGCCAACCTCAGCGGAGCCAGCCTGACGGGGGCCCAACTGGACGACGCGGTACTCGCCGGGACCATGCTGGTGGGCGCGAACCTCAGCAGTGTCGACCTCTCCCGGAAGAACCTGAAGGGCGCCGATCTCTCCAAGGCAGACCTCTCCCACACCAACCTGGACGGCGCCAATCTGGCCGGCGCGATCTTCAGCAGCACCCGGTTCTCCGATACCCACCTCGGCGGCGCGAACCTGCGCGGGGCGAGGCTCAGCGGCAACGACCTGCGGACCGCCAACATCTGCGGGGCCGACCTCAGCAGCGCGGACCTCGCCGGCGCGGACCTGAAGGACAGCATCCTCAGCGCGAACTTCCACGGGGCGAACCTCTGTGCCGCCAACCTCCAGGGGGCCACCCTGGACCGCGCTGTCCTCACGGGAGCCAACCTCTCGGATGTGGACCTCCGCGGCCTCATCCTCGAGGGCATGGATCTCAACCATGCCGTGCTGGATGGTGCCAACCTGGCCGGCAGTGTCATGCGCGGCGCCATCCTCCGCTCCGCGCGAGCCCTCGGGGCGGACTTCAGTGGCTGCGACCTGGGCAGCGCCGACCTTCGCAACTCCGACTTCAGCGGCGCCAACCTCTGCGGCTGCAATCTGGAGGGCGCCAACCTCCGCGAAGCCAACCTGGCCTCCCTGCCCACCGAGTCCCGCGGCGAGTATCGCACCAACCTCAGCAACGCCAACCTCACCCGCGCGAACCTCGGCGGCGCGAGCCTCTACCAGGCCAACCTGAACGAGGCCGTGCTCGTGAATGCGGATCTCACCAGCGCCAGCCTCGTGTGGGCGGACCTCCGCGGGGTGGATCTCCGGCAGACCACCCTCAAGGACACCGACCTGCGCCAGGCCAACCTGGATGGCGCCAACCTCTGCGGCGCCGACCTCCGGGAGACCATCCTCCAGGACGCCTTCCTGGATGGCGCGAACCTCTCCGGCGCCAACCTCTCCGGCGTGAAGCTGGCCGGGGCCGATCTGCGCCACACCAACCTCATCGACGCGAGCCTGGACGGGGCAGACCTCAGCGGCGCCAACCTGGTGGGCGCCAACCTGGTCTGGACCAACCTCAGTGGCGCGAACCTCAATCACGCCAACCTCAGCCACGCGAAGCTCAGCGGTGCGAACCTGGGTGGCGCCGACCTGCGCGAGGCGAATCTCAGCGAGACCAACCTCGACAGCACCAACCTTCAGGGCGCCAAGCGCTAGGAGCAGGTCCGCCGTTCAATCCCAGGGATCCACCCTGGGACCGACTGAAATCCCATGGCGGGTTTTCACGGCCGGAGGCTGATGGATCTGAAGGTCCTGTTCAGAACCGGCCCTTGTCGAAACTTCGCGAAGGGGGAACCGGATCCGTCCCCCCCGGAACCGGCAGGCCCCGGTCGGGGAACCGCTCGTCCCGACGCTGCGCGATGGGACCGCTCGTCTTCTCCACCTCGGCGGCCGAGCGGTGGATACAGGTTCCCTGAAGAATCCCGCCTTCATCCACCACCAGCGTGCCCAGTTCCACTTCGCCCTCGACCCGGCCAGAACCCAGGATCTCCAGGCAGGTCTCCACCTTGAGGACCCCTTCGACCTGCCCCATGACGCTCAGCCGCCGGGCCTGGATGGTGCCCTTGACGAAGCCGGTGGCCGCCACCACCACATCGCCCTGGCACTGGATGCCCCCCTCCAGGGTGCCTTCGATCCGAAGGCCCTCGGGACCGGCCTGGACGTCGCCCTGCCACCGCGTCCCCTCCCCCAGCACCGTGCGAAGGTCCTGGGATCCCTGGAACCGCGATTTTCCCTTGGTCTGGCTGTGACTGAACATGGTGTCCTGGAATCTGGGAACAAAGGGAGCGCACGAGGTCGCACCCCGTTCCCATACAGTATCGGTCCGCCGCACCATTCCACTTGAGAACCAAGCCCGGGTGGCCTCCGCCATGGTCCCCTGGATCCGTTGGCGCCACACTGGATGTCCCATGCGATTCCTCCATACCTCCGACTGGCACCTGGGCAAGACCCTCTGCAATGCCGACCTCCTGGAGGACCAGGCCCATGCCCTGGACCAGGTGGTGACCATGCTGAAGGACACCAGGGCCCAGGCCCTGGTCATTGCCGGGGACATCTACGACCGCGCCGTGCCACCCAAGGAAGCGGTGGCCCTCCTCGACGAGATCCTGAACCGCGTGGTGCGCGGGCTGGGCGTGCCCGTGCTGCTCATCGCCGGGAACCACGACAGCCCCGAGCGCCTGGGGTTCGCCGCCGGCTTCCTGCAGTCCCAGGGCCTGCATGTGGCCGGCCCCCTCGCGCCCGAGGCCGATCCCGTGGTGATCGACGGCGCCGCCTTCCATCTCCTGCCCTACGCCGATCCGGCCCTGGCCCGGCAGGCCTTCGCGGATCCCACCATCCGGACGCACCAGGACGCCCTGGCGGCCCAGCTGGCGCGGGCCAAGGCCCGGCACCCGGAAGGCCACCGGTTCGTGGCCGTGGCGCACGCCTTCGTCACCGGCAGCCTCGTGTCCGAGTCCGAATTGGGCCTCGGCGTGGGCGGTGCGGGCGAAGTGGATGCACGTCTCTTCGATGCCTGCGACTACGCCGCCCTGGGGCACCTCCATCGGCCCCAGGAGGCGGGCCGGCCGCAGGTGCGCTACTCCGGGAGCCTGCTGAAGTACAGCGCCTCCGAGGCCGCCCACGTGAAGGCGGCCACGCTGGTGGAGCTGCCACCCCGAGGCCCCGTCCGCACCGAGCCCCTGCCCTTCAGCCCCCGCCGGGACCTCCGTCGGCTCCGGGGCCGCTTCGAGGACCTGATGCAGGGTGCCGCCGGGAACCGGGAGGACTACCTCTTCCTGGAACTGGTGGATGACGGCCCCGTGCTCGACGCCATGGCCCGCCTCCGCCAGGTCTACCCGAACATCCTCGGCATCCAGCCCGCACCCGCCGACGCGCCTAGCGAGGAGGGTCTGGAGCTCCTGGGGCCCGATCCCCGTGAGCTGGATCCCGAGCGGCTCTTCGAGGCCTTCTTCCGGCACAGCACGGGCCAGGAGCTCAACGCAGAGGAACGGGCGCTCTTCCAGGATGCCGCGGCCCGCGCCCTCGATGCGCAGGAGCCGGCATGAAGCCCCTCGTCCTCGTCCTGGAGGCCTTTGGTCCCTACGCGGGGCGGCAGGAACTGGATTTCGCCGATCTGAAGGGGCAGGACTTCTTCCTCATCCACGGCCCCACCGGCGCCGGCAAGACCAGCATCCTCGACGGCATCAGCTACGCGCTCTACGGCGTGACCAGCGGCGGGCTGCGGGAGGCCAAGGACCTGCGCAGCCACTTCGCGACGCCCGAGACGTCCACCCGCGTGGTCTTCGACTTCGCGCTCGGGGACCACACCTATCGCGTCGAGCGATCCCCGGAACAGGCGGTCCCCAAGGCCCCGACCAAACGGAACCCGAAGTCCGAGGCGGCCACCTTCAGGAAGCAGGCCCACTCGGCCCGCCTCTGGGAGCTGAAGGGCGGCGAGGCCGTGCCCCTCACCCCGGACAAGCCCTCGGCGGTGGACGCGAAGGTGGCCCAGCTCATGGGGTTCCAGGCCTCCCAGTTCCGGCAGGTGGTGCTCCTGCCCCAGGGGCGCTTCCAGGAGTTCATGCTCTCCAGTTCCACCGAACGGCAGGCCATCCTCCAGACCCTGTTCCAGACCGGCCGCTACGCCCGCATCGCCGAGACCCTGGCCGAGGACGAGCGGCTCCTGAAGGAGTCCGCCCGGGCCACCCTTGGTGAGATTCGACAATTGCTGTCACAGGCTGGCGCGGAGTCGGTGGAGGAACTGCCTGGGCGCATCCAGGCGGCCGAGGCCCGGGCCGGAAGCCTCCGGTCAGAGCAGGCCGCGGCCCTGGAAGCCCTGCGGGTTTCCGATTCGGCCCTGCAGGCAGGACGCCAGGCGGCCGACCGGCTGGCTGCGCGTGAGACCCTTCGGATCGAGCTGGAGGGCCTCCGGGCGGCCTCGCGCCGGATGGCGTCCCGGCGTACCGAACTGGACCGCGCCCGCCGCGCCGGCACCGTACAGGCCGAGGCCCGCCGCCTCGAGGAGGCGCGGCGCCGGCTCGAGGCTCTGGAAGCAGAGGAAGGCCGCCTCGCCCGCGATACCCAGGCCAGCGAGACGGCCCTCGCCCTGGCCGAGGAGGCCCTGAAGGAGGCCATGGGCCACGAGATCCGGCGGGAGGAGTTGCGTGGCGCCATCGCCCGACTGAAGGACCTGCAGCCCCGGCTCCAGGCCATGGAGGAGGCCCGGACCGAGGCCCGCGCCGCGGCCCAGGAACGCGGCGGACTGGAAGACCGGGCCGGTGAGCTGCGCCGGGGGCTGGACCGGGCCCAGCGCGACCTGGCCGGCCACCAGGCCACTCAGCAGGAACTCCGCGCCGAGGCCGCCCAGGCCCTGGGCCGCGAGGGGTTGCTCTACCTCATCAAGAAGGTGCGGGGCCAGCGGCTGGAACTGGAGCGCCACCTCGCGGAGGCCGACCGCGCCCAGGCCGCCCACGACGCCGCCCTGGGGGCCCGGGATGCGGCCCAGGCCGCGGCCTTCGCCTCCCGGGAACGGTTCCGCTCCCTGCTGGAGCGGCGCCTGGAGACCCATGCTGCCCGGCTGGCCGAGGCCCTGGCAGACGGCCAGCCCTGCCCCGTCTGCGGGAGCCCCGAGCACCCCCGCCCCGCCCGGACCGCGGCCCATCCGCCGGAAGAGGTGGACCTCCGCGTCGCCCAGGACCAGGAGGAGGCCGACGGCGCCGCCCTGGCCCGAACCCAGGAGGCCCTGCGGGCCCGGCTCGGGACCCTGGAGGCGGTGCGGGCCCGGCGGGACGCGCTGATGGAGGCCCTCGGCGAGCATGCCCAGTCCACCCCCGAGACCCTCGCGGAGATCGAGGAGCGCCACCGCCGCGATCTGGAGCGCAGTCGCACGGCCACCGCCCGGCTTCCGGAACTGGAGGCCAAGCTGGCTCAGGCCGAGCAGGATCGCGAACAGGCCGAACGCCGGGTGGAGGAGGTCCGAACGGCACTCACCGCGGTCCAGGCGCGCGAGACCACGGCCAGGGCCCGGCTCCAGCTGCTGGAGGAAGGGCTCCTGGCGGAACTGCGGGTCCCCGGCGCCCTCTCCACGCGGCTGGAGCAGGCGGAACGGGAACTGGTCGATTCGGAGGCGGCCCTGGCCTCGGCCCGGGAGGCGCGGTACGAGGCCTGGGATGCTCGCCAGGCGGCGCGGGTCCGGCTGGAGGGCCTCCGCGAACAGGTGGCCCGGGGACGGGAGGAGGCGGAACGCTGCGACGCAGAATTTGAAGCGGCCCTGACTCAGGCTGGTTTCCATGGCCGGGAAGACCACGCTCTGGCCCGCCGGAGCCCTGAGGAAATCGTCACCCTCGCCACGGAACTCGAGACCTACGACACCGCCCTGGCCGTGGCCACGGATCGGGCCGCCCGGGCCGAAACTCAGGCGGAGGGGCTGGCTGCCCCGGATCTGACGGGGCTGGAAACCGCCCAGGCGGCAGCCCAGGCCCACTACGCGGCCACAGGAGAGGCCCTGGGCCACGCCCAGTCCGAGGAGGCCGTTCTGCAGCGCCTGGAAGCGGATCTCACGCGCCTGGTACAGGCCCGCGACGACCAGGACCGCCGCTACCGGCTGGTGGCGGGGCTGGCGCGCGTCGCCAGGGGCGAGGAGGGGGACCGCATCTCCTTCGAGCGGTACGTCCAGGGCGCCCTCCTCGACGAAGTGCTGGTCTCGGCCTCCGAGCGCCTGCGGCGGATGAGCAAGCAGCGCTACGCCCTGCGCCGCGCCGTCGGGGGCGGCGACCTGCGCAAGGCGGGCGGGCTGCAGCTGGAGATCACGGACACCCACACGGGCCGTGCCCGGGCCGTGAGCACCCTCTCGGGCGGCGAGGGCTTCCAGGCCAGCCTGGCCCTGGCCCTGGGCCTCTCCGACGTGGTGCAGCGCCATGCCGGCGGCATCCGGCTGGACACGGTCTTCATCGACGAGGGCTTCGGCAGCCTCGATCCCGAGGCCCTGGACCTGGCCCTGCGCACCCTGGAGGACCTCAAGCAGGGTGGCCGCCTGGTGGGCCTCATCAGCCACCTGGAGGAGATCAAGGCCCGCATCCCGGCCCGCCTCGAGGTCATTCCTGGCCCCGGCGGCAGCCGCGCCCGGTTCCGGGTGGAGTAGCCGTCCCACCCCGGAAATCGAGCAGGCCCAGGCGCCTGCTGGTCACGGAAGGCACGGAATGCCACGGAAAACACAAAAGGGAGGGAGTCCTGCCTCCGGGTTCCCTTCCGTGTCTTCCGGGCTTCTTCCGCGCCTTCCGTGACCAGCTTCTTCCGATGGGTCTCCCCGCCGAGCCGGACTCTGGCATCCTCGTAGGCATGTCCAGGATTGCCGCCCATGCCCTCCCCGGATCGACCTCCCAGTCGCGCGGCGAGGAACTGGCCAACAGCCTGACCCACGGCCTGGGCGCGGCGCTGGCCATCGCGGCGCTGGTGGTCATGGTGGTGGAGGCGGCCCTGCATGGCACGGCGCGGGACGTGGTGGGCACGGCCATCTTCGGGTCCACGCTGATCCTGCTCTACCTCATGTCCACGCTGTACCACGCCTTCCGCGGCCCCCGGGTGAAACTGGTCTTCAAGGTCTTCGACCACTCGGCCATCTTCCTGCTCATCGCGGGCACCTACACGCCCTTCTGCCTCTCCGCCCTAGGTCGCAGGAATCTGTGGCAAGGCTGGATCCTCTTTGGGCTCGTGTGGGGAATCGCGGCTCTCGGCATCACCCTCAAGGGCATCTACTACGCGCGCGTCGCCCGGGTGGTCCTCCGGCCCCCGCCGGTGGACCACCTGCACGCCCTGCCGGGGGACCAGGGCCTGGATCCCGCCTTCGTGAAGCGCATGGGCTGGATCTCCACGGTCATCTACCTGCTCATGGGCTGGATCATCGTCTTCTTCGCCGGATCCCTGGGCCGGTCCCTGTCCTCTCACGGCCTCTACTGGCTCTTCGGAGGCGGCCTCTTCTACAGCCTCGGCGCCGTTGTCTACAGCCTGGAACGGCTGCGCTTCCATCACGCCCTGTGGCACCTCTTCGTGGTGGCCGGCAGCGCCTGCCATGTGTTCGCGGTGCTGTTCCACGTGATCCCGGGGAAAGGCTGAGGCCGTGATCCCCCCCACCCTCCTCCCGGGCTTCGCCCGCTGGGGCGCACACCTGGATGAGCTGCTGGCCCGGCCGGAGGCCCTGTGGATCCACGGCCCCGTTGGATCGGGGGTCTCGTCCCTGGCCGTGGAGCTGGCCGCGCGGCGCGGCGTGGCGTGGATCGAGGCCGCCGCTGGCGCGGAAGGCGCGGCCTGGCTCGCGGGCCATCCCGGCGGCGTGGTGGCCGTCCGGGAGGCCCCGCCGGTCGGCCTGCCCTGCCTGGAACTGCGCCTGCCTTCACTGGACGAGGAACCGGCCTGCATTCCGGACCTGCTGGCGGCCCTGGCCGGGGAGGAGGGCATCGAGGGCCCGTTGCCCCCGGCCCTGGGGGGCCTGCCCTGCCCGGGCAACCTGCGGGAGCTGCGCAACCGCCTGCTGCGCTGGAAGCTGCTGGGCCAGCTCCCGGAACCCGGCGCCCTCGGCCCGCCCCGCTTCGAGGCCGAGGATCTGGCCACCAACCTGCACGAG
The DNA here is from genome assembly GCA_021802985.1 of Acidobacteriota bacterium. Lineage (GTDB taxonomy): Bacteria > Acidobacteriota > Holophagae > Holophagales > Holophagaceae > Geothrix. Next base: position 50,122 of record JAJZQW010000004.1, on the reverse strand, counting down.
CTGGAACGGTTCCTCCTCCACCGGGCCCTGCGGCGGGCCTACGGCAACCGCTCCGAGGCCGCGGTCCGCCTGGGGGTGAGCCGGCCCCAGCTCTACCTGCTCATCCGCCGCCACGGCGATCCCGTGCGCGGCGAAGCGGCCACCGGGGAAGAACCCGCCCGCCTGCGCCGGCGGAAGCCCCGGGCCTGATCCGCCAAAACTCCAGTTGAGTCGGCGGGTCCCGATAACGTCTCCAGCGGCCAATCTGGCCGTGGATGATGGGTCCGGACTTGGCTATGGCGACTCCCCTTCGGGTACTGGTGGTTGACGACGATCCCGGGATGCGGGATGGCATGGCCATGAGCCTGAAACGGTCCGGGTTCTTCGCCGAGCAGGCCCGCAATGGCGAGGAGGCCCTGCGGATGGTCCGCCCCGGCGCCTACGACGCCGTGGTGACCGATCTGCGCATGCCCGGCATCGACGGCCTGCAGCTCACGGCCCGCCTCAAGGCCGTGGATCCGGCCCTGCCCGTGCTGCTCATCACGGCCTTCGGCAGCCTGGAGGCGGCCCGCGAGGCCATGCGCCTGGGCGCCTTCGACTTCCTGTCCAAGCCCTTCAGCCCCGAAGAACTGACCGCCGCCCTGAACAAGGCCCTCAAGGGCGAGACCCGCCTCAAGGTGGAGGAGCCCGCGGACGCCCCCGTGATCCTCACCCAGGATCCGGCCCTGGGCGAGACCCTGGCCCTGGCCCGCCGGGCCGCGGACAGCCGCGCCACCATCCTCATCCAGGCCGAGAGCGGCACCGGCAAGGAACTGCTGGCCAAGCTCATCCATGGTTCGAGCCCCCGCCGGAACGGCGCCTTCGTGGCCATCAACTGCGCCGCCATCCCCGAGAACCTCCTGGAATCCGAACTCTTCGGCTACGAGAAGGGCGCCTTCACCGGCGCCACGAGCATGAAACAAGGACGTTTCGAACAGGCCGACGGCGGCACCCTGGTGCTGGACGAAGTGGGCGAGCTGCCGCTGGGCCTCCAGGGCAAGCTGCTGCGGGTCCTCCAGGAGCGCACCGTGGACCGGCTGGGGGGCACCCGTCCCATTCCCGTGGACGTGCGCCTCATCGCCCTCACCAACCGCGATCTCCAGGTCGAGGTGAAGGCCGGACGCTTCCGCGAGGATCTCTACTACCGCCTGAACGTCATCCCCCTGGACTTGCCGCCCCTCCGCAACCGCCCGGGGGACCTCGAGCTGCTGGCCGCCCACTTCGCCGAGCGCTACGCCCGCGAGAATGACCGCCCCGTGCCGGACCTGGCCCCCAGCTTCTTCGCGGCCCTGGCACGCCACAGCTGGGCCGGCAACATCCGTGAACTGGAGAACGTCATCCAGCGCTGCGTGGTGCTGAGCCAGGGCCATCGGCTCAGCCAGCAGGACCTGCACTGGCTCCTGCCGCCCGAGAGCCTTGAAGGCCTGCCCGAGGATCCCCCGGAGCGGCCCGCGATCACGCCCTGGGACGCCAATGCGACCTCCGCGACCTCCCGCCGGGATGTCCACGCCACCGCCGCGGGCCTCCCTTCCGCCGCCGCCCAGAGCATCCCGATCGGCGCCGTGGTCGCGGATCCGCAGACGCCACTGGTGGGCCTCCCCCTGGGCACCGCCGTGGTGCTGCCCCTGGGCCTCAGCCTGCCGGAGCTGGAACGTTTCTGGCTCCTGAGCACCCTCAGCGCCCTCAAGGGCAACCGCACCCACGCCGCCGAGCAGCTCGACATCGCCCTGCGCACCGTGCGGAACAAGATCAACGAATACAAGGCCGACGGATTCGCCATCCCGGCGAGCCAACGCGGACGCGACGACGAGTGAAACCTACGGTTTCACTCGATAGAAAAACCATTTGAACCACCGATGACCACAGATGAACACAGATGAACACAGATGAAGATTCTTCTTTTTTATCGGTGTTCATCGGTGTGCATCTGTGGTTGATGTTTCTTTTTTTTCGGTCTTCATCCGTGGCCCATCTGGAAGACCTGGCCGATCAGCGGCCTAGGGCTTCCCCCCCGGCTCTCCGGCCTTCATCCGCACCCACGGTGGCACGGTGATGGCGCCGGTTTCGTGGCGATAGAAGGCGGCGGTGATCTCGGCGCCAAGCAGGAAAATGGCGCTGCTGTAGTAGAGGAAGGTCAGGCCCGCCACGATGCCGATCAGGGAGCCGTACATGATGCCCCAGGTCATGGTGTGCCTCAGGTAGATGCCGAAGACCCACTTCGCCACCCACCACAGCCCCGTGGAGATACCGGCGCCCAGGAAGGCGTGGCGGAACTTCACGTGGAGCCGGGGAAGGTGTTGCAGCACGATGGTGGACACCAGCAACACCAGCAGCGGCGGCAGCAGCGGCAGGAAATCGGTGCGCGGCAGGGGCAGGTGCTTGCGCACGGCGCCGCCCACCAGCAGGGCCAGGAACAGCACCATCATGAGGATGCCACCCACCAGGACCGCGACCTGGCGCAGCAGGTTGTTCTTGCGGGTCTGCCGGTGTTTCTTGATGCGTACCCCGAAGACGTGGGCCAGGCTGGTGTCCAGCTGGCTGATGCCCCAGTAGCTGCCGAAGAGCAGCACGATCCAGGAGAAGCCCATGCTGCCGATCTTCTGGCTGTTGGCCACCGCATCGGCCACGAACTCCCGGGGCAGGTAGGGGATCATGTTGTGGAGCGTGTTCAGGGTGGCCCAGCCGTAGGCCCGGCTCCCCAGCACGGTACCCAGCAGCTTGAACAGCAGCGTGGACAGGGGCACCAGGCTGACGATCAACCAGAAACTGAGCCCGGCGGCGTAGCTGAAGCAGTCGTCCTTCTGGTATTTCCTCAGCACCTCGGCGGCGAAGGCGCCCGCGCGCCCCAGGGGCGGCACGGCCCGGGTCACCATCACCCAGGCCTCCTCCAGGGTGGCCTGCAGACGCGCCAGGAGGCCCAGGGCCCGCTCGACCACGGCTCCCCCTAGAAGCGGACCGGGTGGCGCGGCAGCAGGTACATCAGCCAGGCCAGTGCCAGGCCAATGCCGATGAGCCCCGCCGCATGCTTCAGGATCGATGCCCGCGTCCGCTCCCGCCGCGTCGTGGGGTGCAGCAGCCCCAGCACCAAGGCGATGCCCATGCCCATGACGAAGAAGTGGATGACGTGGCTGGCGAGAAAGCGCATGGGAAAAGGGTATCAGCTGTGGGCCGTCGGCTGTCAGCCGTCCTACTGCGCCGTGGCCTCGTTCTCGCGGCTGGGGGTGGGCGCGGCGGCGGGGGTGCCTTCGGGCTGGAGGGGCTCGGGGCTGCGGGTGAGGGCGAGCTGGATGACTTCATCCATGTGGCTGACGAGGTGGATGCTCAGCTGTTCGCGGACCTCGGCTGGGATTTCCTCCAGATGCCGGGCGTTCTCGGCCGGGATCAGCACGGCCTTGCAGCCCTGGCGGTGGGCGGCCAGGAGCTTCTCCTTGAGGCCGCCGATGGGCAGCACCCGGCCGCGGAGCGTCAATTCACCGGTCATGGCCAGGTCCGCCCGGGCGGGGATGCCCGTCAGCACGGAGATGAGGGCCGTGGCCAGGGTGATGCCGGCGCTGGGGCCGTCCTTGGGGATGGCCCCCTCGGGCACATGGACATGCAGATCCACGGTGTCGAGAAAGTCGCGTTTCAGGCCCAGGCGCTCGGCCCGGGCGCGCACGTAGCTGAGGGCCAGGTTCGCGCTCTCCTGCATGACCTCGCCCAGCTTGCCCGTGAGCTTCAGGACACCCTTGCCGGGCAGTGCGGCCGCCTCGATGGTGAGCAGGTCACCGCCCGACGGCGTCCAGGCCAGGCCGTTCACCAGCCCCGGCGGGGCCGTGTCCTCGGTGTGGGACTCCAGGATCTTCTCGGGCCCCAGCAGCTTCGGCACCCGTTCGGCCGTGATGACGGGATCGAAGGCCTCGCCCGTCGAATCCGACAGGTGGGGCTGCAGCGTGTGCCGCGCCAGCTTGCGGAGGATGTTGGCGATCTCGCGCTCCAGCTGGCGGACGCCCGCCTCACGGGTGTAGGACTGCACCAGCTTCTCCAGGGCGGCGGGCTCGAAACGCACGCCCAGATCCTTCATGCCGTGACCCTCCAGGGCCCGCGGGAGGAGGTGCTTCTCGGCGATGGCCAGCTTCTCCTTCAGCGTGTAGCCGCTCAGCTCGATCACCTCCAGGCGGTCATCCAGGGGCTCGGGGATCTGGTGGCGGACGTTGGCGGTGGCCAGGAAGAGCACCTGGCTGAGGTCGAAGCCCAGGTCCAGGTAGTGGTCCTGGAAGCTGGCGTTCTGCTCGGGATCCAGCACCTCCAGCAGGGCCGAGCTGGGATCGCCCCGGAAATCCGAGGCCATCTTGTCGATCTCGTCCAGCAGCATGAGCGGATTGCGGACCTTGGCCTTCTTCATCAGGGCGATGATCCGGCCGGGCATGGAGCCGATGTAGGTGCGGCGATGACCGCGGATCTCGGCCTCGTCGCGCACGCCGCCCAGGGAGAGCCGCACGAAGGGCCGGTTCAGGGCGCGGGCGATGCTGCGGGCCAGGGAGGTCTTGCCGACGCCCGGGGGGCCCACCAGGCAGAGGATGGGACCGCGCAGGGGGGCACGGTTCTCGTCCTTCTCGCCGTCCCCCGCCTGGGCCGGGTTCTTCCGCAGCCGCGCCATGACGGCCAGGTGCTCGAGGATGCGGGCCTTCACTTTCTCCAGGCCGGCATGGTCCTCGTCCAGTACGCGCTCGGCCTCCTCCAGGTCCAGGCGCTCGTCGGCCCTGGCCTGCCAGGGCAGGGCCAGCAGCCAATCCAGGTAGGTGCGGCTGACGGTGGCCTCGGCGCTCTGGGGCGGCATGGCCTCCAGGCGGTCCAGCTCCTCCAGGGCCTTGGCCTTGGCCTCGGGTCCCATGCCCGCGGCCTCGATCTGGTCGCGCAGGCGGCCCGTCTCGTCCTTCTCCTCCTTCTTGCCGAGCTCCTGCTGGATGACCCGCATCTTCTCGTTCAACACGTAGTGCTTGTGGTCCTGGTCGAGGCGGGCCCGGGTCTTCTCGTCCAGCGTGCGGTCCACCTCCGAGCGGGCGGCATCCAGTTCCAGCAGATGCATCAACGATTCGAGGCGGGGGGCGATCTCCAGGAGCTCGAGGATCTCCTGCTTCTGCTTCACCTCGGCGGGCACCAGCCCGGCCACGGTGTCGATGGCCTTCCCAAGGGGCAGCTCCCGGATCTGATCCATGCTCAGCAGCCGGGAGGCATCCGGGTTCCGGCCCAGGAAGGCCTCCACCGCGGCGTGGAAGAATTGGAGGGGTTCAGAGGCCGAGTGAGCGGGCTCGGGTAGCAGGTAGGCCTCGGCCTGGATGATCTCGCCGCTGTCGTCGTACTGCTGCAGGTTCACCCGGGCGACGCCCTTCACGCCCACCTTGTAGTAGTCCTTGGGCAGGGCGATGACGGATTCCACCAGGGCCAGGGTGCCCGTGGGGTAGAGATCCTCCAGCTTGGGGCTCTCCACCCTGGCGTCCTTCTGGGTGAGCATCAGCAGGTGGTCGCCCGCCTTGATGGCCACCTCCAGCGTCCGCACCGAGGCCGACCGCCCGACCACGAAGGGCACCCGGGCCCCCGGGAACAGCACCATGTCCCGGATGGGGATGGCCGGCAGGGTGATGGTCTTGGAGGCTTTGCTCAAGGAGGACTCCAGACGGCCTACGGCGGGCACCCGCCAAGGACGTCAGCAAAGTTTACGCCGATCTGGACACCCTGCGCGAAGGTCAGCCCCCCTCCCCGGGACGGAGGGCTGCTCAGCCATCGGGGGGTCCCCGGACAAATTGACGCAGGTGAGTCCGACCGGCGGCTGGCACCATTCATCTGTCCTGACAGATTTGGAGGGTCCATGACCCGCTCCCTTCCGCGCACCGCTCTCCTCCTGCTCGCCGCCTCCGCCCTGGTCTACCTCAGCCCCGGCCTGACGGCGAACCTGCGCCCCGGCATCCAGGTCTACGCCTTCTTCCAGGTGCCCGTCCACCAGCGGGTGAACGGGCACCTGCTCGAGCCCCAGTCCAGTGTACCGGTGGGGCTGCACGTCATGTTCTGACCGGCCTCAACCCGCCGCGGAGATGGGGTGGGAGGGCAGGTTGAGCACCTCCTCCACCTTCTGTCGGGTGATGCGCAGGGTTTCCCGGGTGCTGCGCTTGTCCGAGGGCAGCTCGTACATGGGCTCCAGGAGGATCTGCTCCACCAGGCTGCGCAACCCGCGGGCGCCCAGCTTGCGAGTGAGGGCCTGGTCGGCGATGGCCTCCAGGGCGCCCTCCTCGAAGCTCAGGTCCACGTCATCCATGTCCAGCAGCTTCACGAACTGCTTGGTGACGGCGTTCTTGGGCTGGGTGAGGATGGCCACCAGGGCCTCCCGGTCCAGGGGCGTCAGTCCCGCCACCACCGGCAGGCGGCCCACCAGTTCGGGGATGAGGCCGAACTTGATGATGTCCTCGGGTTCCACGAGGCTCAGCAGGTTGTCCTTGTCGCCCTTGGAGGAGGGCTGGGCACCGAACCCCACGGCCTTGGCCCGGATGCGCTGCTTGATGATGTCCTCGATGCCCACGAAGGCGCCGCCACAGATGAACAGGATGTTGCTGGTGTCCAGCTGGATGAACTCCTGGTGGGGGTGCTTCCGGCCGCCCTGGGGCGGCACGTTGGCCACGGTGCCTTCGACGAGCTTCAGGAGCGCCTGCTGCACACCCTCGCCGCTCACGTCGCGGGTGATGCTGGGGTTCTCGCTCTTGCGGCCGATCTTGTCGATCTCGTCGATGAAGACGATGCCCCGCTGGGCTCGCTCCACGTCGTAGTTGGCGGCCTGGAGCAGCTTGGTGAGGATGTTCTCGACGTCCTCGCCCACGTAGCCGGCCTCGGTCAGCGTGGTGGCGTCGGCCATGGCCAGGGGCACGTCCAGAAACCGCGCCAGGGTCTGCGCCAGGAGGGTCTTGCCCGTGCCCGTGGGCCCGAGCAGCAGGATGTTGCTCTTGGACAGCTCTACTTCGCTCGAACCCAGGACCTTCCGGGGGGTGAGGATGCGTTTGTAGTGGTTGTAGACGGCCACGGAGAGCCGCTTCTTGGCCGATTCCTGCCCAATGACGTAGTCATCCAGGAAAGCCTTGATCTCCTTCGGACGGCTGAGACGGGCCTCGTGCTTGCCCAAGGGCTTGCCCTGCCGGCTCATGCGCAGCTGAAGCTGGCCCGCCTCCAGGCACTCGTTGCAGATGAAGGCGTCCGGCCCGGCCAGAAGCTGCTCCACCTCATGGGGCTCCTTCCCGCAGAAGGAGCATTTCTGGTCGCGCTTGTATTTATTCACAGGTCCCCCCCCTGGGGCTCGCTTAGGCTACATCGTGGATGGTCTTCAGTTCCAGGATCTCGAAGCGGCGGATCCCCGCGGGGATCTGGACGCGCACCTCGCCGCCCTCCTCCTGGCCCACGAGGGCCGAGCCGATGGGCGAGCTGATGCTGAGGTGGTGCGGATGCCCATCGAGTTCCTCCGGCAGCACCAGCTTGTAGGTGAACTCCTCCTCGGAGTCCAGGTCCAGGATCGTGACTTTGGAGCCGTAGGCAACCCGGCCCTTGGGCAGGCGGCTGATGTCCATGCTGGCCACTTCGGCGATGCGCTTCTCCAGGACCACCATCTTGTTCTGGAACATGTCGCGCTTGACGAGGGCCTGCTCGTACTCGGCGTTCTCGGACAGGTCGCCCTGGCCGGCCGCGCGGGCGATCTCCTGGGGGATGTCCACCAGGAGCGCCTGCTTGATGTCCTTCAATTCCTGTTCCAGCTTGGCGAGCACGTGCTTGGGCATGGGAGGTCCAAAAAAAAGGCGGGCCGGAAGGGGATGACCCCGGCGGCCCTGTTACAAGGCGGGAGAAGAGAACAAGTCTAGCCACTCGGAAGGGGGAAGCGGAGCCGGGAGGGGATGCCCCTCTGCGGGCCGGGTCTTGAAGCGGCGGTGCATCCAGAACCACCAGCGGGGATCCTTCCGGATCTGGGCCTCGATCCGGGCGGTCATGAGCTGGGTGGCCACCCAGGCGTCCCGGGCGGCGTCGCCGGTGACCGGCACCTCGAAGGGCGGCTCGAAACGGACGGTGGTGGTGCCATCCCCGTTGGGCCAGCTGAAGACCGGCAGCACCGGCAGGCCATAGCGCGCCGCGAGGCTGCCGGCGGTGCCGAAGGTCGAGGCCCACTGGCCGAGAAACTTCACCCACACACCCGTGGTGAGGGCGTCCTGGTCCAGCAGGAAGCCCACGCCGTCCCCGGCCTTGAGGGCCTTGAGGGTCTCCCGCATGGCCCCGTCCTTGAGGATGACCCGGTTGCCGAAGCGGGTGCGGAAGGCCAGGGAGATGCGCTCCAGCAGGGGGTTGTCCAGCTCCCGGCCAATGACCGCCAGTGACCGGCCCATCCGGCTCTGGGCCAAGGCGATGGCCTCCCAGTTCCCGTAGTGGCCCGTGAGCTGGATGAAGCCCTTCCCCCGGGCCTTCACCGCGTCGAAGTGCTCGAGGCCCTCCACCTTGATCCAGCGGTCCAGCTCCTCCGGCGTGGCCCGCCGGAGCCTCAGCAGGCCCACGAAGAGGCCGCCGAAGTGCCGGAAGCAGGCCCGCGCCATGGCCCGGGTCTCGGCCTCGGAAAGGCCCAGGTCCGCCCTGCGGAGATTCTCCCGCACGACCCGGCGGTGCCGGGGATCGGCCAGGTAGAAGGCCATCCCGGCCGCTTCCCCCAGGGCCTGAACCGTGCCCCAGGGGAGGCGCCCCAGCACCCCGTCCAGCAGGCGGAAGGCCCCGTACTCCAGGCGGTGCCGGAGGGTCGGAGCGGGCGCGGCGGCGGGATCGAGGGGAGGCATGATCGGGGGACTGGTCCCAAAAAAAAGGGGCGCCTCGAGGAATCGAGGCGCGAAAGAGAAGTCTACCAGGAAAGGAAAGGGTTACCCCTTCTCCAGCCCTTGCAAGAATTGCTAGCGACCTTCCCGGGCCAGCGGCATGGTCATGCAGCGGGGGCCGCCCCGGGCCCGGCTCAGTTCGCTGCTCCGGATCTGGATGAGGTACTTGCCGCCATCCAGCAGGTTCAGGGCCGGATCCGCCAGCAGCTGGCGCTCCGTCAACACCTGGTAGCCCGCCTTCGAGAGCTCCTCGGCGGTGGCGACATTCCGGCTGTAGCTGGTGATCACGCCAGGGGCCAGGGCGAAGGCATTGGCCCCGTCCGTCCACTGCTCCCGCTGCTGCCGGATGTAGTCCTGGCCGCCGCAGAAGACCGGGGCCAGGTCGATGCCCAGACCCTTCAGGGCCGTCAGCAGGTTGGGCTGGGTGGTGAACCGCAGCTCCGGATGGCGGAGATCCATGATCACCACGTTCAGCAGCTCCCGGCTGCCCTCGGTGAAGTAGGGCGGATAGACCAGGCACTCGCCTTCGCTGATGCGGGTGAAGATGGTGTCCAGGTGCATGGCGCTGCGCTTCTTGGGCATGAGCACCATGACCAGGTGCTCGAAGCGGCCCTGCCCGGCCACGTGATCGGCCCGCAGGCTCTCGGCCAGGCAGGAGATGGCGTCCGTGCTGCTGCGCTCGGAGCAGCCCACCGCCAGCACCTTGTCCGACAGCACCAGGATGTCGCCGCCCTCCAGGCTCACGGGTACCTTGATGTCGCCCCGGACCAGCGGCGTGACCTGGTCGAACCACTTGTCCTGCTCCGTGAGGTGCCGCAGGCGCGGGTGGTGGCGGAAGATGGTGCTGAGGATCAGCGGCTCGCGCTCCCGGGCCCAGGTGGCCATGGCGTTCACGCTGTAGCCGTCGCCGATGACCGAAGCCGGATCCCGCATGAACAGCAGGTTGGGGATGGGGCGCAGCCGGTAGTCGAACTCCTGCTCCCAGGGCGTGTGGCTGGGCATGTCATCCCAGGGCACCCCGGTGATGACGCTGCAGGCGGCCTGGGCCGGGGTCATGTCCCGCAGCAGGTTGCAGGTCTCATCCGGCAGGCCGGCCAGCCGACGCAGATCCTCGATGAAGGCCAGCTTCACGCCCTCGTCCTGGAGCGACTCCACGAAGAGGTCCTGCACGTCCAGCACCTCGTCGGCCACCCGGGCCAGCACCTGCCGGAACAGGGCATGTTCCTGGCGGGCGTGTTCCCCGAACAGGATGTCGTCGAAGAGCAGCTTCTCCATCATCCCGGGAACCATGAGGTCCACCTCCGGGCCGGGATCGTGGACCACCACCTGCTTGAGACGGGCGATCTCCGAGAAGACCGAAAGCTGGATGGGCTGCATGGGGATCCCTCAAAAGGCATGAATCGTTTAGGTTAGCACGCGGTTGGGGATCATCCCTCGACCAGACACCGTCAATGGACCCCGAGGTTTCATATTGTTTACCGAATTAGTCGGATATTTTCCTTGAAGCGACCCAGACCCCGTCGTAGCCTTTTTATTCCCACATCATCCCCGGGGCAATCCCCCGGAACGGAGGCAATCCCATGGCCGCATTCGTCACCCAGCCCGCTCCCGAGTTCAAGGCCAAGGCCCTGGTCCACGGCGAGTTCAAGGAGATCTCCCTGTCCGACTACAAGGGCAAGAAGATCGTCCTCTTCTTCTACCCCCTCGACTTCACCTTCGTGTGCCCCACGGAGATCCTGGCCTTCGCCGATGCCGTCAAGGAGTTCGAGGCCCGCAACACCCAGGTCATCGGCGTGAGCGTGGACTCCCACTTCAGCCACTGGGCCTGGGCCAACACCCCCCGCAAGGAGGGCGGCATCCAGGGCGTGACCTTCCCCCTGGTCTCCGACCTGAACAAGACCATCGCCCAGGACTACAACGTGCTGCTGCCCGGGGGCATCGCCCTGCGCGGCCTGTTCATCATCAACGCCAAGGGTGAGCTGAAGCACATCACCGTGAACCACAACGACCTGGGCCGCAACGTGGACGAAGTCCTGCGCCTCCTCGACGCCATCGACTTCACCGAAGAGCACGGCGAAGTCTGCCCCGCCAACTGGCACAAAGGCGAGAAGGCCATGAAGCCGACCTTCGACGGGCTGAAGGCCTACGCTTCGACCAAGTAGATCGGTAGAGAACACATGAAGCGGGCGCCGCAAGGCGCCCGCTTGGTGTACACGTAGGCGGAATAGCTTCCCGCGCTGACCCGCCAAGAGGAAGGTCGCTACAGACGCGCCTTGCCTTCCAACAGGCTTCGGATGCTTTCGGCTAGGGACGAGGGGTCTTCCACGGGATGGGGACCCTCGATCGGGCACGGCGTCCCGACAAAAAAGGCCGTTCCACCCCGGTCGAGGACCCAGCGCATGGCCAGAAGATCGTTGCCGTCATCGCCGGCATAGACCATGTCCACCCGGTCGGGATCTACTCCAAGAATCCGGCAGAGGGTCTGGAGGCCAGAAACCTTGCCGGCTCCTTGAAGGAACGGGACCTCGAAGACCTCAGGGCCTCGGAAAATCTGCATGCCATCTTCCATGGCGCGGGCGGTCCTCCAGGCTTCGAGGTCCCGCCTGGCATCCGGGGAAGCCCCCCGGAAGTGGATCGACATGGACCACTTTTTATCTTCAAGGTCGATGCCCGGAAGGCGTGCGACCTGATCGAGGAAGGGCCATAGCCGGGCCCGTTCGGAGCGCAGCCTCTCCTGGACGCCAGAGGGAGGAAGGTGATGCTGCCCGTCGGGGGACCGCCACTCCAAGCCACTTCCTCCTCCGAGGAAGATCCCCGGAACCTGGACCCTCGAGGCAAGATCCTCCAGCCGCCGACTGGAGAGGATCGCCACCTGCTGGCCCTCCTGTCGGACCAGTTCCTTCAGCACCTCAAGGCACGCCGGGTGCAACCGGGCCTGGTCGCGCTCTGGGACAAGGGGCGCGAGTGTGCCATCAAAATCGAAGACCCAGAGTCTGCTCAGTTCCAAATCGCCTCCGCTCCATCATCCCTGCCACCGGCCTACCGGTCAGCGGCTCCCATCCGTCCATTCCTGGTTCAGCCTTGCCGTGAGTTTCTCCCGGCGCCTGATCCGCGCTGCATCCAGCAGCATTCTCCCTGCCCAGCGATAGACGTTGAAGTCCCGGATCAGGGCCCGCATGCTCCGCATCCGCTCCCGCTGTTCCATCTCCGGCATGGACAGCGCCTGGAACAGCGCCGAGGCGGTCTGCTCGATGTGATACGGGTTGACGATGAGCGCTTCGTGCATCTCATGGGCGGCACCGGTGAACTGGCTCAGGAGCAGCACGCCCTGCTCATCATCCCGCGCGGCGACGTACTCTTTCGCGACCAGGTTCATCCCGTCGTGCAGGCTGGTGACCATGCACACGTTGGCGGCCCGATAGTAGCGGTTCACCGCCTCGGGTTCGTGATGCTCGACCTTCAGTACGATGGGCTGATAGGTATCCGTGGAAAATTTCTGGTTGATGCGGGTGGCGAGGTTGCGGACCCTGGCCTCGAAGGTCTGGTAGTCCTCGAGGGCGGATCGAGATGGGGCCGCGATCTGGATGAACGTGAACCGGCCGACCAGCTCGGGATGCAGTTCCAGCATCCGTTCCACGGCCCGGAACCGCTCCAGGATCCCCTTCGTATAGTCCAGCCGGTCGACGCCCAAGCCCAGCAGGTGGCCCGCAGGAAGGCCGAGCGAAGCCAGGATCTCGCTCCTGCAGCTCTCCACCGAGGGCTCAACGCCCCAGGGGGACGGCCACTGGATCGAGATCGGATAGCTCTCCACCAGCGTCAGGCTGCCGCCGTGTGAAATGGTGGACGATTCGTGTTCGATGCGGGTCTCGAGGTACCGGTCCACCGTCTCGAGGAAATTCTTGCAATGGTACGGGGTGTGGAATCCAAGGATGGTACTCCCGAGGAGGCCCCGGAGCAGTTCCACCCTCCATGGGCAGATGCCGAAAGATTCGGGATTCGGCCAGGGGATATGCCAGAAGGTGATGATGGTCGCCTTGGGAAGCGCGGCCCGGATCATCCCTGGAAGCAGGGCGAGATGGTAATCCTGGACGAGCACCACCGGGTCGTCGGTATCCGCTTCCTCCAGGACCGCATCGGCGAACCGCTGGTTGATCGCCACGTACTGCTCCCAATCCCCGTTCCGGAAAATGGGGCGCACATGGGCGATATGGCATAAAGGCCATAGACCCTCGTTCGAAAAGCCATAGTAGTACCCGCTTTCCTCTTCCTTGGTCAGCCAGATGCGCCGCAAGGTGTAGTCGGGATGAAGGGGCGGGACGGGAACGTGGCCATGCCGGTCGGCAGATTCCCGGTCCGCGTTGCCACTCCCGTGCGCGATCCAGATGCCCGAGCAGGCCCGCATGACGGGTTCGACGGCCGTCACGAGGCCGCTGGCCGGCCGGTGGACCTCGATCATGCCCTGGGTCTTCGTGTGGATGTAGGGCTCGCGGTTGGAGACGACGATGACCCGCTCTCCCGTCAATTCCTGGTGGAGGAGCCGGCGGAGGGCATCCGGATTCCAGGTGGTGGTGGAGTCATCGGAGAATCTCCGCTCGGTGTCGATGCTCCGGAGCAGCGCCCGTAGGTCTCCGACGAGGGGCTGGAGTTCGGCGTTGCGGGCGGGCCGGTCGAAAGGACGGAAGATCCCCTCGCCTCGCAACATGGACCGGACGCCTTCCATCCAGCCGCGCCAGCTCAGGTGGGCCACCAGGACCGTGATCAAGGAGACGACAATGCCCAGGACGGCAAAAAGAATGATCACATATTCCTTGGTCTCGTTGCTCCTTCGTTCGACAAAGCTCATGTCGTGAACGAGGATCAGTGAACCGATCGTTTGGCCAGCAGACTCGACTGGAAAATCAGCGACATACAAAGGGCCCTGCGGCAGGGTCACCAGCGTTCCGAATTCTGGGCCCTTGGCGGTGGTCAAGGACCTGCTGAGGGATTCCGGGAAGGTGGAGGTCCGGTAGAGCAGGTTCCCGTTCTCATCGCAGTACCCCAAGGCGAACAGGCGCTTGTCCTGAATGGCGCGAAGGAACAGGGCATCGATCCGTCCCTTGTCTCCCGCCTTGACCAACTCGGCGAGGGGGTCGTTCAGGGCACTCGCGATGAGGCGGGATCGCATGTCCGTGTCCCGCACGAACCACCGGAGCGTCAACCCGCCCACCAGCGGCATCACCGCGTACCCCAACAAAACCAGCGCCACCCCGAGGGGAAGCACAAACCGAAGCGAAAGCCGAACGGAGCGAAGCGAAACCATGAAGCACCCGGGAGATTGGGACAGCTTGTATCCGTTGGTTCGAGTGTAGGCGCCCCCTTCAGGTGCGACAACCCGCCGAAGGATGCGGTCGTGTGGCGAGGCCGAGGGATTTGCCTATCTTTCTGGCCCTATCTTGGATCGTAGGTTCCGTTGCAGAGTCCGCCATTCCAGGGAGCAGTCGCGATGCCAGAGATCCCACACCTGAACCACGGAATCATCGGGAATGGCAGCCTGCTGGCCTTGATATCGCCTTCGAGCGCGATCGAATGGCTCTGCCTGCCCCGATTCGACAGCCCGTCCGTCTTCGCCAGGCTCCTTGATGCCAACTCGGGAGGGGTCTTCCGAATTCTGTTCTCTGGTGAAGAGGTAGTTGGCGAAATGAACTACCTGCAGAACACGAACATTCTCTGCACCCGGTTCACGAATGAAGACGGAGCCTGGGAACTGATTGATTTCGCACCTCGCCTGCCGCGAGGCTGGGGAGAAGAGACCCCGATCCGGTTGACCCGCCTCCTGCGCCCGCTAGGGGGCCGCATCAGGCTCTCCATCGACTTCGATCCTCGCCTCGACTATGCCCGCGGTCCGACCCAGATCGTCACCCTCCACGATTGCCTCGAGGTGCGGGGGCGCGGCGGCCCGCTCTTCCTGCAAACCAACCTCCCCTTGACCTACGTGGCGGGAAAGCATGAGTTCACGCTCGACGGACCGGTCTTTCTGAGTCTCTCTTATGGGACTCCCCCTCCGATCACTTTGGCCAGGGTCCTGCAGGAATTGGAACTCACAACCGAAGGCTGGCAACGCTGGGCCAAGACCTGCGCACTGCCGCTCTTCAAACCCGAGATGGTCCTGAGGTCCGCCCTGTGCCTGAAGCTCCATGCCTTCGAGGATACCGGGGCCATCATCGCTGCGGCCACCACCAGCATTCCCGAAGCGTTGGGCACCGAGCGAACCTGGGACTACCGGTACTGTTGGCTGAGGGATGCCGCGTTCGTCGTGGAGGCCCTCCGGAGGCTCAGCCACCTGAGAGAGGGGGAGCGGTTCCTCCGGTATCTGCGCAATGTGGCCGAGATGGGCCCCCTGCAACCCCTGTATGGGATCGATGGCGACCCTTCCGCTCCGGAAGAAATCCTCGGGCATCTCGCGGGTTTCGGGGGACATGGCCCCGTGCGCATCGGGAACGCCGCAGTGGATCAGAAGCAGCACGATCTGATGGGAGAGCTGGTGCTCTGCATGGAGACGATCCTCCGCGATCCCCGGCTCGTCCACAACGAAGAGGATCTTCGGTTCTTCCCCTTCATCCGCCGGCTGGTCGAGAAGGCCATCGCCCTGGCCCCCCAGCCGGACACCTCCATTTGGGAATTCCGGAGCCTGTTGCGGAACTACACCTTCTCCCGGGCCATGTGCTGGGCCGCCATCAACAGAGGCGCCGCCATCGCTCGTCGCTTCAATGAAACCTCTCTGGCCAGCGCCTGGGAGAACATCGCAGCCCGTGAGCAGGAAGTCATCCTGGAACACGGATTCAACGCTCGCCTTGGGTTCTTCACTCAGACCCTTGACGGTGCCTTCCCTGATGCATCCATGCTGCTGCTTCCAACCCTGGGGTTGATCGAACCGAAGGATCCACGTTTTCTCTCGACCCTGGATCACTACGGGCAGGAACTCACCGCGGGGGGGCTCATGATGCGCTATCGGAACGAAGACGATTTCGGCGCCCCCACCAGCACCTTCACCATCTGCTCCTTCTGGTGGGCGGAGGCTCTGGCATTGGCCGGACGCTTGG
Organism: Acidobacteriota bacterium; assembly: GCA_021802985.1. Taxonomy (GTDB): domain Bacteria; phylum Acidobacteriota; class Holophagae; order Holophagales; family Holophagaceae; genus Geothrix. The sequence continues at coordinate 34,164 of JAJZQW010000004.1, read as the reverse complement.
AGGAGGCCATCGACGTGTTCGAGCGTGTTTGCACCTACGCCAACCCTGTCGGACTGTTCTCAGAGGATGTGGACCCCTCGACGGGCCGCCTTCTCGGGAATTTCCCCCAGGCCTATACCCACGTTGGATTGATCAACGCCGCCATCACCATCTCGGAGCTGATCGACGCCCGGGATGGCAAGGTCCGGGCCTGGTCCTGACGCCCCGGGTGATTCCCCGCGAGCCGCGCCCTGGATGGTCCCGCCCCGCACTCCGGTTAGTCTGGTTGCTCTCCCGGAACCGCCCATGCCGCCCCCCCCTCCCTTTCCCGCACCACCGCCAGGCCTGCATCAGACCCGGAGCTGGTTCTGGCGGGCCCTCGGCCACGCCTACCTGCGGATGGGCGGCTGGCGGATCGAAGGCGCCTTCCCGGCTGTTCCCAAATGCATCGTCATCGTGGCCCCACATACCTCGAACTGGGATTTCACCCTGGGCGTGGCGGTGGTCTTCGCGGTCGGGCTGCGCGTGTCCTGGCTCGGCAAGCACACGCTCTTCAAGGCCCCGTTCAAGGGTTTCCTGCGCAGGCTGGGGGGGATCCCGGTGAATCGCGCGGTCAGTCATGGGGTGGTCGGGGAATGCGTCAGGGCTTTCGAGGCGGCCCCCACGCTCATGCTCGCGCTGGCTCCCGAGGGCACGCGGAAGGGCGTGAGCCGGTGGAAGACCGGCTTCTACCTGATTGCTGCCAAGGCCGGCGTGCCGATCCTGCCCGTGGGCTTCGACTACCGGGAACACGTGGTCCGCTTGATGCCCATGTTCCATCCGAGCGGCAATCTGGAGCAGGATCTGCCTCTCATCCAGGCCCTCTACGGCAACGTGCACGGCCTCAATGACCGCCCCCTGGCCACTGCGGAAGGACGCGAAAGCTGACCGGAGGGATGCACCCTACTTGAGGTTGAAGGCTACGACGGCGCCCTTGGCCAGCCCGGTGTCCCGCACCTGGAAGACCCGGTCGGGATCGGCCTGGGCGGTATCGAGGAACCAGCCCAGCACCCGCTTGGCGCGGCGATCGGCCAGGTCGGTGAGATCAGCCGGATCCACCTTCACGGCATCCAGCAGCCGGTTCTCCATCTCTGAGGGCGGAGGGGGTGGCGGGGGCTGGCTGCCCTTGGCCACCGGGGCGGAGGGAAAGGCCGCACCAAAGGCCATCTTGATCCAGCGGTCCCGCTCGGTGGCCGGCACTGCGGTGCCGTCATCGGGCAGCTTCAGGGCGGCGGCTCGGGTGCGGCGCAGTAGGGCCTCCAGCCCGGCCCGGCGCAGGGCGGCGCCATCTTGGGCCGCGTCGAAGCCGCCCTCGGCCTCCAGCCGCAGGGCCGGCCGTTCCGTCAGGGCCTTCGCCAGGGCCTTCAGCCGGGTCGTGGCCGCAGCATCCAGCGTGTCCATCCCGGGCGCGAAGGGTACCTGGCTGAGATCGCCCGCATCGCCACCCACGAGCTTGCCGATCAGGGTGAAGGGCGAGGTGGCGATCTTCCCCAGCACATTGAAGATGGCCTTCCATACCAACTTGCCGTATTTGATATCGGGATCGTCCAGGCTGCCCTGGATGGGCAGATCAACGGCGATGACGCCGTGGCGGTCGCGCAGCAGTGCCAAGCCCAGCTTCACCGGCAGATGCGTGGCGTCGGGACTCGCCACCTTGTCGCCCAGGTAGAACTGGTCGAGCTTGACAGCGTTCTGGGCATCGAGCTTGCGCTGCTGGATCCGCAGGCGGGCCTCCACATCCAGCTTCCCCTTCTGCACGGTGTAGCCCAGATACTTGCCGGTGTAGGGGGTGAAGTCGGTGAGATCCGCCCCGTGGATCTTCAGGGTCACGTCCGTATCCAGGTCGTGGCGCAGGGGCATGGCGTGGCCCTGGATGGTGACCGGAGCCAGTCCACCGGCACGGCCCGTGAAATCCACCTTGGAGCTGGCCTCGGGGCGGCTGGAGAGGCCCAGGTAGCTGCCCGCCAGATCGCTCAGCAGCAACGCGGCGTTGGGCTGCACGGAGCGGTCCACGAAACTGAGGCGGCCCCCCGTGATGGCAAATTTCGTGATTGTGATGTCCGGCGCCGCCGCGGGCGTGGCGGGAATGGCCGAGGCCGCGATGCCCGTCGGCTTGGCCTCGGTCCCCTGGCGCAGGGCATGGGCCACGTTGGTGGAGCCGTCGGGGCCCACCACCAGCCGCCCCTCGGGATCGGTCCAGGCCACGTCCTGCAACGTGCAGGACAGGGGCTGAGTGCGGAAGGCGAGGCCAGCGAGCCGCAGGTCCTTCCAGCGAATGAAGGGTTCGTTGAAGACCGTGTCGTGCATCTGGAAGTCCCGGACCTGGCCCCGGCCCCGGACCTCGGCGCCGTCCTGTTTCGAGCCGGCGAAGGAGAAGGTCACCCGGCCATCGAAGCCGAGGGTGCCGCGGTCCAGGCGGGCATCCAGGGTGCCATCCAGGTAGGGATCCCAGGGTGCGAGATCGAAGCCATCCACCTTCAGGGCCAGGTCGCCCGCGGGTTTCAGCGGGGAGGCCTTCCCCTCGGCCCTGAGGCTCCCGTTCCCCAGACGCAGCGCCAGGGAGAACGGACTGGATGCGGCGGGATCCAGACTCAGGTCCGCCAGGTGCAGGGCCACGTCTCGCGCCTCGGCCGTCACGGGCCGGACCGGCAGGCGGTCGTCCCAGTCCACGGTGAAGCCGGTGAGATCCAGGCTGCGCACCTTCAGGTCGAGGGGCTTCTCATCCGGCGCCTTGGGTTTCGGCTTGGGCGTGAACATCCGCGCCAGGTTGAGGGCGCCATCCTTGCCCCGCAGCACGCGCAGGGTGCCGCCCTGGGCGGCGATGGAACCGATCTCCACGGCGGAGGCCAGCAGGTCGGCCCGGCCCTCCTTGAGATCGAGGGCGGGCAGCACCACGGCCGGCACGGCGGCACCCGGCTCGGCCACCACCACGTTCCGGAGGGCGAGGCTCAGGTCTGATAATTCGAAGCGATGGCGGCCCGGCGCCCACTCGAAGCGGTACGAGGCGCCCAGGGTGGCGGTGCCGCTGCGGATCTCCGTGGCCACCTGCTCCTGCTCGTAGGGACGGTATTTGGGCAGTTGCAGGTTCTCCACGGCCAGGTGCCCGGTGGAGACGAAGGGCTCGAAACCGATCTCACCCTTCCAGGCCAAGTGCTCCTTGGCCTCGGTCCAGGCGTCCAGGGCATAGCCGCTCTGGTGGCCCACCTGGGTGCGGATGCCGTCCACCCGCAGGTTCACGGGGCCGAAGGCCGTGCGGAAGGGCGTGGCCATGGTGCGATCCTCGAAGGCCAGGCGCGCGCCCCGCAACTGGAAGGTGCCGATGGCCACGGTCCAGGCGGAGGGCATGGCCCCCGGCTCGGGCTTCGCGGCGGGCTCGTCCAACAGGTCCTGGAAGTTCAGGTGGCCTTGCGCGTCGAGGACCGTTCGCACGTCCAGGCCGTCCACCTCCACGACCGAGAGGGCAGCCGTGCGGGCGAACAGGGGCCAGAACCGCGCATTCACGTAGAGGCGCCGCAGGCCGATCCAGTCGCCGCCGCTGCGGTTGGGGATCCGCAGGCCCTCGAAGGTCATGGCGAGGTTGAAGGGGTTGAAGCGCACCCGGTCCAGGGTGGCCTTCCGGTGGGTGGCCTCCGCCACCGCCCGTTCGACGCGCGGCCGCACCAGGCGGGGCACCAGCAGGAAACCCGCCAGGATCCATAGGACATAGAGGCCCGCCAGCGTCAGGATGAGGCGGCGCCGACGCCGGAGGAAGGCCGCGAGAGAGGCTGGACTGGGCATGGGAAAAGCATAGACCCAACCCGCCCCTGTGACCCAGGCCACAACCCACCCTGGCACCCGGCTGGAACGGGACTATGCTCCCCCTGTCGCGGGGCCGCCAGGACTGCCACCTTCGAGCGTGTCGGCGCTCCGCTGGACCGAAAGGCACGTGTCATGTCGCCACGCCGCGTCGTCATCCTGGGAGCCGCCGGGCGCGACTTCCACAACTTCAACACCGTGTACCGGGATAACCCCGCGTACCAGGTCGTCGCCTTCACCGCCACCCAGATCCCCGGCATCGAGGGCCGCCGCTATCCGGCCGTGCTGGCTGGCAAGCTCTACCCGAAGGGCATCCCCATCGTGGACGAGTCCGAACTCGTGGCGCTCATCCATCGCGAGAAGGTGGACGTGGCCGTGTTCTCTTACTCGGACGTGACCCACGCCACGGTCATGCACCTGGCCAGCCTCTGCATCGCCCAGGGCTGTGACTTCGAGTTGCTGGGCGCGGACAAGACCATGATCAAGTCCACCAAACCCGTCATCGGCATCACCGCCGTGCGCACGGGCGCGGGCAAGAGCCAGACCACGCGCTACATCAGCAACATCCTCAAGAAGCTGGGCAAGAAGGTGGTCGCCATCCGTCACCCCATGCCCTATGGCGATCTCGCCAAACAGGCCTGCCAGCGCTTCGCGGACTACAGCGACCTGGACAAGCACCTGTGCACCATCGAGGAGCGGGAGGAGTACGAGCCGCACATCGACAACGGCTTCGTGGTCTACGCGGGCGTGGACTACGAGCAGATCATCCGCAGCGCCGAAAAAGAGGCGGACGTCATCCTCTGGGATGGCGGCAACAACGACCTGCCCTTCTACCAGAGCGACCTGCACATCTGCATCGCCGACCCCCTGCGCCCCGGCCATGAGCTGGGCTACCATCCCGGCGAGGCCAATTTCCGCATGGCCGGCATCATCCTCATCAACAAGTGCGACAGCGCCAAGGAAGCCGATATCCGGTCCATCGAAGAGAATGCCGCGAGGGTGAATCCCAGGGCCCGCGTCATCCGCGCCAACAGCCCGGTCACCTGCGCCGATCCCAGCCTGGTGAAGGGTAAGCGCGCCCTGGTGATCGAGGACGGGCCCACGCTCACCCACGGCTCCATGACCTACGGTGCCGGTGTGGTGGCCGCCAAGGCCATGGGCGCCCACGAGATCGTGGACCCCACGCCTTACGCCGTGGCCTCCATCGCCGCCACCTACCGGAAATACCCCAACGCCCAGGGCATCCTGCCCGCCATGGGCTACGGCGAGGAGCAGGTGCGGGACCTGCAGGCCACCATCGAGGCCACCCCCTGCGACGTGGTGCTCAGCGCCACGCCCATCGACCTCACCCGCATCCTCAAAGTCACCAAGCCCATGACCCGCGTCCGCTACGACCTCGCCGAGATCCGCGAGGGCCAGCTGGAGGCGGAGGTGCGCAAGGTATTGGGAATTTGATCCGCACCGGCTCGGGGCGCTTTGCGCCCCGAGTCAGGAAAGATAGGGCGTGATGGATTCGTGGACGGCCCAGTGGATTTTCTGGGCCGTCTTTGTTCCGATGCCTTCGACTTCCGTCAAGGCCTCCGGACTCGCGGCCATCACACCCTCGATCGTCCCGAACCGGTCGAGCAGGCGGAGGGCTCTTGCGGCCCCCACGCTGGGGACACCGGTGAGGATGTAGACTTGGCGGGCCCGCTTCCCATGAATGCGCCTTCCGGGCCGGCGGATCACGGTTCTGGATGTCGAATGAAGCTGGCGCGCCGCGAAGAGAATCAATCGCGCCGTTTCATCCTCGTTCTGGGAGCGAAGGACGGGAATGCCGAACCCGACCGCCAGCGCCACAAGCGCGCCCTGGATTCCTTCCCGGGTCACGCCGGCCTGCCGCCATTCCTGAGGCTTTCCTTCAAGAATCAAGAAGGGCCGGCAGGGAGAGGCCGCAAGCCGGCTGGCCTGGGCGAACAGACGCCCCTGCCGCAGGCTCTCCAGGAAATCTGGCACGCGCTTCCGCTCCAGCACCGCCTTCTCTTCGATCAGGTAATCCCCCGTCCGGAGGCGCTTCACCGCGACGGACACCCCCGCCATCTCCGCCAATCGGGCCACCAGAACGGACCCCCGCGCCTCCCGGTCATCCACCCAGATCCGGATCGCCTGACCGGCGGAACCTGCGCCCACGTCTCCACCTCGCCGCATTTATCATGACGAGCCCACCGCATTAACGCCCTACCCTATCTCTGAATGGGGCAGGGGCCCCATTCAGAGCCTCCCGGAGCCACCATGTCGAGACTGTTCCACCCCCTCACCCTCCGCGGCCTGACGCTGTCCAACCGCATCGCGGTCTCGCCCATGTGCCAGTACCAGGCCGTGGATGGCGTCGCCCAGGACTGGCACCTGGTACACCTGGGCGGCCTCGCCCAGGGCGGCGCGGGGTTGGTCATGACCGAGGCCACGGCGGTGGTGCCCGAGGGCCGCATCAGTCCCGACGATCTGGGCCTCTGGGACGAGGCGCAGGCGGAACCCCTGGCTCGCATCGTCCGCTTCATCGCCTCCCAGGGTGCCGCGGCGGGCATCCAGCTGGCCCATGCCGGGCGCAAGGCCTCGAACCCCGCTCCCTGGAAGGGCAGTGGCAGCCTGCCCGTCGAGAAGGGCGGCTGGGTGCCCGTGGCGCCGAGTGCCCTGGCCTTTGATGAGGGTTGGACCGTGCCCACCGCGCTGGACGAGGGCGGCCTTGCCGCCGTGGTCCAGGCCTTCGTGGACGCCGCCCGCCGAGCCCTGGCCGCGGGCTTCCAGGTGGTGGAGATTCACGCCGCCCACGGCTATCTGCTGCACCAGTTCCTGTCCCCCCTGTCCAACCACCGCGAGGACCGCTACGGCGGTTCGTTCGAGAACCGCACCCGCCTGCTGCGAGAGGTGGTGGCAGCCGTCCGCGACGGGTGGCCCGAGCGCCTGCCCCTGTTCGTGCGACTCTCCGCCACCGACTGGGTGGAGGGGGGCTGGAACCTGGACCAGTCCGTGGAACTGGCGAAGGCGCTGAGTGACCTGGGCGTGGACCTCGTGGATTGCTCCTCCGGCGGTCTGGTCCCCCGCGCGGAGATCCCCCTGGGGCCCGGCTACCAGGTGCCCTTCGCAGCGCGGATCCGGGCCGAGGCCAGCCTCGCCACCGGCGCCGTGGGCCTCATCACCGATCCGGAGCAGGCCGAGCAGATCCTGGCCCAGTCCTCCGCCGACCTGGTGCTGCTGGGCCGGGAACTGCTCCGCGACCCCCGCTGGCCCCTGCACGCCGCCCAGGCCCTCAAGGCCGACACCCCCTGGCCCGCCTCCTACGCCCGCGCCGCCCAGGGGGCGGTGTCCGTCCGCTGAGCCCTTTGAAAAGGCTGGTCGCGGAAGACGCGGAAGAAGGCCGGAAGGCACGGAAGAAGGCACTGAAACGGCTGAGGCAGAACCGCAGTTCCTTCCGCGACCTCCGCGAAATTCCGTGCCTTCCGCGACCAGCCTTTCTTTTCCTGTTCGAGTCACCCGTCACAGGGCCCGGAACAGGGTCAGCACGCGCACCTCGTCGGCGCCGCCGGCCTTCAGGGCCTGGGCGCAGCGCAGGAGGGTGGTGCCGGTCGTCCACACGTCGTCCACCAGCAACACGGTGCCACCCTCCAGCCGATCACCACGCAGGGAGACGGCCTTCCGGGACAGGCGGCGGCGGTGGCTCTCGGTGCGCGAGGCCTGGCGCCCACTGTGCCAGGCCTTTGCCAGCAGAGTCTGGAAGGGCCGTTCCAGACGGTCGGCCACCCTGCGGCCCGCCTCCTCCGCCAGATCGAAACCGCGGATGAGGCGACGATGCAGGGCCGTGGGCGCCGCCGTCACCAGGTCCACCTTCGCCGCCCAGGGCGGCAGCGGGGCGAGGGCTGCCCGGTCCAGCAGGGCCCGCCGCCAGCCGGTCTCCCCGGCCTTGATGGCCGGAAGCAGCAGCGCGCCCAGGGGCGGCCGGCCCCCGTGGTAATCCCACAGGGCATCGCCCAGGCTCCAGGCGGTGGCCTCGGGGCAATCCTCTTCGCCATGGACCAGGGCGCAGCGAGGGCAGCGTTCCTCGGCCAGGGGCAGGAGCCCGGACCAGCAGCGTCCGCAGAGGCCAGCCTCGGCACCGTCGTCCAGGGGGCCCAGGCAGCCGCGGCAAAGCAGGAACGCCCCCGCGGCGAAGCGGGGGAGCCCCTGCGACAGGCTCATGGCCTCAGGCGCGCCCGAAGACCCTGAGGGCGAACCACAGGGTGGGGATGAAGGCGATGAGGCTCACCGCCAGCAGGATGCGGTGGGGCCCCCGGCGGCTGCCCGTGGCATCCGAACTCGCGAGGAGGCTCTTCCGCCAGCCGTACCCGCCGTAAATCATCAACCCCACCTCCAGCCAGATGATGAGCCGGAGCCAGGTGTCCTTTGGCAGCCCCGACATCACCCAGAGGCAGGCCAGAGCACCCAGGCCCCCCACGATGAGGGTGCCAATGAAGCCTCCAGGGACTCGGAAGGGGCGGTGGGTGTCGGGGTTCGTCACCCGCAGAATGGGCACGCCTACGCACACCAGGACGAAGGCCAGGAGGGTGCCGATGGACACCAGCTCTCCCACCACGCTGAGGGGGATGAGCCCGCCGCAAACGGCCACGAAGGTGCCCGTCACCACGGTGGCGATGTGGGGCGTGCCGTGGGTGCGGTGGGTGCGGCCGAACCAGGGCAGCAGGCCATCCTTGGCCATGGCGTAGAAGATGCGCGTCTGGCCCATGATCATCACGAGGATCACGGACGTGAGCCCCGCCAGGGCCCCCAGCTTCACCAGGAAGGACAGCGACTCCTGGGCTACGGGGGACCAATGGCGCAGGGCCACAATGCGGTCCACGCCCACGGCCACGGGATCGGAGACCCCCAGCAGGCGGTAGGGCACTACGCCCGTGAGGACCAGGGCCATGAGGATGTAGAGAATCGTGCAGATCACCAGAGAGGTGAGAATGCCGATGGGCAGATCCCGGCCGGGGTTCTTGCACTCCTGGGCCGTGGTGGAGACGGCATCAAAGCCGATGTAGGCGAAGAACACCACACCCGCGCCTGTGAGCACCCCCGACCAACCGTAGCTGATGAAGCCACCGCCCTTCACGCTCAGTCCCTCGATGGGGACCATCTGGGCGAAGCCGTGGGCGGCTGGATTGGCGATCCAGTTGGCATGGCTCACCACCGACCAGCCCAGGGCGATGAAGACCAGCACGATGGTCACCTTCACCACCACGATGAGGTTGTTCACAAAGGCGGATTCCTTCATGCCCCGGTAGAGGATGGAAGCCACCAGCAGGGCCACCAGGGTCGCCGGGAGGTTCCACAGGCCATGCACGCGACTGCCGTCCGACAGGGTGACCATGTCTGCCCAGGGCCCCTGGGTGAAACGAAGCATGGTGTCGGACAGATGAAAGTGGAGGGTCTTCTCGAGAAGCGAGACGCAGTACCCGGACCAGGACACGGAGACGGTCACGGCCCCGAAGGCGTACTCCAGGATCAGGTCCCAGCCGATGATCCAGGCGACGAACTCGCCCATGGTGGCGTAGGAGTACGCGTAGGCACTGCCCGCCACGGGCACCATGGCGGCCATCTCGGCGTAGCACACTCCCGCCAGGGCGCAAAGCACGCCGCCGATCATGAAGCTGTAGATGATGCCGGGACCGGCGTAGTAGGCCGCCGCGAGGCCCGTGAGGCTGAAGATCCCCGCCCCGATGATGGCGCCGATGCCCAGGGTGGTGAGGTTGAAGGCGCCCAGGGTGCGCTTCAGCTGGCCGCCCCCGTGGCCGCCCTCGGCCACACGGGGATCGTTGGCGTCGGCGATGATCCGGGCCAGGTCCTTCTTGATGAACAGTCCAGCCATGGGGAGGGCCTCCAGGATAACGAATGCACGGATGGGTAACCGGACCACCTTACCAGGGCTTGGCCGTTGTGGATGATGTAGAGGATTTCCAACCATTCGGGCAGGCTAGGGCATCCCTTTCCCTCCGAGGATCCCCATGAACACCACCTGGGCCGACCTGGCCCCCTCCCGCCGCTGCGACTGGATCGACCAGCTCCGGGCCTGGGCCGTGATCGTCATGATCGAGGTCCACGTCGTGAACGCCTGGCTGTTGCCGGGCCTCCGCCCGGACTGGTTGAACTACCTGAACGGCCTGGTGGCCCCCAGCTTCCTCATGGCGGCAGGTTTCTCCCTGGTGGTATCCACCTTCCGCACGGACGGGACGCTGCGCCCCTTCTGGCCCGACACAGCCCGGCGGCTGGGCTTCATCCTCCTCTGCGCCTACGCCCTGCATGCCCCGGGCTTCACCCTGGCGGACTGGACGGTGCTGGACACCACGCAGAAAGCCCGTGAGCTGTTCAAGATCGACATCCTCCAGTGCATCGTCTTCTCCCTGCTGGTCCTGCAGCTCCTGGCCCGGCTGGTGCGAAGCCCGCGGGTCTTCACCGTCCTGGCCCTGCTCCTGGCCCTCTACATTCCCCTGGTCTCGCCTTCCCTCTGGGCCACCGGCGTGGCCGACGGCCTCTGGCTGCCCATCCGCGGTTTCTTCAACGGCAATGTGGACCGGGGCGTGCAGGCCCTCTTCCCCCTCTTCCCCTGGCTGGCTTTTCCCGCCTTCGGCGCCTTCCTCGGCGGGCTCTACCGGGAACTCCGCGTCACCTCCGCCGAAGGAAAATCCCGCTGGTCCGAATGGCGGTTCCTCGCCCTCCTGGGCCTGATGGGAGCCGTCCTGCTGGCCTGGGGCGGCACGACCAAGCACGCCTGGCTGTGGCAGGGAACCTGGGTGCGGCAAGGGGGGGTCTGGATGCTCCACGGCCGGCACGGCGCCTGGACCTGGAACGAACTGCAGGCCATTTCCAACACCACCTTGCCCAGCGTGGCGGACCGTCTGGGCTGGATCCTCCTGGGCGGCACGGCCATGGGCGCCATCGAGCTGGCGCGCCCGCGCTGGCGCGGCCCCAACCCTGTGCTGGCCGCCAGCCGCGAATCCCTGCTGCTCTACATGCTGCACCTGAACCTGATCTTCGGCGTGCTGTTGGCCGCCCCGGTGGTGGCCGTCACGGGCTGGCGCTGGAACAGCCTGGGCTGGGCGGGGACGCTGGCCCTCACCACCGCGATCATCGCCTTCAACCTGGCCGCCGGGGTCTGGTGGCAGCGGGTCCGCACCACGCCGGACCGCATGCGGAGCTTCCAGCGCAGGGCCCTGGCGGTGCTGGCCATCTGGTTCGTGGTGGGGGGCTGGTGGACCTTCCGCCACTTCCTGCGGAGCCCCGAGCTGGCCAAGGAACCCTATGCCTTCCTCAACGCGGCCCGCGCCCGCAAGGGCCTGCCACCCACGCCGGACGGCCTCTGCCGGAATCCGGAGGAGTACTTCCGCGAGGCGGACCGCATCGGGAAGCCCGTCCCGCCCCAGGCCCGACCCGAGGTGGCGGCCCTGATCCTGGCCCGGCGCGAATCGAGGTAGGATGGGGGTTCCCCCATGAGCGACCCCAGCAGTAGCATCCCCTCCCTCTGGCTCCTCCTGGCGGCCGCGGTCGTGCTGGCCTACCGCTTGGCCCTGGTGGCCCTGCTCGGGGCCTTCCACGCCATGCCCTCCCTGCAGCGCCGGCGGCTGCTGGAGGAGGGCACCATCCGGAATCCGAGGCTGACCGCCCTCCTGGAGCGCCCCCGCAGCCAGGGGATGGGGCTGGAGTTCGGGGTCCAGCTCCTGCTGCTGCTCTTTCTCGCCCTTCTGTGGCCCTTCCGCGGGGCCGTCCCCGGCGGCGTCTGGGCCCTGGGGCCCCTGGTGCTGCTGGGCCTCTGGGCCCTGGACCTGGCCGCCCCCGCCCTCCTCACCTCTGGGGATCCCCCCTTCTGGATGGAGCGGCTGTTCCCCTTCTACGCGCCGGTCCAGCCGCTGCTGGGGCTCCTCGTGGCACCCATCGCCCGGATCATCGAGCGGCGACGGGCCGAGGAGCGCGAAGGCGCCGTCGAGGAAGATCCCACCGAGGAGGCCGTCACGGCCCTGCTGGAGGAGGGCGAGGCCGAGGGCATCCTGGAGGCCGAGGACCGCGAGCTCATCCGCAATGTGGTGACCTTCGGGGACACGGTGGTGCGTGAGGTGATGACCCCCCGCACCCGCATCGTGGCCCTGCCCCTGGAGGCCTCCCTTCCCGATGCCTGGCGGGCCTTCACCGAGAGCCGCCACTCGCGGCTGCCGGTCTTCGAGGCGGGCATCGACCACATTCGTGGGGTGCTGCTGCTCAAGGACCTCATGCAGCTCCCGGACCAGGCCCAGGCCCCCCTGGCCGGGCTGCTGAAGGTGCCCCTCTTCGTACCCGAGAGCAAGCCCGTCATGGACCTCCTACGCGAGATGCAGCGGGCCCGTACCCAGCTCGCCATCGTGGTGGATGAGTTCGGCGGTGTCTCGGGCCTGGTCACGGTGGAGGACCTGCTGGAGGAGGTCTTCGGGGAGATCCAGGACGAGCATGAGGCCCCCGTCGAAATCATCGAGCAGACCCCCGGTGTGTTCCTGGTCTCCGGCCAGGCCCACGTGGAGGACGTGGCCCAGCGCCTGGACCTCACCTGGGAACGGGATGGCTTCGACACCCTGGCCGGCCTCGTCATGGCCCGCCTGGGCCGTGTGCCCAAACCCCAGGAATCCGTGGCCGTGGAGGGTGCCCACCTCACGGTGCTGCGCATGGAAGGAACCCGCATCGTGCAGGTCCGGGTGGAACGGGCGTAGGTCCCGGTAAGGCTCGCGGACCTTCGGTCCGCGAGATAGAAAAGGCATTTCCTATCCCCAGGATTCAGCCGGTAGGCTGAATCCTGGAGCCGTTCCCCATGCCCCGTCGCATCCTTTCCTTCCTGGCCCTCCTTGGCCTGCCCGTCACCCTCTGGTTCATCCACCGGATGCAGCGCCGGGCCCTGGTGCCCCAGCCCCGGGGCATGGTGCTGGGGCTCTATGCGGGCATGCCGGACTACGACTACCACGCGGAGCTGGACCGCATCGCCGCCACGGGCGCCACCTGCGTGAGCCTGCAGGCCATCTACCGCATGGACACCTACCACAGTGACGAGATCCGCCGGCATCCCACCTCCAGCCCCACGGACGCGGCGCTGCTGAACACCTTCGAGGAGGCCCGGGTCCGCGGCCTGCGGATGATGTTCTTCCCCACCATCAACCTGCGGGATGAGGCGGAGAACGCCACCTGGTGGCGTGGCAACATCGAGCCCCACGACTGGGATCTGTGGTGGCGCAACTACACGGCCTTCAACGTGCACCTCGCCACCCTGGCCCAGGAAGGCGGGGTGGAGTGGTACTCCCTCGGCACGGAAATGGCCTCCACCCAGTGCTTCCCCGACCGCTGGCGGGCCCTGGCCGCCACCGTGCGCCAGGTCTACAAGGGCAAGCTGGTCTACAGCGTGAACTTCGACAGCCACGACAGCTTCACCTTCGGCGACTGCCTCGATGTCATCGGGATGAACACCTACGATCCCATCGCCAAATACGACGAGTACCCTTCGCCGACCCAGATCCGGGACGACTGGTGGTGGATCGTCTACAAGGCCCGCACCCTCATGGCCCGCTTCAATCGCCCGGTGATGATCACGGAGGTGGGCTACCCCTCCGTGGCCCACGCCCATGTCGGCCCCTGGGACTTCCGCACGGACAAACCGGTGGACCTGGCCCTCCAGAACGAGTTGCTGAAGGGCGCCTTCAAGGTCCTGCGCAACTGGACCGATGGCGAGGCGGTCTTCTACTACCTCTACGGAGAGAACCTCGACCGCAAGCCCATCGGCGGCCCCCTGGACCGCACCTACGCCGTGTGGGGCAAGCCCGCCGAGGCCACCCTGGTGACGTATTTCCACGAACCCATCTGGGAGGGGCACATCCCCCCCAAGGCCGAGGACATCCACGAGGCCGTGGTGCAGACCCTCGTCAGCCACCATCGGAAGGTGCGGGACTACGAGGACGCCGTGCTTCCACCCTGGGTCGTGACCTGGGAAGCCAGCCACCCCCAGGATGCCGCCGAGGCCCAGGCCATCCTTGCCAAGGAGCCGATTCCCGCGCACAAGATCCCCAAGGGGGCCGAGCGCTGATCAGCTATGCTCTCGCTGGAACCCGCCATGTCCCTGCCTCCCCGCCCACGCCCCCTCGCCCACGCCGATACCCCCACCAAGGTCCTCCTGGTGGTGGAGGACGACCGCGCCACCCTGAGCCTCTACCGGCAGGGGCTGAAGGGACTCCAGGGCTTTCGGATCCTCACAGCCCAGGACGGGGCCCAGGCCATGGAGCTCCTGCGGGCCGAGCCCGTCAATGTGATGGTGACGGACCTCAACATGCCGGTCATGGATGGCTTCAACCTCATCGCCCGGGTGAGCCGCCTCTACCCGCAGATCCCCATCATCGTGATGACGGGGCTGGGGGAGAGCCAGCACCTGAATTCGCCCCTCCAGCTCGGGGCCGTGCGCATCCTCAGCAAGCCGCCCCGGCTGACGCTCCTCATGGACGAGATCAAGGCCGCGGCCCTGTTCGAGCCCTCGGGCCTGGTGCGGGGCATCGCCCTCAACAGCATCCTCCAGCTCCTCAACTGGGAGAGCAAGTCCTGTACCCTCACCGTGAAGTCCGAAGCGGGCATGGGTCTGCTCTACCTCAAGCAGGGCGAGGTGGTCCACGCCGCCTACCGGGACCAGGAGGGGCTGCCAGCCGCCTATGAGATTCTCAGCTGGGACCGCCCGGATATCGAATTCGTGGACACCTGCCGGGTGGAACCCACCATCGACCTCCCCCTCACCGAGGTGCTCCTGAACGCTGCCATGATCACGGATACGCGGCATCTGGGTGGGGAAGAAACCTTCGGCGCTTGACGGTTCGTAGCACGGGGGGGCCGACTTCGGACTTTCGTCAAAATCCCGGATCCGGGGACTCCAAATGGAGGTTCCCTTGGAATAATGGCGCCAGTGTCCCCATTACCGGGTCCCCCTTCCCTAGGCAGGTGTCCATGTCCATGCTGAAGCCCTTCCGCGCCCACCGTCCCCGGCCCGACCTCGCCGGACAGGTCGCCGCCGTGCCCTACGACGTGGTGAACACCGAGGAGGCCCGGGAACTGGCCAAGGGCAACCCCTATTCCTTCCTCCACGTGGGGCGGCCCGAGATCGATCTGCCCGCGGGCACCGACGTCCACGCCGACGAGGTCTACGCCAAGGGCGTGGCCAACCTGCGCGGCCTGATCGAGAACGGCACCCTCTTCCAGGAGAACACGCCCTGCCTCTACGTCTACCAGCAGCGCATGGGCGACCATGTGCAGGCCGGCCTGGTGGGCCTCTGCTCCGTGGAGGAGTACGAGAACGGCCTGATCAAGCGGCACGAGTTCACCCGCAAGGACAAGGAGGACGACCGCACCCGCCACGTCACCGAGCAGGCCGCCAACGCCGAGCCCGTCTTCCTCACCTACAAGGCCGTGCCCTACATCGATCACATCGTCAATGACATCCGCAAGCAGATCCCGGTCTACGACGTGGTCACGCCGGACGGCATCGGCCACACCGTGTGGGTCGTCTCGGGCGAGACCGTGGTCTACGAGCTGGTGCACCTCTTCAACGGCGTGGAGGCCCTCTACATCGCCGATGGCCACCACCGCACCGCCGCCGCCATCCGCTACGGCCAGGCCCAGCGTGCAGCCACCCCCGGCGCCACGGGCGACGAGCCTTTCGAAAGCTTCATGGCCGTGGTCTTCCCCCACGACCAGCTGAAGATCATGGACTACAACCGCGTGGTGAAGGACCTGAACGGCCTCACACCGGATGCTTTCATGGGCAAGGTGAAGGAGCGTTTCGACGTGGCCCTCACCGACCACCGCAGCCCCCAGGCCCCCGCCACCTTCGGGATGTACCTGGGCGGTTCCTGGTATGAGCTGAAGGCGAAGCCCGGCACCTATCCGGCCGCTGATCCCGTGCGTGGCCTGGATGTGAGCATCCTCCAGGAGAACCTGCTGGCCCCCGTGCTGGGCATCCAGGATCCCCGCACCGACAAGCGCATCGATTTCGTAGGCGGCATCCGCGGCATGGACGAGCTGGAGCGCCGCGTGAAGGAGGGCTACGCCGTGGCCTTCTCGCTCTACCCGACCTCCCTCGACCAGCTCATGTCCGTGGCCGATGCCGGCGAAGTGATGCCGCCCAAGTCCACCTGGTTCGAGCCCAAACTGCGTTCCGGGCTTCTCGTGCGGATGTACGAAAGCTAAAGAACTCACCACCAAGACACCAAGGCACCAAGAACTGCCTTGCTCTTTCCTTGGTGTCTTGGTGACTTGGTGGTGATCAGTTTTTCTTCGTCTTTGGATCTACCGGAGATCTTATGCACATCCTCATCGCCGATGCCTTCGACGCCAAGCTGCCCGAGCGCCTCGCCGCCTTCGGCGAAGTCAGCAGCGACATGGCCACCCTGGGCCAAGCCAACGCCCTCCTCGTCCGCTCGAAGACCAAGGTCGATGCCGACCTCCTCGCCAAGGCCCCGAACCTGAAGCTGGTGATCCGCGGGGGCGTGGGCATGGACAACGTGGACAAGAAGCTGTGCGCCGAGAAGGGCATCAAGGCCGTCAACACGCCCCGGGCCAGCAGCGTGGCCGTCGCGGAAATGACCATGGCCTTCATGGTGGCCATTCCCGCCCGTCTGATCGAAGCCCACACCTCCATGAAGGAGGGCAAGTTCCTCAAGAGCGAACTCAAGCGCACCGAGCTGTTCAAGAAGACGCTGGGACTCGTCGGCGGAGGCAACATTGCCACCGAGGTGGCCCGGCGGGCCCAGGCTTTCGGCATGGAGGTGATCGCCTTCGATCCCTTCCTGAAGGAACACCCCATCGCCCGGCTGGTCAGCCTCGACGAGCTGGCCGCCAAGGCCGACGTCATCAGCCTGCACACCCCCCTCACCGACGAAACCCGGGGCATGATCAACGCGGCCTTCCTCGCCAAGGTGAAGGACGGCGCCATCCTGATCAACACAGGCCGCGGCAAGTGCGTGGTGGATGCCGACCTCGCCGCCGCCCTGGCCAGCGGCAAGCTCCGGGCCTACGGCACCGACGTGTGGCCCAGCGACCCGCCCCCGGCGGACTGCCCCCTGCTCTCCGCCCCCAACGTCATCATGGCCCCGCACATCGGCGCCAGTTCCAGGGAGAACCTCGGCCGCATCGGCGACGAGGTGGTGGCCATCCTGTCGGATTTCAAAGACTGAAACCGCGAAAGTCGCGAAATGGCGCCAAAATAGAAGCCTTCCTTTTCGCGTTCTTCAGCGTTTTTCGCGGTTCCTCTTTTCCGATGTTCCCCCGGAGGTTTCC
The DNA here is from genome assembly GCA_021802985.1 of Acidobacteriota bacterium. Taxonomy (GTDB): domain Bacteria; phylum Acidobacteriota; class Holophagae; order Holophagales; family Holophagaceae; genus Geothrix. Next base: position 17,019 of record JAJZQW010000004.1, on the reverse strand, counting down.
ATGACCCATCGCGTGATCAACTTCTACGCCGGCCCCGCGGGGCTGCCCCTGCCCGCCCTCGAGCGCGCCCAGGCGGAGCTGCTGGACTTCGCCGGCACCGGCATGTCCGTCATGGAGGTCAGCCACCGCTCCAAGGAATACGATGCGGTGCACGAGGAAGCCATCGCTCTCACGAAGGAGCTGATGGGCCTGCCCTCCAACTACACGGTGCTGCTGCTTCAGGGCGGGGCGCACCTCAGCTTCGGCATGATCCCCCTCAACCTGCTGCGGGGCGGCCGCAAGGCCGACTACCTGGTCACGGGCAACTGGGCGGAGAAGGCCACCAAGGAGGCCAAGCTGGTGGCCGGGGACAACGTCCGCATCGCCGCCAGCACCAAGGACCTGAAGTTCAGCCGCCTGCCCCACCCCGACGAGATCAAGGTCGGCCCCGACAGCGCCTTCGTGCACTTCACGTCGAACAACACCGTGGAGGGCACCCAGTGGCATGAATTCCCGCAGGTCGGGAACGTGCCCTACATCTGCGACATGAGCAGCGACTTCATGTGGCGGCCCTTCGACGTGAGCCCCTTCGGCCTCATCTACGGCGGCGCCCAGAAGAACCTCGGCCCCAGCGGCGTCACCCTCACCATCATCCGCGAGGATTTCCTCGAGATGTGCGAGGCCCAGGACCTGCCCAGCTACCTGCGCTTCAAGATCCACGCCGAGAAGAACAGCCTCTACAACACCCCGCCCACCTTCGGCATCTACATCCTGCGCAACGTGCTGGCCTACAACAAGAGCATCGGCGGCCTGAAGGCCATCGAGGCCGCCAACCGGAAGAAGGGCGAGCTGCTCTACGGCTGCATCGACAAGCACGCCGGTTTCTACCGGGGCTTCGTCACCGAGAAGGCCCACCGCAGTCTCATGAACGTGGACTTCTTCCTGCCCACGCCCGAGTTGGACGACACCTTCGTCAAGGAAGCCAAGAAGGCCGGCATGGTGGGCCTGAAGGGCTACCGCGACATCGGCGGCATCCGCGTCAGCACCTACAACGCCGTGAGCGTGCAGGACGTGGAGACCCTGGTCGCCTTCATGGATGAGTTCGCCCGCAAGAACGGCTGAGCTCACGCTCGACCAGAGAAAAAGCGCTGGTCGCGGAAGACACGGAAAAAAGCAGGAAGACACCGAAAAACGCCTGGTCATCGGATCCACCGTGGCCAGGCTTTTTTTCCGCGTCCTCCGCGGACTTCCGTGTCTTCCGTGACCAGCCCCTCCCCGGCTTGACTCCATTCTTGGGTTGGGCCCCCCTCCGGCCGATGAACCTCCATCGCGGGCGGGACCTGCGCCGGAAAGGATCCAGAACCAACGCCATGCATGAGCGCGGGCACACACTCCTCCTCAGGATCGCCGGGGGTGGGACCTTCCGCCTGGAACCAGGCGAGGGCCCCCTGCTGGCTGAGCTGGGCGAGGCGGGGCTGGTCCACCGGGTCGATACGGCCCCCCGGCAGGCGGACCTCCAGGCTCGGTACGAGGCCCTGCAGGAGTCCCACCGGCTCTTCCAGGAAGCCCGGGGCTGTCTGGAGCGCCTGGAGCGGCGGTTGGCCCCTCGGTCTCGCCTGGGCGGCTTCCTTCCCGCGGGCAAGCCCCTTCCGCCCTCCGAGGGGGATCCGGACCTGCAGCGCCTGGAGGTGCTCCTGCAGGCGCTGGACATCCGGGTGCCAGGGGTCGCGGGGCCCAAAGACATCCTCGGCCGCCTGGACAAGATCCGGGACCGCCTCCTGGTGGACGGTCGGTCCTGCCTGGACCGCCTGGCCCTGCTGGACCGGGAGATCGACACCCTGCAGAAGAGCCCACCCCCAGGAACCCAGATCGACCCGGAGGGCTGCTTCGCCCTCACGGGGGCCGGGGAACGGACCCTGCCCGAAGCCGGGGCGATGGAGGACCTGGAGGCCGCCTTCAATGCCGTCTCCGGGTCCAACCGACACCGCATCGACGACTACGCTCTGTTCCGGGATGACCCTGCGAACCTGCTGGCCTTCGTGCTGGAGGGGCAGTTCCGGGGCGACCGGCCTTCCCGGGTGGTCTCCGAATTCGAGGCCCTGGCCGACGCCTTCGAGCACCTGGCCCCCTTCACCGAGATCCGGTCCATGCGCATCAAGAATGCCTTCCTGATGCGCCTGCTCCGCGCCTACCCCGGCCAGCCCCGGTTTCCCTACCTCTGGTGCAACCGCGAGCGGCTCCAGGATCTCCTGACCCGGATGGCGGACCTGGCCCCGGCCTCCGTGGTGAACTCCCGGTGGCACCTGCTCTATGCCACGGACCTGCTGATCGCCGGTTCGGAGGAAGGCACGCCCCTCACCTGGGACGAACGGCGACTCCAGGTGTTCGAGGCGGTGCAGCGGCGCCTCACCGGGCAGGTGCAGGGCATCGACATCGGGGACGGCCAGTTCCTCCGCCTGGCCATCGCCCTGCTCCACGAGGTCCGCCCCCGCAACTTCTCCAGCGCCCTCCTGTTGGACCGTGCCGTGGCCCAGATGATCGAGGCCGCTTTTGATGGCATGGTCCACGCCCCGGGCGACCTCGGCGGCGCGGGTGCCCGCCTGCTCTTCGGCTACCACCTGGCCCACGTCGCCGGGTTCGTGCGGGCCAGGGTCGATGCCGCGGCCCAGGCCTACGGTCGGGTCGAGGCCCCCTTCCTGGTGGAGGGCACGCGCCTGGCCCCCGTCCAGGCCGTCCTCCATGCCCTGGTGTCCCTGGAGCGTCTCGCCCAGGCTGGGTTGGCCGTGCCCCCGGAGGAGTACGCCCGGACCTTCTCCCGCATCCAGAAGCGCCTGCAGCAGCACAAGGGTCTGGCCCGCGCCTTCGGCGCTGAACAGGGGATGGCGGAGGATGAGCCCTTCCTGGCCGCCAACCTCACGGCCCGGGCCTACATGGCCCAGGTGGACCGGACCGCGAACGGCCCCGGTGCGAAACGGCTGCCCGATGTGGGCATGGCCGGCCTCTACGAGCCCCCGGGCCGTCGTGCGGCCCCCCTGCTGGGCCTTCCCTTCGGCACCCTGATGCTGGCGTGACCCATCGCCCACACCGATCCGCTACCCTGAGTCAACGCCGAGGTCCCGTGTTCAAGCGCATCGGTTCCACCCTGAAAGCCAGTCTCGCCGGGTCCTTCCTGGTGGCCAACGTGCTGGCCATCTGTTCGGGCATGCTCCCCGTGGCCCTGCTCAAGCTGTCCGTTCCCCAGGGCGCCGTCCGGCGGTGGGCGGATCGCATCCTCAACCACCTGGCCGAGACCTGGATCGCCGTCAACGGCTGGTGGATGGCCCTGGTCCAACGCACCCGCTGGGATGTCCATGGCGTCGAAGGCCTGCGCCGGCGCGGCTGGTACCTGGTCAATGCCAACCATCAGAGCTGGGTGGACATCCTGGTGCTCCAGAAGGTGTTCAACCGCCGGGTCCCCTTCCTGAAGTTCTTCCTCAAGCGCGAGCTGTTCTACGTGCCCATCATCGGCCTCGCCTGGTGGGCCCTCGACTTCCCCTTTGTGCGGCGGAAGGGCGGAAAGAAGGGCCGCGGGCTCGACCTCGCCACCACCCGCAAGGCCTGCGACCGCTTCAAGCAGATCCCCACATCCGTCATCAACTTCCTGGAAGGCACCCGCTTCAGCCGCGCCAAGCACGCGGCCCAGGGTTCCCCCTACCGCCACCTGCTGAAGCCCCGAGCCGGCGGCCTGGCCACGGCCCTGGGCGTCATGGGCGAGCGCTTCGACGCCCTGCTCGATGTGACCATCCTCTACCCCCAGGGCGTCCCCACCTTCTGGGACCTGCTCTCCGGCAAGGTGCGCGAGGTGGTCGTTCGCGTCCGCGAGCTGGAGATCCCCAAGGACCTGCTGGGCGGCGACTACGAGGCCGATCCCGCCTTCCGCGCCCGGATCCAGGCCTGGGTCCAGAGCCTGTGGGTCGAGAAGGACCACTTCATGGATGAGCTGACCCGCCAGTTCGCCGCCGTCGCCGTGCACGCTACGGAGCCGGGTGCCTAGCCCCAGCCCAGCCCCTCCAGCCGGTCCTCGTCGATGCCGAAGTGGTGAGCGATCTCATGGATGACGGTGGTGGCGATCTCCTCCCGCAGGTCGTTCTCGTCGTCGCAGTCCTCCAGCAGGGGCAACTTGTAGATCGTGATGCGGGGCGGCAGGTCACCGGACTGCGGCGCCCCTTCCGTCAACGGACGGCCCGAGTACAGCCCGTACAGCGTGTCGTCCTCCGGCACGTCCAGCTCGTCCAGCAGCGCGTCGGACGCCCAGTCCTCGATCACCACCGGCACGCCCGCCAGGTAGGGCCGGAACTCCCCCGGAACCAGCGCCAACGCCTCATCCACCAGCCTGCGGAACGTCCGGTCGGATACGTGCATGGGACGATCCTAGCCGGAAAGGCGGAACTCCGAATAAGCCCCTTGATCCGCGCCTGGCCGACAGCGCGTGACGCGGGGTCCATCCCACCGGATACTACGGAAATGGGATCCCGCACCAGGCAGCCTGAACCCCCGGATGCGCCGCGGCCCGCGAAGGTGGGCCTGCACCCGCGCAACCGACATGCGGGGGGCTACGACTTCGGACTGCTGGTGGCAGCCAGCCCGGCGCTGGGACCGTTCGTGGTGCGCGCCCTGCATGGCGGACCCTCCATCGATTTCGCGGATCCGGCGGCGGTGAAGGCCCTGAACCGGGCCCTGCTGGCCCAGGCCTATGGCATCCAGGACTGGGACATCCCAGCCGGGTATCTCTGCCCGCCCGTTCCGGGCCGGGCGGACTACATGCATCACCTGGCGGACCTGCTGGCGGACGCGAACGGCGGCGCGATTCCCCGCGGCGCGGCGGTGCGCGTGCTGGATGTGGGGGTGGGGGCCAATGCCATCTACCCGCTGGTGGGCCACCGGGAGTACGGCTGGTCCTTCGTGGGCTCGGATATCGACGACGCGGCCCTGGCCTCGGCCGCCCACCTCCTGGCGGCAAACGGCCTGGAGGCGGCCATCCAGCTGCGGCGGCAGGCGGACAGGAACGCGGTGTTCGCCGGTGTGGTGGCCTCCGGTGAGCGTTTCGACCTGACGCTGTGCAACCCGCCCTTCCACGGCTCACTGATCGAGGCCCGGGAAGGCGCCCAGCGGAAGTGGCGCAACCTGGGGCGCAGCGGCTCGGCACGGCCGGTGTTGAACTTTGGCGGCCGGGGGGTGGAACTGTGGTGCGAGGGCGGCGAAGCGGGCTTCGCCCGGCGCATGATTGCGGAAAGTGCGCGGATCCCCGACCAGGTGCTCTGGTTCACCACGCTGCTCTCCAGTTCCGCCAGCCTGTCGGTGGTGCATCGCAGCCTGCGTCAGGCAAGCGCGCGGGAGATCCGCACCGTGCCCATGGCCCAGGGCCAGAAGCAGAGCCGCTTCGTGGCCTGGACCTTCCTGGATCCCGAGGCCCGGGCAGCCTGGGTCAAACGCTGGACCCGAAGCTAGTTCTGGGTTGTGATCGGATATTTCGGACAGATCGGTATGATTCTCCCGTCGCCGGAGTCTCCATGCCCATCCTTCGCCGCCTCCCCGCCCTGTTCGCCCTGCTGATGCTCGGCGCCCACTTCCTCCGCTTCGGGCAGTGGCCCCTGGTCCTGTTCTGCCTGGCGCTGCTGGTGCCGCTCTTCGTGCCGCGCCGCTGGGCGCAGGTCCTCGTGGCCGGGGCCCTGACCCTGGGGACCCTGGTGTGGCTCTGGACCCTGGTCGGGGACGTCCAGCAGCGCCTGGCCTACGGAGAACCCTGGCTGCGGCTGGCGGTCATCCTGGGCGCCGTGGCCCTGTTCTCGGCCTGGTCGGCGTGGCTGCTGCGGCCTGGTTGGAATGCCGAAAGGCGGGGACAGGATTAACGAGATAAGAATAGTATTAACATGATTAAGAAACATTAATCCTGTTAATCCATCTTTCAATCCTGTTCATTCTGTCCTGTCTTTTTCAGAACACCGACCAGCCGGTGCGCGTCGTGAAGCGGTCCAGCGCCTCGACGCCGGCCACGCTGTTGCCATGGGCGTCCAGGGCGGGGCTCCAGACGCAGAGCACGCCGCGTTCGGGCAGCACGGCGAGGATGCCGCCACCCACGCCGCTCTTGCCGGGCAGGCCCACACGGTAGGCGAAGTCACCGGCGGCATCGTAGGTGCCGCAGGTGAGCATGATCGAATTGATGCGCTTGGCCTCGCTGCGGGTGAGCAGGCGACTGCCGTCCGCCCGCAAGCCGTGGTTGGCCAGGAAGAGGCCCGCCTTCGCCAGATCCCCGCAACTCATGGTGAGGGCGCACTGGCGAACGTAGTGGTCCAGCACCGTCTCCACGGGATTCTCCAGGTTGCCGCAGCTGGCCATGAAGTGCGCGAGCGCCGCGTTGCGATGGCCGTGGGCGGCCTCGGAGGCGGCCACTTCCACATCCACGTCCACCCCGTGGTTGCCGCTCTCCTCCCGCAGGAAGGTCCGGAGGGTGCCCAGGGAATCCCCCGCGAGGCTCAGCAGGCGGTCGATGAGGATGAGGGCCCCGGCGTTGATGAAGGGATTGCGGGGGATGCCCTTCTCGTACTCGAGCTGCACGAGGGAGTTGAAGGGGTTGCCCGAGGGTTCGCGGCCCACGCGCCGCCACAGGGCCTCGCCGTCCCGCGCCAGCACCAGCGCCAGGGCGAAGGCCTTGGACACGCTCTGGACGGAGAACGGCACGCGCCAGTCGCCGCTGCCCAGCACCCGCCCGTCCATGGTGGCCAGGGCGATGCCGAAGCGCTCGGGGTCCACCGCCGCCAGGGCCGGAATGTAGTCCGCCACCTTCCCCTGCGCCGCGAAGGGCGCGGATTCCGTGGCGAGGTCGTCGAGCAGCGCTTGCAGGTCCATGGGACGAGGATCCCACAACCGAAGCCCAAAGATGGAGCGCTGGCAGACGCAGGAGAGCCCCCCCGCAGTCCATCGGCGGTTGATCGGTGGTCGCCGGTGTTCCCCTTTTCATGCGGTGCGCACCCCTCGGCCGGGCTAGGATGAGCGCCATGACGCCCTTCGCCGCCGATCTCCTGGTGCTGTTCCGCCGCGACCTGGGCGCCATGGCCATTCCCGACCTGGCCCAGCCTTGAGTCTCCTGCCCCGGGACGCCAGAATCGGGAACGCAGTCACCCAAGGAGGTCCCATGTCGCTCACCGGAAACGTCGCGCTCGTCACCGGCGCCAGCCGCGGCATTGGCGCCTCCGTGGCGCGGGCCCTCGCCGCCGAGGGCGCTGGGGTAGCCGTGAACTACCATGGCTCCGAGGCCGCAGCCCAGGCGGTGGTGGCCGAGATCCGCGCCGCTGGCGGGCGGGCCCTGGCCGTGAAGGCGGATGCCCGGGACCGGGGCCAGGTGGAAGCCATGGCCACCGAGGTGAAGGCAGCGCTGGGCCCCATCGGCATCCTGGTGTTGAACGCCGCCATCGGCTTCCCCATGACCGGTTTCATGGACTACCCCTGGGAGGCCTTCGAGGCCAAGATACTGGGCGAGATGGGAGCGGCCTTCCATGGCTGCCGCGCGGTGGTACCCCAGATGCTCGAGCGCCAAAAGCTGGATGGACGGGGCGGCGCCATCGTCGCCATCACCAGCGGCCTGGCCCGGAACCCCGGCTGGGGTTTCTGCGCCCACAGTGCGGCCAAGGCGGCCCTGGAGGGTCTGGTGCGCGCCCTGGCCTTCGAACTCAGCCCCATGGGCATTCGCGTAAACGCCGTGGCCCCGGGCCTCACCCTCACGGACGCCACCGCCGGCCTCGCCGAGCGGCACAAGCAGGCCGCAGCGGAGCACACACCCCTCCGGCGCAACGGGCTGCCGGGCGACGTGGCCGAGGCCGTCGTGGGCATCCTCAAGGCCGGTTTCGTCACGGGCGCCACCCTGCCCGTGAATGGCGGCGGCTACGTCTTCTAGGAGCCCGGCATGGCGACGTTTCGAGCGGGGATCATCCTCGGGATTCTGGTGGTGCTGTGGACCTTCGTCATGGGGTTCACGGGCTGGTACTACCACCCCTCCCTGTTCTTCCTCTTCTGGCTGGTGATCCCCCTCCAGGTCGCCGTGCTGTTGGTGCTGCTGCGGACCACGGCGCCGGCCAGCGGCTACGTGCGGCAGGTGGGCAACGGCGTGGCGGCCTCGGTGATCGCCTCGGTCCTCATCTTCCTGGGCAGCCTGTTCTTCACGATGGTGCTCTTCCCCAGCTACTTCAGGGAGATGGAGGCCCTGGGCCGCCTGAAGATGGCCCAGCAGGGCCTGAGCCCCGCCCAGATCGAGGCCCTGATCCGGGCCCAGGCCCCCATGCAGCGGCCCCTGCCCATGGCCTTCTCGGGTGTGCTGGGCACCTGGTTCACGGGCCTGCTCACCTCCCTGATCGCCGCCACCTGGTTCCGGAAGAAGCAGGCATGACCACCAGCTACTGCGCCCACGTCCGGGCCCATCCCGAGGACAGCCTCCACCGCGCGTACCACGACACCCAGTACGGTTTCCCCCTCCGCGATGACGCGGCGCTCTTCGGTCGGCTGGTGCTGGAGATCAACCAGGCGGGCCTCTCCTGGACCACCATCCTGAAGAAGCAGGCGGCCTTCCACCTGGCCTACGAGCGCTTCGATCCGGCGCGCGTGGCCGCCTACGACGAGATCGAGCGCGCGCGCCTGCTGGCGGACGCAGGCATCATCCGCAACCGCCTGAAGGTGGATGCAGCCATTGAGAACGCCCGGCGCATCCTGGCACTGGGGCCGGAATTCGGCAGCTTCCGGGGCTGGCTGGATGCCCAGCATCCGCTGGATCTGGGCGACTGGACGAAGCGCTTCAAGAAGACCTTCGTCTTCACCGGCGGGGAGATCGTGAAAGAGTTCCTGCTCAGCACCGGCTACCTGCCCGGCGCCCACGATGCGGACTGCCCGGTGCAGGCGGAGATCCTGGCCCTGGGGCCGGCCTGGGCCCGCACCCCATGACGGCGTTCTACCGCTCCCGGCGCACCGTCTCCACCAGCGAAAGGGGATAGCGGAGCCCCGCCAATGCATCGTCCACGCAGCGGAGCACCAGCCCTGAACGGAGCGGCGAGATGGCCAGCTCCGCCCGGCTGAGCCAGCGGCACCCGAGGATCTCGGGATCCTCGGGGCTGGCCATCACGCCCTCCGGCACGGTGCCCGTGAAGCAGATGCGGCAGTAGTCCCGCCCGTTGCGGGCCTGCAGCTGATAGATCCCCACCACGGCCTCCGGGGTGAAGGCGAGGCCGGTCTCCTCCTTCACCTCGCGGCGCACGGCGTCCAGGATGGTCTCGCCTGGATCGACGTGCCCCGCGGGCTGGTTGAGAACGCGCTCCGGATGCACGCCGTCCGTCTCCTCCACGAAGAGAAACCGCCCCTGGCGCTCGATGATGGCGGCGACGGTAAGGGACCAGGACATGGGATCAGTACCGGTAGTGATCCGCCTTGTAGGGCCCCTCCATCGGCACGTCGATGTACTTGGCCTGATCGGGGCGGAGGGCCGTGAGCTTGGCATTGAGGGTCTGCAGCTGGAGGCGCGCCACCTGCTCGTCCAGGTGCTTGGGCAGGGTGTAGACACCCACCGCGTACTGGCCCTGCTTCGTCCACAGCTCGATCTGGGCCAGGGTCTGGTTGGCGAAGGAGGAGGACATGACGTAGCTGGGGTGGCCGGTGCCGCAGCCCAGGTTCACGAGGCGGCCCTTGGCGAGCAGGATGATCCGCTTGCCGTCGGGGAAGATGACGTGATCCACCTGGGGCTTGATCTCCTCCCAGGCGTACTGCTCCAGGCTCGCGACGTCGATCTCGCTGTCGAAGTGGCCGATGTTGCACACGATGGCATTGTGCTTCATGCGCTGCATGTGGTCGTGGGTGATGACGCGCAGGTTGCCGGTGCAGGTGACGAAGATATCGCCCTGATCGGCGACCTCATCCATGGTGACGACGCGGTAGCCCTCCATGGCCGCCTGGAGGGCGCAGATGGGATCGATCTCGGTGACCCACACCTGGGCGCTCAGCGCACGCAGGGCCTGGGCGCTGCCCTTGCCCACGTCGCCGTAGCCGCAGACGACGGCGATCTTGCCGGCCACCATCACGTCGGTGGCGCGCTTGATGGCGTCCACCAGGGACTCGCGGCAGCCGTAGAGGTTGTCGAACTTGCTCTTGGTGACGCTGTCGTTGACGTTGATGGCGGGGAACTTCAGCTCGCCCTTCTTGGCCATCTCGTACAGCCGATGCACGCCGGTGGTGGTCTCCTCGGTCACGCCCTGGATCTTGGCCAACTGGGCTGCGTACCAGCCCGGCTGCTCGGCGATGCGCTTGCGAATGGCGGCGAAGAGCACCGTGGCCTCCTCGCTATCGGGGTGGTCGAGAACATGGAGATCCTGCTCGGCCCGGGCGCCCAGGTGCAGCAGCAGGGTGGCGTCGCCCCCATCGTCCAGGATCATGTTGGCGCCGCCCTCGAAGTCGAAGATGCGATGCGTGTAGTCCCAATACTCGGGCAGGGTCTCGCCCTTCACCGCGAAGACCGGTGTGCCCCCCGCGGCGATGGCGGCGGCGGCGTGGTCCTGGGTGCTGAAGATGTTGCAGCTTGCCCAGCGCACGTCGGCCCCCAGCGCCTTCAACGTCTCGATGAGCACGGCGGTCTGGATGGTCATGTGCAGGGAACCCGCAATCCGCGTCCCCTTGAGGATCTGCTGCGCGGCGTATTCCTTGCGGATGGCCATGAGGGCGGGCATCTCGCCTTCGGCGATGGCGATTTCCTTGCGACCCCACGCGGCCAGGGAGAGATCGGCGACGCAGAAGTCGATGCGGGTGATGGTCGGGCCCATGGGAGCTCCTCACAAGGGAGCCGGGGGAACCGGCGGGTCCAGGCCCACCCAGCATCCAAACCCGGCGGGTTTGTCAGGTGAGCGCCGTTGGATCCACACACCGGCAAGCGCCGGGGTCCGAGCCTGAGTCACCGATCGGGTGGCTTGCAGCGCTCCTCGAACCTTTCCAGGATAGTCGGTTTGGCTCCGCCCCTGAAGCCTCTCCTGAAGGGACTTGCCGTTCCTGATTGGTCAAATTAATTTGTCATTTTAATTAATAATTAAATATAAAATATTACTTAATTTAAATGTTGATATTTAATTAATTAATAAAAATATATAAAATTTTGTAATAAATAAATTACATAATTATAAAATATATTTTTCATTACAACAATTATTTCAATAATTAATTAAATGGCACGAACTTCGATGTTTCATGGTCGCCCTGAAAGGAGGCAACCATGCTCAAACCCCTCTCCACCCTGGCCCTGGCCTTTGCCCTGGCCCTTCCCCTCGCCGCGGCCGGCAAGGCTCCCCGGCAGCCGCAGCGGCCCGTGGACCTCAACACCGCCACGGTGACCGAGCTCATGCAGCTCCCCCGCGTGGGCCAGAAGACCGCTGAGCGGATCCTGGCCTTTCGCAAGCAGCACGGCGGCTTCCAGCGCCCGGAGGAGCTGATGAACGTGAAGGGCATCGGCGAGAAGTCCTTCGCCCGGCTCAAGCCCTTCCTGGCCGCGACGCCCCACGCCGCGTCCGCGCTCCGGTAGGGGGCCGCCATGAGCACCGGCCTGCTCCGCTTCCACCCCACCGGCGCAGGCCGGGGCTCCCAGCGGGGTACCTCCCTGCTGGAACTCACGGTCGCCATGGGCGTCTCGGGACTCCTGGCGGTCGTGGGCGTCTCCCACTGGGACACGGGCCACGCCGAACTGACCGCGGCCCAGCACGAGCTCACCGACAGCCTGGACCAGGCCTTCATCCTGGCCCGGGCCCGAGGCGTGAACATCACCGTGGGTCTGGCCAACGGCCAGGACTCCAACCATCTGCCGATCCGTCTTGGCCGCCATGTGCACTGGGGGAAGCCCGCGCGCGTCCCCCTGCCACCGGGCATGGCCGACCCGGCGAAGGCGGACACCCAGGGCGAGGCCCACCGCACCATCACCGTGACCCCCCGCCATACCGCCACCGCCAGTTGCTGGTTCCTGAACGATGGGGAGGAAGCACTCTGCATGCGCCTATCGAACCGCGGCCACGTCCGGATGCTCCGGTGGCGCGCGGGCAGCCGGCGCTGGGCGAGGGTGTGATGCGCGCCGCCCTTTCCCTTCTCGACGCCCTGGGCCACGCCGCAGCGCGGATGCTCCCGGCGCCACTCTGCCCGCCCCTCCAGGTGGCTGTAACGCGGCGGCTGGTTTGGCGGGCCATACGCGGCTGGTTTGGCGGGCCATACGCGGCGCATGATGCCCGCTCGGGACCGGCTACCGCATGCAGATGATGGTGTAGTTGGCGGTGCCGTTGGCGCCGGAGTTCGCGCCACCACCGCCTCCGGTAATCACTTTCCGGGCGGTGACCACGAGGGTCCCGGGGTCCACGTAGGTTTCGTCGGACCAGGCCGTGGCCTCCCCGCCCGATCCGTTCGTCTGGATGCGCTTGGAGACATCCAGGAGGACGATCTGGGCGGCCGTGGCCCGGGTGCCGTCCTTGTAGTAGGGCAGCGGGATCGTGGCTCCATGGGCCACCTGGCCCATGCCAAAGGCCAGGCGGTTGGGGAGGTCCACCAGGGCGGGCTGGAGGCCTGTCACATCGGCGATGGCGTGGGTGTGGCCCACCGCGGCCTTGGCATCCAGGGCGGCCTGGAGGCCAGCGATGCCAGACATGCCGTGGGTGTGGGTGGCGGCGGCCTTGGCATCCAGGGCCGCCTGGAGGCCCGTGGTGTCGCCGATGGCGTGGACGTGGACGTAGGGGGCCTTGGCGTCCAGGGCGGCCTGGAGGCCTGTCACACCCGCGATGGCATGGGTGTGGTTGTAGGCGGACTTCAGATCGAGGGCGTCCTGGAGGCCCACCACGCCTGCGATGGCGTGGGTGTGGGCGGCATCAGCCTTGGACTCCACCTGGGCCTTCAGCCAGGCCGTCCGGTTCGTCAGGCCCTGGAGGGGGAGGTTTGAGGCACCCGTGGCACCGCCGAGCACGGGGTCCGTGGTGTCGAGCTGCTTGATGGTGGCGGGCCAGACGGCGGTTTCCTGGATGGTGCTCACGGAGCGCTCCTTAGACGATGTTCAAGGTCCATGTGATGGCGAGGGAAACGTCGGAGGTCTTGGAGACGGGAGCGGCCGTGGCCGTTGCGATCACGGTGCCTCCGGCTGTGTGGATCGAGTAGCTGTCGAGCGCCAGGCCGTTCGCCGTGGCCGTGTCTACGTTGAAGGTGATGACCTTGTGGTCGGGGAAGTGCGCCACAGTCAGGCCGGAGATGACCACGCTCGGGGCTCCAGCCCCCACCTTCACGTAGGAGATCGTGTCCAGGACCGAGCCCTCGTAAAGGATCGCCCCATCGTGGAGGTGGGCCGCGTCATAGCGGGGCCCGGCGCCCACGACCTCGGAGGTGAAGACCACGCCCAGCTCGATGGCGTCCAGGATGCAGCGGGCTGGTTTCCAGGCGTTGATGACAGGGATCAGGAGCGCCAGGTCGGCCAGCGAGAGGGACCGGCCGCCGATGGGCTGGTAGACCTTGAAGTGGGCCCAGTCCGTGGTCCGTTCCTGGATGGCGAGGCCAGGCCAGCCGATACTGGCGAGAGCTTGTTTCATGGCCCAGGGCGTCCCGCGCCGCTTCTGGAGCTGAAGGGCCTGTTTCACGAGGCCGCGCTTGGCCTCCAGGGTGGAGGCCAGGGACCATGCTCCGCCATCCAGGACGCCGAACTGGTGGCCCAGGGGCGTGAGTGCCTCCTCATGGCAGAGGTCCGGGTCATAAAGCTGGTCCACCACCGCCATCGGCAGGGTATCGAGGCGGTCCAGCACTGCGGCCATGGCCAGGCTCCGAGTGTCCGCGATGCTCGGCGGGAGCAGGTCCGCGCTCTTAGCCATGGGCGCTCCCGATCAGGTGGATGGTGGGGATGGTCGTGCCATCCGCCCATTCGTTCGGGGTGAGCACGCGATCCGCCCAGCCGACCAGCTCGATCTTGTAGACGCCGTCCAGGCTCAGGAGCTTGATGATCTGGCTACCGATGAGATCTCTCCCAAGCCCCTCGGCGCGGTCCTTCACATAGGACCTAGCCATGTCCTGGACGTTGGCCAGCACCACGGCGTTATCGGCCGTGTCGAAGGTGGTCAGGTTCACCTCCAGAACGAAGGGGACCACGGTGGGATCGGCCACCGTCACGGCATCACAGAGGGGCCGCACCGTCTCGTCGGACAAGGCGGCCAGCACCAGGCCCTTCACGTCCGCGGAGGGCAGGCCCGTGACGGTCAGGGGATAGACCCCGACCTGGCCAGGGCCGATGTTCGCCACGGCCACATCCACGATGGAGGGGTGCGCACCCAGGGCGTGGAAGCGGTAGGCTCCGGAGCTCCCGGCCACACTGAATCCGAAGGGGGCGAGCAGGATCCTGGCCCGGAGCTGGTCGTCCGTCTCCGTGTCCGCCCCGCCCTCGCTGACAGTGACCGCCGTGATGGCGAGATTGCCAGTCAGAGGCGAGAAGTTGGCGCCCACCGCGAAGCCGTTGTCAGCGGCCCCTGGGGCCACCGCCTGGGCCTCCACGTTCACGGCGAGCTGGCCCGCGGGGATGATGCCCTCAGTGGTGGTCTGCCAGGTCGTGCCGTTCGGGCTCATGGCCTGGAAGCCGATGGGCGTCACGGAGTCCGCTCCCAGGGCCTCCGGAAGCGTCAGGTGCCAGGTGCAGGTGGCCGAGGTGGCGGCGATGCGGGAGGACACGCCCACCAGGCGCCCCAGGGCCTCCAGGCGGGCCTCCGTGGCGAAGTCCACCAGGTTCTGCTCGGCAGCTCCCTGGATGGCATGGCGGACGAGCGATTCGCGGTAGGCCATCAGGTCCATCAACAGCCGCTCGACCTGGGCCGGGTAGAGCTTCCGGCCACTTACGGTCTCGAAGGCGGCCACCAGGGCATCCACCAGGACGGAGGGATCGGTTTCGAGGAAGGGGGGGGCGAGATAAGTTGGCATGGGAATTCCGATCAGGATTCGTAAAGGCCCAGGTTCTGAAGGCCGACATAGGGGTCACCACCGTTGGCGGTGATGACGAGTCGGTAATAGCGGTAGGACCCTGGCGCCGTTACGGCGTAGTAGTTCGGCAGAAATGGGACCCAATCCCGTTGGATTATGGCCGTTCGGGTATCCAGCGTGGTCCAGGTTGTGCCATCGTTCGACCCATCCAAGTGCCACCCAGAAAGCCAGCGCGGGTGGAAGGTGTCGTTGCTCCAGGGCTGAATAGAATACGAGAGGATGATTTTGGCGCTGGTGAACGCATATTGAAGCCATTGGGGCGTTGATAAGCCTGTGGCATTTGTGACCCAGCCACCATGATTTTCAGAAAATGCCTGCCAGGCTGGTGTGCCCGGATACTCGCTAGATGCTGAAGCGACTCCGGATGGCGCGGTGCTGGAAGTCATCAGTGGAACGGAACTGACCTTCGGCCACATCCAGCCTGTGGTGGTAATACTGCCTCCCCCACCCCCCACCCCTAATCCCTCGCAATCCTCCCAGGCGAAACCATTGGACCTCTGCTGTTTCCCGAGATTCGTGTCGAAATAGGTATATCCAGCGTTTAACGCGCTGGGGGCTGGTTTGGCGGCGGTGGTGCCTCTGCCATGAATATCGGTCCAGGGCAGGGTGTCGGAACCACCTGGCGCATGGGCCGCAGCGTGGGCAGCAGCCGCCTTACCATCCAGGGCGGACTGAAGCCCGGTCACATCAGAGGTCGGGTGGGTGTGCGCCAGTGGAGTCCGGGCATTGGACAGCCTAGGATCGCTAGTCGCAACGGCCCCCAGGGACATCAATGTTGGATAGGCCGGCAGATCTTCAGCGAGGTGCGTGTGGACGGCATGGGCTGGGGTGAAGCCCAGGGCGGCGGTGACCATGACGTTGGTGATGCCCGTGAGGTAGCCAGCATCGTTCGTGAAGGCGGCCACGCCGGGGATGTCGGTGAGCTGGCTCCAGGCGATGCCGCCGCCGCCCCAGGCCTTGGTGTCCAGGGCGGCCTGGAGACCAGTGATGCTGGAGATGAGGTGGACGTGGGCCGGAGCCGCCAGCTCGCGTGGGACGCCCATGCGGTCGCCGATGAGCAGGCGGGGATGGGTGTCGTCATCCCAGGCGATGGCGGGCTCGCCGGGGAGGATGCCGGCGGCCGTCAGGCGATCCAGGAGGCCGCGCTTGAACTGGAGGACGCGGATCTTGATGCTCATATGACCTCCCCGCCATCCACGGCCACGGGGATGATTCCGGCCAGGCCTTCAGCGCCGGGCAGGTTCTCCGGCGGGACGATGCCGTAGGTGTTGAGCGGGGCCACGCCGCCGGGGACGCCGACTGAGGAGAGCGGGACGAAGGCGCCCGCATTGCCATTGGCGTCGAAGGGCACAGTGGTCGCGGTGGGCTCAGTGGTGGCATCACCCTGGGGCACCCAGTAGACGGTCACAGCCGAGAGCCCGTAGGTGGCCGTGTCCACCTGGACCTTGGAGACCTTCACCCGGGGCTCGTAGCGAGCCACGGCCTCCATGACCTCGCGGATGATCCGCGCCGTGCCGAGCCCCTGGGGCATGTCCAGCACATCCAGGAAGGAGCACCCGAAGTCCGGGCGGTGCGGGAGGCTGCCCTTGGGCGTGGCCAGGATGATGCGGATGGCCTGCGCCAGGTCATCGAGCCCGGTGACGAACTGGCCCAGCCCGCCGAGGGCGGGCTGCCAGTAGGGGACGTTGGGGAGGAGGGCGGTCATGGTGGGAGGGCCTCTACACGGGGACCGTGGTGATGGCGGTGGCGCCCTGGGCCTGGTGCTGGTGGCCGAGGAAGGACTTGCCGCCGAGGGTGGCGTCGGGGGCTTGGACCTGGGCGCCGAACTGGCCACCGCCAGCCATGTTGAGGTTGCCGGGGATGGCCCCGCCGGAGGTCGTCGTCAGGCCGCCGTTGGCCTGGATCACTCCATCCACCTTGAGGATCTGGGTCGCGTTCACCAGGGGGGCATCCAGGGTGATGCTGGTGGTGGCGTGGACCGTGGCCGTGGCGCTCGACGTGTTC